>NZNU01000024.1 GCA_002695035.1 Micavibrio sp. | reverse complement strand
TAAAGGGAAAATTATTGATCCTTTTACAGGAGCTGATACGGAAGGGGCATGTGAAGGCAATGTGTCAGGCGCCCTTTGGGAGGATCCGAAGATCACATACGAACCAATTGCGCTTTATGATGGCGGCTTTGCCACGGAAATCCCGGATTTTGAGCTGATATCAGCCGGAACGCGTGGCGAGCTGCCGCGCATTGATTCTGAGGCTCTTTTGTTCTGGATAGCGTATTTCGGAGCGCGCGAAGGGGATAAAATTGCCATAGAAATCACTGACCCTGATAATAAAGTGTTCGTCAGTGATGTATTGACACAAGACAAAACCCGCGCCCGGCAGTTCTATACAATTGGTAAGAAAGCCCCGAGTTCAGGGTTTAAAAAAGGCACATGGAAAGGCACAGTTACGGTAACCCGCCCGGGTACAGATATTCAGGAAAGTCTGACCCGCGCGGTCGATGTGTTTTGATAATTGTGCCGACGTTTTTCCCATGCCCGTCATCCCGAACGTAATCGAGGGATCTCATTTAAAGGTTTCTCCACTCCCTAACGGTCGGTCGAAATGACGATTTAAAAATCGAGAAATCTGGTGTATTGACACCAAAGGTTTACCCTTTTAAAAATAGGCAATAATGACATAATATTAAAAAGAGGTTTTCGTATGGGTCTTGCTTCACAATTTTTTAAAATTTTTGTTACTCCTCTTTCCGAAGAAGAAAAGCGGCTGTTGAAATGTTTTGAGGGGATGGGCCCTTTACAGGAAAAGCTGAAAAAACGCTTTTACCCCCTTTCGGAAATCAACACGTTTATTTCTGAACATCCCTCTTCCGACCCGAATAAAATGTGGGATATAGAAGAAGATACAACTGTGTGGTGCTTCAATTCTCTTATCCGGGACAGGCTTAATCAAAAAGGATGGAAAATATATCCGGCTGCGGACAATGACGCGGACTTAATATATGTGTTTTCTATCCTCGAGGCTCAAAGTTGCGATGACGTCAGCCTAAAGATGGTTTTGCAAGATTATAAGAAATCAAAAGACGGCAAGCGTGAAGCTGTCAGATTTATCATCGACCACGTCGCAGATTTGGAAGAGGTCATGGAAGAATTGGACTCTTTCAAGGTAACTGACTTGGAGGACGCTCACAAGCCTGTGTTGATGGGAAGAAACCGTGGTATAACTTTTCAAGCCGCTACTCCTGTCTAATACCCTATAGACAGGACATGATATTTCTCTCCTGTAACCGTCATCCCGAGCGTCGTCGAGGGATCTCATTTAAAGATTTCTCCACTCCCTAACGGGCGGTCGAAATGACGATTTAAAGAATAAAAAAAACGCCGGAGAGGGATTTCCTTCCGGCGTTTTCTTTGTCTTTATCTGCCAACCTTACTGACAGGCGAGGCATTCCTCGTACTTGTTTTCCTCGGCCAATTCACCCTGCATAGGCTCTGTACCTTTTGTCCGTTGCCATGAAGCATGAGATTCGGCGCGCTGGATAGATTTGGAGCGGCAATAATAAAGTGACTTCACACCCTTCTTCCATGCGTCAAAGTGGATTTGGTGAAGGTCTTTCTTGTGCACATTGGCTGGCAAGAAGACGTTCAATGATTGTGCCTGACAGACAAAAGGTGTTCTGTCGCCGGCATGTTCAATCAACCAGCGTTGATCCATCTCAAAGGCGGTCTTAAAGACATCCTTTTCATCCTGAGTCAACTCATCCAGATGCTGGACAGAGCCTTCATTGGTAAAGATACCGGACCAGACATCCTCATTGTTAATGCCTTTTTCTTCCAATAACGCTTCCAAAAACTTGTTACGCACCGGGAAAGACCCAGATAGTGTTTTATGCGTATAGGCGTTTGCCGCAATCGGCTCAATCCCTGGGGATGCGCCACCACAGATAATGGAAATAGAAGCAGTCGGCGCGATCGCCATCTTATTGGAGAAACGCTCCATAATACCGTAATCGGCCGCATCAGGGCATGCTCCGCGCTCATGTGCGAGCGTTTGTGAGGCATCATCGGCCTGACGTTTAATATGTTGGAACATACGACGGTTCCAGACCTTGGCCATAACTGATTCCATAGGGATCATTTTTGACTGCAAGAAAGAGTGGAAGCCCATGACACCAAGGCCAACAGAGCGTTCGCGCATCGCGGCATATTTCGCGCGCTTCATTGAATCAGGAGCCTTTGCAATAAAGTCTGACAAAACATTATCAAGGAAGCGCATGACATCTTCGATAAATGTCGGATGGTCTTGCCACTCATCAAATTTTTCCAAATTCAGTGAAGACAGACAGCAAACGGCTGTTCTGTCATTACCCAGATGGTCTTTACCTGTCGGAAGTGTGATCTCAGAACATAGGTTAGACATCTTAACGTTCAGCCCGGCCATTTTATGATGATCCGGAATCTGGTCGTTAACGTGGTCGATAAAGACAATATAAGGCTCGCCTGTTTCAATACGGGCAGTCAGCAGGCGAATCCAAAGATCGCGCGCATTCACCTTGTCAATCACGGCATTGTCTTTTGGTGATTTCAGGGCCCATTGCTCATTCTTTTCAACGGCCTGCATAAAGGAATTGGTAACAAGTACACCGTGGTGCAAGTTCAATGCTTTACGGTTTGGATCACCACCTGTGGGGCGGCGAATCTCAATAAATTCTTCAATTTCAGGGTGCCAGATCGGCAGATAAATCGCAGCAGATCCACGGCGCAACGAGCCTTGTGAAATAGCTAGTGTCAGCGAGTCCATAACACGGATAAAAGGCACGATCCCGGAGGTTTTACCATTGCGACCGACTTTTTCACCGATAGAGCGGACATTACCCCAGTAAGAGCCAATTCCACCACCCAGTGAGGCCAGCCATACATTTTCATTCCAAAGAGAAACGATTTCTTCCAGCGAATCATTTGTTTCGTTCAGGAAGCAGGAGATTGGCAGGCCGCGGCTTGTTCCACCATTTGAAAGCACCGGTGTGGACGGCATGAACCAAAGCTTGGACATATAATCATAGATGCGCTGGGAATGAGCCGAATCATCACCGTAATACATGGCCACGCGGGCAAACAGGTCCTGCGGGTGCTCTTCAGGGAGAAGATAGCGGTCATAAAGTGTCGCAACTCCGAATTTTGTGAGGTTTTCATCGCGTGAGCGATCAATTTTAACTCTGTTTCCGCGTTCTATATGAGCGACATCGTACATGACCTGAAACTCCCTTTGTTACAAAGTGGTCTTTATTAAAAACTAAATCTGGTGTCTTGGTGACAGATATATGTGAGAAACACAATCCGTAGCGTTATGACGTTTATAATACTACTATATATCGTAGGTCACGACAAACGGATTTTTTATTCATCCCCAAAAAAATCTTAAAAAGAGTATGAGGTTTTGTGTCTCCCGACAAATCCAATCAAAGCCGATTCTTTATTCCAAAAACAGCTTTTTTTTGATTTCTCCACATCGTGTCCACGACTCTTGTAATGACATAAGACCTCTGTTATTAAATTCAGATGCAGCGATTTTTATTTCCTAAAGTTAAAGATTTGGGGCGCGAAATATTCGCCGATTACGTATCACATGCGCCAGAAGAATATTGTGCCTACAATTTCCGGGGCAAGCACCCTGAATATGCTGTGATTTATCATGACCGCGATTTTCTTATGACAGATTTATATGACAGCCGCATACAGCCCGGCAAGGACAGCCGTGAAAACTGGGATGACAGACATTATATTAAGTTGGTCGAAGGAAATTCTGAAACTATCATCGGAGAGTTGGCCTCCTTTAAAGATATAAAAGGAAATGACAGGATAACGTATTTTCTTTTGCCGGAATTTCGCGGGCAGGGTTTGATGGGACAGGCTTATGAGTCTTTTGTTAAAAAGTTACAGAAGAACAAGCCCGACCTTTCCGAGTTATTTGCCACTGTAAATGTTGATAATAAAGCCAGCTTCCGCTTTTTGCTTGGCCGCGGGTTTAATTACTTGGGATGGGGCACAGACATTACGCGTGACACATCCGCTGGCGATGAGTTTTCTTATTATATGTCACGCCGGCTTTAGCCGTTTTTTCGTTCTAAGTTTTCAGGTGTTTCCCTAAAGCAGCCAAAAGAATGTCAGTGTCCAAGGGTTTTGTGAAATGCTCTCTGAAACCTGCTTTGTGGGCTTTATCTATGTGCGTGTCGCTGCCCCAACCGGATTGGGATAGGAAAATAGTGTTTTTGCCTTCCGGGGTTTTAGATAATGTCTCGCAAAGTTCATAACCGTCAATATCGGGCAGGCCGATATCAAGGAGTGCGACGTCAGGTTTAAATATTTTAAATTTCTCAATCGTTTCTTTGCCGTCAGCTGAGGTTTCGACTTCGTAACCTTCTGTTTCCAGAAGGATGCGGTACATCGTCAAAATATCGGGGTTGTCGTCAACAACCAGTATTTTCTGTTGGTTCCCCATGTTTTCTTCTATTTCCTTTGTTTTGCTATCAGCGGTTTTGATGTCTTTTTGTACAAGAGGCAGGAGAACCTCAAACTCTGTTCCTTCACCTTGACCATCGCTGCGGACTTTAATTTTCCCGCCATGTAAAAGCACCAGTCTCTGCACAAGTGTCAGCCCTATGCCCAAGCCACCTTTTGTGTGGGTGGAGTGTGCATCAACCTGAGTAAACATATCAAATATTTGATTTAGTTTGTTTTCGGGTATACCCAAGCCATTGTCTTTTATTTTTACGGAAACCCATTCTTTATCTTTCGTAACTAATATCTCAATTTTACCGCCAGGATCAGTATACTTAGAAGCATTATTCAGAATGTTTGAAAATATTTGCGACAGGCGCGTAGCATCTCCGTTTATCCATAAAAAGTCTTCCGGAAGGTTAAGAGATAAATTGTGTTTATTCTCTTCTATAATTGTCGTGCATGTCTCCACAGCGTTTTTGATAACTTTCTGAATGGCGAGATTTTCTTTCTCAAGCTTAATCTTTCCACGGGTAATACGTGAAACATCCAGCAGGTCATTGATCATTTTTGTCATATGCCCGACCTGACGTTTCATGGTATTAATGACTTTGGATTGTGTGTCAGGATCCTGTTTCTTTTCCAAAAGTGAAATTCCGGCACCTATAGGCGCCAGAGGATTCCTGAGCTCGTGTGCAAGTGTTGCCAGAAATTCATTTTTATAGCGGTCTTGTTCCTGCAAATTAGATAGATTTTTCCGCATTTTTTCATGGGTTTCCAACGCATGCGCCAGAAAAACCCGGTTAAAGCGGCTCGCCATATCTATATCATTTTGGTCCCACTGCTTACTTTCCTCGTGGATTTCCTTGATATGTACCTGAAATGATGATCTCGGAGTAAGGCGCTCTTTTTTTGAAGCGTTTGCGCTTTTTTCTTCAGGCAGTCCTGCCCATTTTTGAATTTGCTTTGTTTCTTTTCTGAACCAGGCTGTAAAAAAATTACGTTTTTCCGTCAGCGGAATGAGTAGAACACCTCTGATGTCGTTTAAGTCATCTTTATCTTCTTCGTCCAAAAAGTCGGTGACTTTATTTGAGACAAAAGGCTGGCCTTTTGTTTTTTCTGCCATGTTATAAAGCTTTTTAACTACAGGCAATTCCGGCGTTTGCCCGATGGAAAATGTCTCTCCTTCTGAAAAGAACGCAAATCCATCTGCGGCCATGATTTCAAGAACGGCTTCTTTATTACCTCTGAAAACATCAATAATCGGATAGTCCGGGGAGGTTTTGTCCAGCATTGTATCAATGGCGCTATCAGCGCGCCTTTTTTTCTCTATATAAAGCTCTTCTTCTTTTGCATAGAGATGCCAGCTGAAAAGTTGGCTAAGGTTTTCACATTGAAGCCTGACATTTTGCGGGATATAGACAGGTTGGCGGCTGTGGCAGGAAATCATGCCCCATAATTCGTCATGGGTCACAAGCGACATTGAAAAAGAAGCCTTTAACCCCTGATTTTTAACGTATTGGCGGTGGATGGGCGACAGACTGCGCAGCAGGGAATGCGTCATGTCCAGTGGTTCGCGCTTGCTATCGTCAATTGTGGGTATGAGTTTTGAGGGTTCCAGATCAACATTAGGCATCAAACGCACCCAGTTTTTTTTATATAGATCTCTTGCCTGAGGGGGTATATCAGAGGCGGGGTAATATAATCCAAGATAAGATTCAATGTTGTCCACCTTGGCCTCTGCAATAACCTGTCCGGATCTGTCCTCATTAAATTTATACAGAACGACACGCTCCATATCGGTAATATATTTGATGGTGTTGACGATTTCCTG
Organism: Micavibrio sp.; assembly: GCA_002695035.1. Classification (GTDB taxonomy): domain Bacteria; phylum Pseudomonadota; class Alphaproteobacteria; order Micavibrionales; family Micavibrionaceae; genus UBA2137. The sequence continues at coordinate 8,897 of NZNU01000024.1, read as the reverse complement.
TGCCATGCTGTCCAGACTTTCATAGGTCTTGAACTTAGGCGCAACGCTCATCGCGTATAATTTTATGTAGTGTTGTGCGGAATATGTTTCCCGAAATTTGGCGGCAGGCTCAAGCTCAACAACTATTTTTCCATTGCTGTCGAAAATAACGGAAAAGAAGCCGTTTGAGTTAACTTTGTCAGTAAGCCCTTTTTCAAATCTAACCCTGATAGGAAGACGTGTTTTCTGTGTTTTCGCGCGCTCATATGTGCCGTAGAAAAAATCGAAATCTTCGTTGTCTTTGTCCAGTAAATCAAAGAAATTAGTGCCTATAATATTTTTCGTGTCACTTAAAAGTGTTTTGACATTTTCGCTGATAATTTCAATTTTCCCTGTCTCTGGATCCAGGACAAACAAGTAGCCAAGCTTTGGATGGCTTCGGGTATGTGAATTTTTTCATCTTCACATTTATCGAAATCCAGTTTTTCGACATCGAGGCTCATAGAGTAGTACCGCAGGTTAAATTGAATAAGACATTATAGGTATCAGACAAGCTCTAACCACACAAGGTAAATAGCCTGATGCGCCAGAGGGTTCCGCCAAACTTAAAAATGCGCGAAGATTGACAATAAAATCAATTTAACATAAAGATTAGTCATATGTTTGTTTTTAAAAAAATAAATGAAATTCCCAAAGAGGACTTCACTGCTTTCATGGTGGTTGCGTCCGATTCCTATGCCGAGTATTGCGGCCTAGAAGAAGAATACGGTGAGTATTTTAAGGATACAGAGTATTGTAACGATATATTATATGACTTTTTTAAAGAGCAATATCCCGGTTTTGAAAAAGATGGTGCGCTCGGGCGTTTCTATATATGTATGGCTGATGAGGGAACAGGAAAAGAAAAGATAATTGGACAGATTACCCATACTAAGGATTACCTAAACCGTGATCGAATATCCTATTATATATTGCCTGATTCCCGCCGTAAGGGGTTGATGGGGCAGGCTTATGACCAATTTATCGAAGATACCCGCCAGTCAGGCGGTTTGAAAAATCTTTTTGCTGCGGTCAACAGAAGCAATACTCCCAGTATGTATTTCCTTCTCAGCCGCGGATTTAATTACGTAGGTTTTGAAAAAGGCTGGGGTTATGAGGAAGATGATGCGGTTACCCGGCATGTTTTTACCCGACATCTGTAAATTTTTTAATTTTCAAAGTTTGTGTCTATATAAGCAGTGGAAGTGCGGATAAGGTCGTGATACATATATAAGTCATGATAAACCGTACACGAAATACCAAAATACTGGCTACGCTTGGGCCTGCATCCAGTGATAAGGATATGATCCGCAAGCTGTTTGAGGCTGGCGTTGATTTGTTCCGTTTGAACTTCTCACATGGCAGTGCAGCCGACCACAAGGCGCGCATGGATATTATCCGTGAATTGGAAAAGGAATTTGACAGGCCCATTGGTGTTGTTGCCGATATGCAGGGCCCCAAATTGCGCGTTGGTAAATTTAAAGGCGGCAAGATTTCCCTTAAAGAGGGCATGAAAATCCGCTTTGACCTCGACTCGACCGAAGGAGATGAAAAACGTGTGCAGCTGCCTCATCCTGAGGTGATTGAAACGCTGGAAAAGGGTCAGAATATCCTGCTGGATGATGGTAAGGTACGTATAGAAATTGTTGAGAAGGGTAAGGATTATCTGGTTGGAAAAGTGATTGCGGGCCAGACATTATCCAATAATAAAGGTTTTAACCTCCCCGGTATCCAGCTTCCTATCTCTGCCCTGACGGATAAAGACAGAAAAGATCTTGTCACCGCTCTTAACTTGGGTGCTGACTGGATTGCGCAGTCTTTCGTGCAAAAGGCGGAAGACGCGGCAGAAGCGAAAAAACTGATCGGTGGGCGCGCCGCTCTCATGATAAAGCTGGAAAAGCCTTCTGCGCTGGATTGTCTTGCTGAATTATTAGACATTGCCGATGGTGTCATGTTGGCGCGTGGTGACCTTGGTGTTGAAATTCCACCCGAAGATGTGCCTGCTGTTCAAAAACATGTTGTCCAGAAAGTGCGTGCCAAAGGCAAACCAATTGTGGTGGCAACGCAAATGCTGGAGTCGATGATTGAGTCACCGTCCCCAACGCGTGCTGAGGCGTCCGATGTTGCCAATGCCGTTTATGATGGAACGGATGCTGTGATGTTGTCGGCGGAAACAGCTGCTGGAAAATATCCGTTGGAATCCGTCTCTATTATGAACAAGATCCTGAATAAGGTAGAGCAGGATGATTTGTACAGAAAAATGATGGAGGCCTCACATAGCGATGCTGAGGACGATCCGTCTGATGCGATTACCGTTGCCGCCGAACAGGTTGCACGCGATATCAGGGCAGCGTGTATCGTGAATTATACAACATCAGGCTCAACCGCACTGAGAACCGCGCGACAAAGACCGCCGCGCCCGATCATGTGCCTGACACAGAATTTACCTGTCGCAAGACGCTTGAGTGTATCCTATGGTGTGCGCGGAATTCACGTTACAGATGTGGATTCTTTTGCTGAAACCGTCGAGCGTGCAATAGGCTTGGCAGTTGAAAAAGAAATGGGAAAACCGGGGCAGAGCCTTGTTTTGACAGCTGGTGTGCCTTTTGGAACGCCCGGCTCCACAAATGTACTTCGCGTGGCGTGGATTAAATAATATCCCATCATTGTTGCGCTGCGTCAATGATTGACGATTTTCAAAGCCCCTTAATTTATGTATGCTTCACTCCATAAGTTCATAAATTTACTCCAAGGGGACACTTTTCATGTTTAAAAAAGCTCTTACCACGACAGCCCTATGCGCGATTGTTGCAGCGGGTACGCTGGCCTTTTCTGCTGATGAAGCAGATGCTGCCGGTTTTTACATTAAGGAACAATCTGTATCAGCATTGGGTGCGGCCTTTTCAGGATCCACCACCAGTATTGATGATGCCTCAACAATTTACTTTAACCCAGCCGGTATGACACGCCTTGATGGCCCACAGGCAAACTTAGGGGTTAACCTGCTTATTCCTAACGGCGAGCTTGATGATACAGGATCTACTTTGCTCGGTGCGCCAGTTGGTGGCGGAGACGGTGGAAATCCTTATGATCCTACCCCCGTTCCAAATGCTTATGTGGCTTATCCATGGATGAATGGTAAGCTTTGGACAGGTTTGGGTGTATCTGCACCTTTCGGTCTTGCAAATGAATATGACGATGATTATTTCGCGCGATACGACTCAACTGAAACTGAGTTGCTGACAATCAATGTTGCGCCAACTCTAGCTTATCAGGCTTTGCCTTGGTTATCTATCGGTGGGGGTGTTGATATACAGTATGCTGACGCCGAATTAAAAGCTGTTGTTACAGACGGTGTAGTTGAGGGGGAAAGCAAATTAGAAGGCGATGATGTATCGGTTGGTTTCAATCTTGGCATATTGGCAACTCCTATACAAGGAACAGATATAGGTTTTTCCTATCGTAACGGGATAAATCATGAGTTGGATGGTGAGATTTCAGCCACAGGGTTGAGTGGTCTTAATCCTGCCGCACCGAATTTTTCAGTTAATGGAACGGCGGATCTTGACTTGCCCGATATCTGGACATTAGGTGTAGCACATAACCTTAACGATAAATGGCGCTTGATGGGGCAAGCGACATATTTTAAATGGTCTGAGTTTGAAGATATCACGGCGATTTCTGATGCCGGTGCTACTATAACCTCGGTTGAGCAAGGTTATGAAAACACGTGGGCCTTTGCGATTGGTGCCGAGTATGAATACAGCCCTGAATGGACATTCCGCGCCGGTTACCAGTTTGATGAAACGCCGACAACGGATGAATTCCGTACAACCAGAACACCTGATGGTGACAGAAACTGGTTCACCGCCGGTACAACATACAAATGGAACGAGAATTTTTCACTTGATTTTGCAGCAGCCTATATTGATGTTGCAGAAGAAGAGATAAGCGTAACACGTAATGAGGGAGCCGCTATAGTTAATGCTGATACAGACGGTGACGTTGGTATCCTTTCACTGGGTCTGAATTACAAATTCTAAGGAATTTAAATTACTGTTGCTTTAAAGCCGCCTTTTTCAGGCGGCTTTTTTTTATCTTGTTTCTGCGGTAACGTCGCGCAAAGCATTTTCGGCTTCTGCCCATTCTTTAACATGTGTCGGAAATTCCGGGCTTTTTTCGCCGTGCCCAACCTCATTGATGACATCGGCTACCGAAACCATCTTTTTTTCTTTTTTGTTTAGGAAACCGCCTTTGACAAGAGCAATGGCTGCAACCGCCTCATGCTTGTCGCCCCCGACCAGAATAAAACGCTGCTCCATATAAATCCATTTCTCGTCCCAGCAAACAACGCGACTTTCAAGTCTGTATTTCTGGAACGGGTCAAGTGACAGGCGGTATCTTATCGTTGCAGCAGCTAGGACAGGGACGGATTTATGCGCAAACATGAATTTCATCAAGCCGTTTCGCAAAACAAGATCAAATCGCCCCAAATCCATAATGGTCAGGTAACGCCCGTTATTCATGTGAAAATTAGTGTCCAAATCATTCGGCCAGACACGGAAATGTAATTTTGAAACTGCAAAAATGCCTTTCAGGCGGGTTTTAAAAAAGGATGAAATGAAAACTTTCATCATTCGGAAAATCAGGTTCATAGGTCTTATCCCTCAAGAACAGAATTTAACTTTAACGCAATTGGCATTGATCCTTTTACATGAAGGCGTCCCATCATAAAAGCAATATTAGGATTACGCTTTCCTGTCAGAAATCTTTCAAATAAATCAAGCTCACAGGACAATGTCACATCGGAATCTTTGTTTTCATGGCTGACTTCAGGGGGATCTTGTGTCGTATCGATGAAAATAACACCGTCCTGACCAAAATCGAATTTGACGCGGGCGCGAATATGAGGTGCAAATTGCATCTTGTCTTTTACGCGGTCTGTGGCCTCTTCCAGATCCATTGAGGTTTAAGTCCTTTGGTTTAAAGTTATAGTATTTATGTAGGTGGCTTTTAACAAAAATCACCCATGGACGCCAAATCTGTTTCCAGATTCATAGCGTTTTAGTCCAGTTCTGAAAACTGCATAGGCTGTAATTGCACTAAGGGTTGTGCCAAAAAGGGTAAGCCCAAGCGCATAAATGTTATCATCTATCAGGGCGCGCAGCGGGATATGCGTCATGAATGCAATTGGCATAATAGTCACAATGACCCAGCCCATCCAATTATGGAACACTGCTTCTGGTCGGGTCGCCATAATAAAAAAGTTGAAATACATCTCCTCTGCGGAGGCGTGATAATCTTTGAGCCAAAATCCCAGTGAACCATAGGCCAGCACAAGAGAGGCAAAAACGATAAAGGCACAAAGACCCAGAAAGATAAGCAATGGAATGGATACGGAGGTCAGATGTCCGGCAATGGTCAGAACAACAAGCCCGAAAATAATTTCCGCAGGCCCGGCATATTGCGTGCTGCCGAGGGCTATATTCATTAGTAAAGGCCTCGGGTTAGTGAGGTAAACATCCAAACTGCCCTCGTCAATCTGGCGGGGCAGGGTGCGGAGCCCTGCTGCAAAAAAGGAGAGCAGACCCCATGTCAGAATGGCAAGCCCGTAGGCAATCAAAATATGCTCCATGCGCCAACCGCCAATAGAGGGGATGGTTTTAAAAATAACCACCCATAGGAAAAGATAAATCGCATGATTCCCGATGTTGAAAATTGTGCGCACTGCATAAGCGGCGCGCAGGGCCAGGGCGGCCTTCATGTTCAGTTTCAGGAGAACCCATAAGTAAGACAGAGTGCCCTTAGCCACCATTGACCTCCAGACGGCTCACGCAGGCGCGATAAAACCAGCCAAGAAGGAATATCGTTACCGCAAACCAGAAGAGAAGCAGACCAAGTATTTCTGCGGATGACTCGCCATTATCCCATCCTAGTACAAATTGTGCAGGTCCGTACATCATGACATATACAGGTGTAAATTTTGAAAGAGTGTAAAGCCAGTCGGGGTAAAGCGGGATAGGCATGTAAAGGCCGCCAAGCACAATCAGTATTTTCTGGTAAATGCGGTAAAAGGCCTCGGCCTGTTGCAGCCAGAGTGCAGTAATACCGGATATCGCCTGATACATTAAATGCAGGATAGAACCCAGATATAAAAAGAACAGAGCTGTACCTAGACCGACCCATCCGGTGGAGGGCAGGCCACCTATATAAAATCCGACACAGGCAATACCGGCTGTATAATAAAGAAGCGCATTTGCGCTCATTGCGCCAATACCTTCGGATACGCGCATGGCGATATAGGATATGGGACGGATGAGAAGATAGGAGATATCCCCGCTGCGCACATCCTGATCGATAGAGATGAAAAGACGGGGAGATAAAAAAAGCATCATTTGGGTGAGGCAGGCATACCAGCACACATCATCGACCGGGAAGGGCAGGTCGATAAAATTCTCACGTGCAATCAGCCTCCAAAATTCAATAAAGACAAACATGAAAAAGACGCACATGACAAAACGAAAAAACAGGCGCAGACGATGTCCCATGTGATCATCAAAGCTGGTTTTCGCAAAAACGTACAAAACATACAGTTTTTTCAGATAGTCACTTTTCATCTTTTGCGGATTATCCCTGACCATTTTTATAAATAGAGCGCAAAACATCTTCCATCGGCGGGTCTTCAATGGAAATATCGCGCATACTGGCAAGCGACAGGGCTTTCTCAATCACGGTAGATACGTTCTGCTGTGAGGTGTCGACATTCAGCACCATTTTATGGGGGGCTTTTTCGGCGATTTCCACGCCCTGCATTTCGAAAGATATATCGGAAACACTCATATGAAGGGTAATGATTTTGCGTGAGATATAAGAAGACCTTAGCTTGGAGACGGGCGCATCAATGACGATTTGCCCCTCGTCTATCAGAATAACCCGGTCACAAACGCGCTCCATATCGCCTGTATCATGCGAAGTAAGAAGAATGGTTGTACCGTCCTCAATAGAGGTCTCGTAGACCAGATCGCGGATGACTGATTTGGCCGAAACATCCAGCCCTACTGTCGGCTCATCAAGAAAGAGGATTGCGGGTTTATGGAGGAAACTGGCCACCACCTCACACCGCATACGCTGTCCCAAGGACATTTGACGTACAGGTTTATCCAGCAGATCTGCAATATCAAAAGCGTCCGTCAGTTGCGACAAGCGTGATGCATATGTGTCCTTGTCCAGACCGTACGCACTTGCCAGAAGGGTGAAGCTGTCACGTGCAGGCAGGTGATACCATAGCTGTGAACGTTGGCCGAAAACTGTTCCAATTTCGTAGGAGAGCCTTTGTCGCTCCTCCCAGGGGGTGAGCCCCGCCACATTGACCTCGCCTTGGCTGGGATTAAGTATGCCGGAAAGGATTTTGATCGTGGTGGACTTTCCTGCACCGTTGGGGCCGATAAAGGCAACCCGTTCACCGCGTTCAATTGAGAAAGAAATATTGTCAAGTGCGGTAACATCCTGCCAGTCGGGCTTGAAGAAAGATTTCAGCGTGCCTGAGAAACCTGGTGTTTGCTTTTTAATGCGAAAACTTTTTGATAGATTTTGTACGGAAATTGCACTCATAAGAGGGCAAGTTTTACCTTAAATACCCATGTTGTCAATCAGCCGTGTTTTATCCAGCCAGACAGCGGCCAGAACCCTCATTTCTTCCTCGCGCTTATTTTTAACAGGCTTAAGTGTTTCGGCGTTGCGGATGACTACATAGTCAATTTTATCAAATCCGGCTTGCCCGAGGATATTTTTCATTTTCGTTTCGGCTTCGGCGATGTCCATAGTACGCATCAGATCGGGTGCTGATTTTAAAACGCTGTTCAGGCGTCGCGCTATATCCAACTGTTCGGGGGAGAGATAGGCATTGCGCGAAGATAATGCCAGGCCGCTTTTATCGCGGTGAATGGGGCATCCAATGACTTTTGTGTTAATATTCATATCACGCACCATTTTGGAAATAACCTGTAATTGCTGGTAATCCTTTTCACCGAAATAGGCGCGTGTTGGTCTTATCTGGTTAAAAAGTTTATTTACAACTGTGGTGACCCCGTCAAAATGATGTGGACGGTAGGCCCCCTCCAGTAACTGGGTTATACCTGCTACCGAGACAGAAGTTTCAAACCCTTCCGGATACATTTCCAACGCATTTGGTGCCCAGAGGGCATCAACACCGATTTTTTCAAGCTTCTCCCGGTCTTTGGTAAGCGGCCTTGGATAGGTGTCATAATCTTCATTCGGTGCAAACTGGATCGGGTTTACAAAAATAGATACAATCACCTGATCATTTTCGGATTTTGCCTTCTCAATAAGAGAAAGATGCCCCTCATGGAGCGCGCCCATGGTCGGCACAAAGCCGATGTCCTTGCCGTCCTGCTGTTCACGCCAAAGCCACAAAGTCTCCAGTGATTTTAAAACTGTGAGCATGGGTCAATAAAGCATTAAAAATAAAACTTTAGCAAGCTGAAAAGGGATGTAGAAAACTAAGGTCGTTCCTCACGGAGCATATCAAGAATGCCGTGAGCAATTTTGTCGGAGTCCATTTCAAGAAGGATTTTTTTGGCCTGTTCACGCGGTGAGGGGGTGGAGGGCGGTTTTTTACCCGTAATATGTGCGGCGAGTTCGGCCAGTTTTTCCTCACCGATATCTTCGCGGACCTGGCGCATATGCTTTTGCGTCTGCGCAATCAATGCCTCGCGGTCTATTTCCTGTTTTTCAGGTTTATTTGCAGGTTTTTTTGTCCAAAACATGGGAATAAGTCTCCCATAAAAGGCTTAACAAGCTCTAAAGATCAGCTCTCTCCTGTTTTTTCCGTATAAAACTCTATGGGATTTTGGCAGTTT
>NZNU01000023.1 GCA_002695035.1 Micavibrio sp. | reverse complement strand
TCAAGGATTTTATCTACGATTTCACGGGCAGTTTTTTCGCCTGATAGGCAATCATGAACACCTTCCGAGATGGGCATTTCAACGGCATTGTTTTTAGCCAGTGTTATAAGTGCTTTGGCTGTGTGAACACCTTCTGTAACTGAATTTCGCTTTGCAAGAATTTCGTTCAGGGTCTCGCCGGAGCCCAAAGCGTATCCGAGCGAGAAATTACGTGACTGCATGGATGAGCACGTTAGCATTAAGTCGCCAACGCCGCACATTCCCATCAATGTGGTTTTATTTGCACCAATTGCGGAGGCGAGCCTTCCCATTTCTGCCAGGCCGCGTGTAACAAGCGCGGCACGCGCACTTTCACCAAAACCAAGCCCGTGAATAATACCGCACCCAATCGCGATCACATTTTTAACGGCACCGCCAAGCTGTGTGCCTAAAACGTCATCTGTAATATAGATACGGAGTTTTTTCGTATTCAGGCTTTCCCGCAAAAGACGGGCCATTTCTTTTGTCTCACAAGCAAGCGTCATGGCACTGGGCAGACCTTGCACAATTTCAGAGGCAAAGGTAGGCCCTGTCAAAACCGCAACGGGGTTTTCAGGCATTTCTTCCTGACAAACACGCGACAATAAGAGGCCGGTTTCGACTTCAATCCCTTTTGAGCAGATGACAATAGGTTTTTCATTGTCAATATGAGGCTTTATCGATTTCAAAGTGCTGCGAAGATATTGTGCTGGAACAACGATAAGAAGAATATCGGCTTTAACAGCCTCGCTTAAATCGCTTGTTGGTTTTATCGCAGATGATAATTCAAAGCCCGGTAAAAACAGGCTGTTTTCATTCTTTTCCTGCAAGGATGTAACTACTTCACTTTCGCGCGCCCAAAGAGTTGTGTCTTTTTCCGCTGAGGCGAAATTCTGCGAAAGGGCCGTTCCCCAGGCGCCTGCACCAATTACTGCAATCGTTTTTTCATTGTTATCCATATTACTACCTTTAAATTATGAGCTGCTAAACTACCCATTTTTCCGTGCTTTGCCAAGAGGCCATCTCGGGAGGGCTTTAAAATCCAGTGTATCAACCCGCCCCAAAGCATATCGTTCATGCGCTGCCCAGGCAATCATTGCCCCATTATCTGTGCATAGGGCGGGGGGTGCGATATCGAGTGTCAAATTGTGAGTATTTGAAAAATCAGCCAGTTGTTGTGCTAGATATTGATTGGCCGCCACACCACCGACGACAGCAAGTCTGGCGCAATTTTCCCCGATATGCGATTTATAAAGCTCCAGAGCGTACTGACATCTGTCAATAATGGTTTCCACGATACAATGCTGGAACGCAGACGCAAGAGCTGCGGCCTCGGCCTCCGGAATGGGGCCTTCCGGGAAGGCTTCTATATTCTGGCGCATTGCGGTTTTTAGGCCTGAAAAGGAAAAGTCCGCATGTTTAGCACCTAAGAAAGGGCGTGGCAGTTTATAGGCCTTTTCTTTTTCACGGTCATTCGATTTTAGGGCCAGTTTTTCGATTTCCGGTCCGCCGGGATAGGGTAATCCCATCATCTTAGCAGATTTATCAAAAGCCTCTCCTAAGGCATCATCGCGTGTAGTGCCAAGCAGATGCATCGTCGTAGCTGATTCAACAGCCAGAAACTGGGTGTGCCCGCCAGATACAAGAAGTGCAAGATAGGGGAATTCCAGATTTGAAGTCAGGCGCGGTGTTAAAACATGCGCCTCAAGGTGGTTTACGGCAATAAAGGGTTTATCAAGAGCCGCAGCCATGCCCTTAGCGGCCATCATACCAACCATAACACCGCCAATAAGCCCCGGGCCACAAGTGGCGGCAAAGGCCGTCAACTGGGAGGGTTTAAGTCCTGCTTCATCAAGGCATGTTTCTATGACGGGCATTATTTTCTCAACATGCTTGCGAGCTGCGATTTCAGGGACAACGCCGCCATGGGCACGATGCGTTTTCATCTGCGAATAGACGTGATGGGCAAGTATATTCCTGTCGCTGTCTATAATAGCAGCGGCCGTTTCATCACAACTTGTCTCTATACCTAAAATAACAGTACTCATAAGATGGGTTTATAGCATGGATATAGGAGGTTTTGGCAAGAGCTCGTTTCTGTAAAGATTGCAATCAACGATATGATGGTATAGTCATGAGTGTTTGTAAAAGTAAGTAAGATTAAACGATGTCACAAAAAGTAAAAATCGGTACTCGCGGCAGTAAGATGGCCTTGATACAGGCCACGGATGTCGAAGCACGCCTGAGAAAAATAAACCCTGACCTTGATACAGAAATTGTTATCATCAAAACATCGGGTGACTGGAAACCCGGACAGGGTGAACAAAAACTGAGTGAAGCCCAAGGCGGCAAAGGGCTTTTTGCGAAAGAGATCGAGCAGGCATTAATGGACAAAAGGATAGATATTGGCGTCCATTCCGTGAAAGATATGCCTTCGTTCTTACCGGATGGCTTGGTGATGGAGCACTATCTTGAACGGGAAGATTGCAGGGACGCCTTTGTCTCCCTTAAATATCATTCTGTTCACGACCTTCCTCCCAATGCGTTGGTCGGAACTTCAAGCGTTCGTAGACAGGCTTTTTTATTATTAAAACGTCCTGACATCCAGATTGTGCCTTTCAGGGGTAATGTGCCGACACGCATTGAAAAAATGAAGGCGGGACAGGTGGACGCCACGATTTTAAGCTATGCCGGAATGAAGCGGATAGAGGTCGAGGATATGGCCGGTGCATTATTTGAGCCTCACGAGATGGTACCTGCCTGCGGGCAAGGCGTTGTAGGTATAGAGTATCGTCAGGATGACACTAAGCTGAAAGCCTTATTAGACCAGCTCAATGATAGAGAAACCTCGATTTGTGTGAGTGCAGAGCGCGCCGCTCTTCAAGTATTGGACGGCACATGTCATGCACCTATCGGTGTTAATGCGACCTATGAAAATGGACGTCTTTTTATAAATCTGATTGTTGCCCGCCATGACGGCACTGAATTTTGGCAGGCGAAGGAATCCGGCAGATGTAATAATGAATCCGAGGCTATACGCATTGGGCAAGATGTTGCCAATATTGTTAAAAAGGATGCAGACCCGGCCGTGTTGAAAGTGTGAGGATCCATGACATCCGGGTTTCTTACAGAAAAATCCCTGCTGTTGATTACGCGCGCAATTAACGACTCAAGAAAATTTATCGAAGATTTGCCTGACTTTGATCAGACCGTTCTGGCATACCCTTTGTACGAATATGAGTATTTTAACGAGCATGATCCAAGCCTCATCTCGCAGGACTTCGAGCGCGTTATCATAACCAGTTCTCAATCGCTTTCCTACTTATGGGCGCATGAAGAAAATTTTAAAAAATACCGTTTTGCCTGTGTAGGAGTGAAAACGTCGGAAAAGCTGAAAGAGGGAGGTTTCGAAGTTTCTGAAAAGGCACCTACTGCATCGGCCCTTTTGAAAATGTTAAAGGATACAGCTAAAAGCAAGTTCTTGTATGTAAGGGGGCGCGAAATCAGTTTTGATTTCAAAAAATTCATTCAGGATCAGGGTGGATTTTGCGATGAAATCATAGCATACGGAACTGTACCTGCACTCCAGATTCCCGCCGAAATAAAAGAAAGAATATTATCGCATGAAAGTCTGATGATTACGCTTTTTTCCGCAAATGCGGCAGAAACACTCGAAAAGCTTTTGGTTAAGGAGGGCCTGGAAGAGGTGCGTACACGTACAAAGCTCTTGAGTATTTCGCACAGAGTGATAAAGTCACTAGAACAGACAGACTGGCAGAAAATGTATGTCTGTGAAAAACCTGATATAGACAGTATGTATGCTTTGATACAGAAAATAAGAGAGAGAAAAAGTTAAGGATTTCAGATCATGAGTACAGATAAATCTCTTCCCAATGCCCGTAAAATCATCGCACGTTTTGGTGGAATACGCCCTATGGCAACCAAACTGGATGCTCCTGTAACAACAGTTCAGGGCTGGAAGAAAAGAGATGTTATACCTGCGGGCCGCCGCGAGGAAGTTTTAAAAGCGGCAAAAGAACATAGTATAGACCTGAGCGATCTGACGACAGTTGGTGCCGCGGCAAGCACATCACAGCCGGATGCAACAACACCTCAGAAAACAGCTCCTGTGAAGACAGAAACTGTGGAGAGTACGCAAGGCGTTCACACCAAAAGGCAAATTGATTCAGAGGCCGCCACTGGAAAACTTGTGTTTGTCGGCCTCATTGCTGTTGTCGCATTTCTTGTTGCCGGTTTAATGACAATGGCTCCGAAAGTTAAGGTTGTATCCGAGCAGGCAGACAGGATTACCAAGCTGGAGCAAAAAGTCGATACAGTTGAAAAAGAGCAAACCCAGATTGCAGAAAATGTGCCCAATAATCTGAGTGAGCGTTTGGCTAATTTACAAGAGCAAGCGATTAGCGCGGCACAAAATGCCCAGAATATTGCCAGCCAGATGTCACCGACTTTTGAAGGTGCGACTTTGGAGGAGCGCTTGGGGACACTTGAAAACCGCGTTGGTACTTTTCTTGAACAGCAAGGTTCAATTGATCTTGCCGGTCTGTGGTCCAATTTCCAATCTCTTAGATACTCGGATGGTGGTAAACAACAACTGGATACAGCTACAGAAGACCTTTTGAGCTGGATTAACCGCTTGCAAAGTGATGAGGTAACCGTTGAAGAGGCCCTGCCTGTAATTCGCGAAGAAAGCCCATCAATTGAGAAAACCTTTGAAGGTGTTCAAAATGATGACCTGAAAGCGGCAGCAATGCTTTTGGCTATGTCTCAAATGCGCGACACGCTGGCCCGCGATAATGAGTCTTTCGAAACTGATCTTGAGTTGCTGCGTAAGCTTGTCGGATCCGAAAACCCTGCCTTGCTGGCCTCTATAGAAAAGCTTTCACCGCATGCGCGAGAAGGTGTCTTAACGCCCGATGGTCTGTCGGAAGAATTTCGTGGTATGGCTGGTGAGATCGCAGTGGCGTCGATACAGGGTGAGGATGTTTCCATTAAAGAAAAAGCCAAGGCACGCCTTAATGACCTTTTGAAGCTGGAACGTGACGGTGAGGTTCTCACTGGAACGGACAGTCAGATAATAGTCGCCCGCGCGCAAAACAAACTTGATGAAGGTGATGTACAAGGCGCTATAGCTTTGTTGCAGACACTTGACGGAAAATCTGCCCAGAAGGCAAAGCCGTTCATGGAAGAGGCTGAGCTAACCCTTCTTGCAACACAGGTACAGGAGCTTTTGTCACAAAGTATTGAGACAAAACTGAGGCTGAATATGCCGTCAATTCCTTTGGAGGATGTCACGCTTGAGGGAAATACGCCTGAGGTTATTTTGGAAAATATAAAAGAAGCCGTGCCTTTGGGTGGAGAAATTAAAGAGGACCCGAAATCAGGTTTTAAAATTTACAAAAACTGATTGATAAACAAACCGGAGAAACATGCTCAAAGCCTTATGGACACTTGCTAAAGCACTGACAGTTCTTGTGCTGTTCCTGTTCCTGGCTCATCAGGAGGGGGACGTAAATGTGAACTGGGGTGAATATACCCTTGAAGCAGATTTGGGTCTTTTTCTGATAGCAATTTTGTTCTTTGTGCTTGCAGCACTTGTTTTCCAAAGCTTTTTCAATCTTCTGTTTGATGCACCTGCTCGTTTGAAAAGATACTGGCGCGAGAGATCGACTAAAAAAGCGATGTCTGCTATGACCCAATCCCTTGTGTTACTGTCCGCCGGGGATTACAAACACGCGGCCTATATGTCTCACCGTGCGCAAAAACTATTACCCTCAGATTACGATAGTAGTACAGCCGCTTTCATCGAAGCCCAGGCTGCACAACGTCTGGGTCAGGACAAGCGCGCTGCGGAAAAATACAAAGGTCTTCTTGAAAACCGCGATGCGGCGTTTTTGGGTATACGTGGCAAAATGCAATCGGAACTCGAAGCAGGTCATTATGATGATGCCTTAAAGATGGCTTATAATGCCAATGAAATGCATCCAAAGCAGCCATGGATTTTAAAAACTGTCTATGATCTGGAAACCAGAAATAGAAGCTGGCAGAAGGCTTATTCCCGGCTCCCTCAACTTAGGAAATTAAAAGTCCTGACGCCCGCGCAAGCTGATCGTGATGCCAAGGCTTTGCTCGTTGCGCTTGCGGACAGGGAGAGTGAAAAAGATAATGAAAAGCAAGCCGTATCCAATTTGAAAAAAGCTTTGAAAATTGATGCCGGATTTATACCTGCTGTTGTCAGGTTAATATCTTACGAATTAAAGCAGGGTCATAAGCGGCGTGCTAGAAAGCTGATAGAAAATGCTTGGAAAATAACCCCTCACCCTGATCTGGTTAAATATTGGGACAGGCTTGCACCGGAAAATACCGCTCGTAAAACAACTGCGCGCCTGAAATGGTATGAAAATCTGGTCGCTATGAATCCTAAGGCTGTTGACGGGCAATTGGCTGCTGCCCGAGTGGCCATAGATGATGGGTTGTGGAATGAGGCGAGAGCCTATCTGTCAATGGCTGAAAAATTGGAGCCAAGCCGCAGGGTTTATCGTCTTTGGGCCGAATTAGAAGAGCTTTCTACGCGGAATGATGAAGCTGTGCAGGCCTGGTTGAGGCAGGCAGCAAGCGCTCAGCCTTCTCAGAAATGGCTATGCATGCTGACACACAGGACTTATGATGACTGGTATATACTGGCTGCCCCTCATAACAGCTTTAATACGATTGTCTGGGATTATCCCAATCACGATATTTTAACCGGACATGCTATAGAGCAATCAAAAAAAGAGGGCCCTCAAGACCCTCTCCTTAACAGCTTTTAAAATAGCGGTGCCGGCTATTTCAATGTAAATTCTATCGTATCGTCATGGCCGCCTTTGCGTTTTGAGGGAGGGATAAGAAAATCAATGTCCGTTGCGCCCTGACCGTGGGTAGGCTTTCCTTTTTCCAAAATACCCATGCAATGTCCCCTTGCGGCAGTTCCGCGCCCCATATCATGAACCGGGTGGCCGTTATAGGCAATAGCCCTTAATTCAGCACCTTCACCTTCAAACTCATCCTGCCATTTGAAAAGAAGTGAGCGCAGTTTAGGGTAAGGAATGGTTTTTACCAGATTGTCGCAAAGTGTGACTGTGTTCTCATCTTGCGGTGATTCCACCTGAATTCGAGGCAATTCTATACCCGGCTGGCTTGCGTTGATAAAATCCTGGTGAAGCTTATGAAAACCTTGCCAGGCTTCTTCATCGGCATCATTTATATCTGTAAAACTCCAGTCAAACTGCTGGATAAGCCCTTTATGATTTATGATGCGGTCAGGCTCCCCTATTAAATCAGACGCGATTGAGCGTGGCTTTTCACCTTTCGCCAAAGGCTGCATGTATAAAATGCTGGCTGTTACAAAGTGCTCTGCAAAAAGTGGTATTGCTCCCGACATATAATAAACTTTCCCTTTTATTAGTATTATTGAAATAATACGTTAAGAAAAAATAGGCTCTATGTCAAAAAATTTGATGGGTGTTATATCAAAAAAAATGACACCAGCAACAAAAGGCCAAAATCCCGGTTGGATTTGAACAGCATCAAAGCCCTGTCTGCATTGTCTAATTGCAGGGCGCATAGCTGATAGGCAAAATGAAGGCCGGCAGCAAAAACTATGATAGCGGTATAGAGCGATGGAGTAATGAAAAGAGCCGCAGCAATGAAGAAAATAATAGCCAGCGCGTAAAATAAACCAACCCATGCTTTCACACGGGTTTTGAAAAGCAGCGCCGTTGATTTTATTCCGATAAGCGCATCATCATGTTTATCCTGAAGGGCGTAAATAGTGTCGTAGCCCAATGTCCAGAAAATGCCCCCTGTATAAAGAAGAAGCGCAGGATAGGATAACTCCCCGGTAATAGCTGTCCACCCCATTAATGCGCCAAAGTTGAAGGTAAGGCCAAGAAAAGCCTGGGGCCACCATGTAAACCGTTTCATGGACGGATAAACAGCGACAAATAAAAGAGAAAAAACGCCAAGAGCAATTGTGGTGATATTCATCTGTATAAGAATAAGAAGTGATAGGAAAAGCAGCATAGCCAGAAGAGATAAGGCCTCAACAAGGCTAACGGCACCGCTTGCCAAAGGTCTTGAGGCTGTACGTGCGACCTTTTTGTCCAGATCACGGTCCCAGATATCATTAATGATGCAACCAGCCCCGCGCATCAGCAGAGCGCCGATTGCAAATAGTCCGAATAAGTAAAGGTGATATCCGCTAATTCCCTGTCCGGTAGATTGTTGAGCAAGTGTCAGGGACCACCAGCCGGGTAAAAGTAGAAGCCATGTCCCAATTGGTCTGTCCAGACGCATCAATGTGAAATAGCTTTGCGCTTTTTCAGGAAAATATTTAAACCAGTTCGGTTTTCTGATATCGGTTGAGGTCATGATTAAATCAGTTTTTAAGTTACCAAGGCTTTATGTTGACCATCCCCTTAAAGATGGTCAAGACATAATTCTCGATAAAGAGCAGTCACATTATCTGGGCAATGTACTGCGTAAAAAACAGGGAGATGATCTTCGGCTGTTTAATGGCCGGGATGGTGAATGGCTCTCCGGTATTACATCGGTAAGTAAGAAAGAATTAACGGTCTTACTTAAAGAGCAAATATTGCCACAACCCTCAGAAACACGGGATAAGAGACTTTATTTCGCACCTATTAAAAAACAGCGTTTGGATTTCTTGGTTGAAAAATCTGTCGAGCTAGGTGTGACAGAACTGATTCCTGTCATTACAGCGAATACAGAAAACAGATATTTAAAACATGAACGTATGTCAGCTCAGATTATTGAGGCGTCTGAGCAATGCGAGAGGTTGACTGTTCCGGTTTTGCGCAAGGAAATAAAACTTGTCGATATAGCAAAGGAAGGGCACTCAATTATGGCCGCCATAGAACGTGATGAAAACGCGGCCCATATAAATGAAACCAAATACAATGCTGTTCTGATAGGTCCAGAAGGTGGATTTACGCAAGAAGAAGTTCAATGGCTAGAAGTACAGGACAATATCATCGCCGTTAATTTGGGAACAACCATTTTACGCGCCGAAACAGCCGCACTTTACGCGCTATCGCATATGGATTTATAATTAAGGGTTGCTCACTTTAAGAGCGGATTTGGCCAGAATTCTTGTCTTAAGGTTTACTGATCCATGTATATCATCAGCCAGATTATCCTCTGAGTGCCACTCATAAAACTCAACGCCCGTTTCCTTCATTTTTTGCGCCAATAAACACGCGTTATGGGCTTTTGCCAATGCAATCTCACGGCTGTCAGCCCCTGCAGGTGGTTGGAAATACCACTCTCCGTCTTTTGCTCCGCTAGAATAGGGATTGTCTTGTTTGACGCTATCCTCTTGCAGGCGAAGTGTAGCGATAACCTCATCCATGGAGACAGTTTTTGCTTCTGCAGCACTTTTAAATTTAGACTTAGATTGCATATTTACACACCTTTATATTATGTTGTCATAATATATTTTTCTCGGAATTTGTCAATAACTGACTAAAAGAATACTGCGTATAAATATAAATTCATGATGGCACCTAAAAGCAATAGGCCCAGAGCCAGTAGAGTACCCCAAAATCGTCCAAAGGACGTTCCTGAAGACATATTAAGACCACAATAGTGGAGAAGCCGGGAAACCAGTATAGCTGCACCATATAAATGCAGAAAAATCCGGCTGGTATCCTGTACCTCCATGAGGTACATCAAAAATAAAAGTATAGGAACAAGCTCAATAAAATTGCCATGTATACGTACGGCTTTTGACAGTGACTCTACGCCTCCATCACCAAGCGCGACTTTGTGGAAGCGTCGCTTCGCGATTATATTGGCAATCAAAAAGAAAAGGAAAAGAGCCAGCAATGCTGCATAAAGTCCGGTAATCATAAAATCACTCCTTATTATATAATATCTTCATAAGATAAAGTCCGTATGCCGGTGCGGTGGGCCCGCCTTTGGTACGATCCCGGGCTTCCAGAGCCTCTTTAACATCATCTACTGTCCAGTGACCTTTACCAACCAGTGCCAGAGTCCCTGCAATATTGCGAACCATATGATGCAAAAAAGACTGACCCTTAACATCTATATGTATTAATTTTCCACCGAAGTCATCATAATTTTCTTCGGTAACAGATATTGCATCAATAGTTCTTACAGGATTTTTGGATTGGCACGCAGCGGCACGGAAACTGTTAAAATCATGTGTGCCAATCAGATGGCTGGCCGCCTCTTGCATGGGTTTTATATTAAGTGTCTTCGGGATCCACCAGACACGGTTCTCGTCGAAAGTGGCAGCGGATTTACGGTTTAAAATTGAATAACGGTAATGTTTGGTTTTTGCCCCGAAACGGGCATGAAAGTCTGGTGCAACTTTCTCAGCCTTAACAATTGATACAGGATGCCCGACTGTATGTGCATTCAGGGCTTTCGCAAAACTATAGGGAGAAAGTTCCCTGTCACCGTAATCCAG
>NZNU01000002.1 GCA_002695035.1 Micavibrio sp. | reverse complement strand
TTTAGTGCATATGTTTAATGAAATCATATTTGAAAGTTTTATAAGTGGCTGCATCCGCCGAAACATCAGACAATAAAAAACACCTCAAGCCCGTGAGCAAGGGTCTGACGATCGAACACCTGTCTAAATCTTATAAGAAAAAGCCTGTGCTTCGTGATGTCTCAATGTCTGTGAAACCAAAAGAGGCTGTTGCCTTGCTTGGCCCCAACGGTGCAGGAAAAACCACCTGCTTTTATATTGTCAGCGGCCTTATCAAAGCCGATAGCGGTCATGTCTGCCTGGACGGTGTAGATATTACCCATTTGCCGATGTTCCAGCGCGCACGCATGGGGATTGGCTATTTACCGCAGGAAGCCTCCATTTTTCGTGGGCTTAATGTAGAAGACAATATTCGCCTTGTTCTGCAAGCCCAGGATATGCACAAAGACCGTGCAGAAGCTTTGCTTGAAGAACTTTTATCCGAATTTTCAATATCCCACCTTCGGAAAACACCTTCTGTCGCCCTGTCTGGTGGAGAACGCAGACGTTGCGAAATTGCCCGGGCCCTTGCCGCACGCCCGCGCTTTATCCTGCTGGATGAGCCTTTGGCCGGTATTGATCCGATCGCGGTTAATGATATTCGCGAGCTTATAGGCCAACTTAAAAACCGGGGAATTGGCGTTCTTATCACAGATCATAATGTCCGTGATACGCTCGGCATTGTTGATCGTGCTTACATTCTTCACGATGGTGTCCTTCTCATGGAGGGCTCTCCGGAAGCAATTGTTAATAATGAAGACGTTCGCCGTGTCTATCTTGGTGAAGGGTTTTCTCTGTAAATTTTTATTTGCCGTGCTAAACTCAATAGCATGAGCAATAAACCAACTACGCCCCATCTCGACCTCAGACAGACCCAGTCCCAAAATCTGGTCATGACCCAGCAGATGCAACAGGCTGTTAAAATCCTGCAGCTCTCAAATATTGAACTTAAGGACTATTTGGAAGAGATACTCGAAGAAAATCCCCTGCTTGAAAAAGATGAAAGCACTCCGGAATCTGATGAAAATTCGGATGAAGTGATGTCAGAAAAGGAAGAGCGTCTGGCCGATAATATGGATGATTTCGATGAGGGATCCTACATGGCAGCCGCGGGTAAAGGCAGTGACGGAGGTTATGAAGGCGGGGATGATAACCTTGCCAATACAATCTCTGATAAGAAGTCTTTACGTGAGCATCTTGTCGGACAAATTCAAACAGCCTTTGCAGACCAGCGTGACCGCATGGTTGCCACCCTGCTGATTGATGAGCTGGACGAGAGCGGCTATTTAAGAAGTCAGGGCGAGGAGCTAACAGAAAAGCTTGGTTGCTCACAGGAGCGCCTTGACAGCCTTCTTCCCGAATTAAAGCATTTTGAACCGACAGGTATATTCGCAAAAGACCTTGCGGAATGTCTTGCCTTGCAACTGGAAGAACGCGGCAAGCTGACCGATGAAATGGAAATCCTGCTGGACAATCTGGCTTTGCTGGCCCTTCACGATTACAAAAAACTGGCCAGTTTATGTGAGGTTGACGAAAATGAAGTTAAAGATATGGCGACCCAAATTCGTAGCCTTCAACCAAAGCCCGCCTCTGATTACGACCACTTTATAAGCCAAACAGCAATACCTGATGTCTTGATGAAGAAACAAGCCCGCGAGCTTGGAGGTGGATGGCGTGTAGAGCTTAATCAGGATACCTTGCCGCGCGTTTTGATAAATAATGAGTATTACACAACGGTTTTAAGCAAATCAGATAAGGATGATAAATCTTATATAAGAAACCAACACGCGGCAGCCAGCTGGTTGGTAAAAGCACTCGACCAGCGCGCCCAAACTATATTAAAAGTTGCTGCCGAAATAGTGGAAGAACAAAACGGTTTCTTCCTATACGGTGTTGAATATTTGCGCCCGCTTACTTTAAAGGACATCGCTGAAAAAATAGAAATGCATGAAAGTACTGTATCGCGCGTGACTACGAATAAATTTATGGGCACACCACGCGGAATCTTTGAACTCAAATATTTTTTCAGCTCATCCATATCCTCATCCACGGGAAATGACAGTGTATCTTCCGAGGCGGTGAAGGCTCGTATCCAGTCCCTGATTGAAGCCGAAACGCTGGATAATGTTCTGTCCGATGATTCAATTGTTACTTTGCTGGAGGAACAAGGTATTGAGGTCGCAAGACGTACAGTTGCCAAATATCGTGATGCACTAAACATTCCTTCCTCTGTTCAGCGACGTAAAATTCTAAAAAATAAATCAAGATCATAAAGGCTACAAACATGAAAATAGGATTTTTTGATTCAGGTCTGGGTGGGTTGATGATTATGAAATCCTGTATGGATATAATGCCGGACTATGATTATGTTTATTTGGGAGATACGCTTCATGTGCCCTATGGTGGGCGATCAAAAGAAGCTATATACGCCTTCTCCATTGCCGCAGTTGAAGAACTTTTTAAACGTGATTGCCAGATTGTTATCATGGCCTGCAACACGGCGAGCGCCGTTATTTTGCGGAAATTACAGCAGGAATGGCTGAAGGAAAACTATCCGGACAGGCGTGTCCTTGGCGTTGTAGTCCCTACATTAGAAGCGGCTTCGGAAAAAGGACATAAGAAAATCGGTCTCATAGCAACCGCCGGCACAGTAGAATCTGATGTTTACCGTGCTGAACTCAATAAAATAGACCCTGACATGGTCATTACCTCCCAGCCCTGTCCTTTACTTGTGCCCCTCATTGAATATGGGCGCCGCGAATGGGTCGGCCCTATTTTGGGTGATTATTTACAACCCTTGATAACAGCTAATGTTGAAAGCCTTATTTTAGGGTGTACCCATTACCCTCTTCTTAAAGGAGAGATTCTTGCCCAGCTTTATGGCACAGGCACAGAACTAATTTCACAGGATGAGATTATTCCGCATAAATTAAAGGATTATCTGGAGCGCCACAGCGATATGGCCGAAAAACTCTCAAAAAAATCATCACAGCAATTTCTGGTCACCGATTTAACGCCAACCTATTCCGCAACGGCCGAGCGCATATTTGGCACGCCTTTACATTTGGAAAAGGTAACCGTATAAAACAGATAAATTTAAGTGGGGTTATAAGTGATTGATGTTTCTTATCTTAAAGGAAAAAAAGTAGCTGTTCTTGGTCTGGGGCGAGCCGGTCTTGCCAATTGTATCGCTCTCGAAGCGGCAAATGTGGAATACAGCGCATGGGACGATAAGGCCCAAGCCCGTGAAGAGGCTCTGAGCAAAAGATTGAAACTTGCTGACAGTATAGAGGATTTTCTGTCCGGCACAGATATGATGATCATTTCACCTGGTATCCCACATACACTCCCCGAACCTCACGCGACAGTAAAATTGGCTAAAGAACAAGGCATATCTCTTTATTCCGACATACATATTTTCAGGGAAGCTGCACCAGATATAGATGTGATCGGTGTGACAGGTACCAATGGCAAGTCAACCACCACCACTTTACTGGGGCATGTCTTGGGAAAAAATATGACATCGCAAATAGGCGGTAATATCGGAATTCCCAGCCTTTCCCTGTCACCTGAAACAGATGCCACAGTTTTGGAATTGTCGTCATATCAGATTGAGCTTACGGATAATTTAAACGCAACCGGCGCAATCTGGCTCAACATCTCTCCTGATCATATAGACCGCCATGGAAGCATAGAGGGTTATGTTGCTGCCAAACTTAGAATATTTGAACGTAACAAAAGCCAAGGCATTGCAGTCATAGGTGTTGATGATACACACTCAAAGGATGTTGCCGATCAAATCTCAAAGCGTGATGACTGGACGGTTATTCCTGTATCCATGACCGACAAACTTGATCATGGTATCAGCGTTATTGATGGGCAACTCTATAAGGATGGTGAATTTCAGATTGATATTTCCACCCTGCCGACCCTGAAAGGTGTTCACAACCATCAAAATGCGGCCTGTGTTTACGGCATCGCATCTTATGTTTACAGCATGGATAATGCAGTAATTCTTGCACAGCTTCAAAGTTTCGACGGGCTGGCCCACCGCCAGTTTGTTGTTGAGAAAAAAGGCAGTGTGACTTTCATTAATGACAGCAAGGCAACGAATGCCGAAGCCACAGCCAAAGCACTTTCTTCTTTTCAAAATATTTTCTGGATTGCCGGAGGACAAGCCAAGGAAGGTGGCTTATCAGGCCTTGAAGTTTATAAGGACAGAATCGAAAAAACATATCTTATCGGAGAAGCTCAGGACAATTTCGCAGCGTTTCTGGATGGGCAGGGCATGGTTTACGAGAAATGTTTTACCTTGGATAAGGCCGTATCCGCCGCATATCGTGACGCTTCCAATGCCTCAAATTCTTCTACAGTTTTGCTTTCCCCGGCATGCGCATCATGGGATCAATATCGGTCTTTTGAGCATCGCGGGGATGATTTTGAAACATTCGTAAAAAATCTGAAATAAAATTGACATAAAAGTACATCTCTGTTAGATTTTTATCCTCATACAAAGTAGGGAGTGTATGAATTTTACGGATAAAGCACTACCGCGGGACGAATGCTTCAGACGCAACTTCGCAGAATTGCGAAATCTGGTCTGTTCTGAGAAATGGCAGAAAAGTCTGCGCGAGGAATCCGAAACACTTGAAACCGGTTTCTTAAAGCATTTCGCGGATGGTGATTTTGTCGTTTGGGACAATATTGTACCTGCACATCAGGGAACAAAAGAACAAAAACTTTCACATATTTTTCGGACACAAGCAGAGCGGAGCGGCAGCTTCATATCAAACGAAATGGTTGTTATCCCTTCTTATTTTTTCGACACATTAAAAGAAAAATTAAAAGAAGAAGCTGGTGCATATGCTGACGGAGAAAGTGCCGAATTTTCTGTCTTTTCGATGCCTAAAAAACTGGATACCGATACATATGACCTTGGGTTTATCCAGATACATTCAAAAGACAGGAAAACCAACTTCTCTTTGCCTGCTGTAATAATACCGGATGAATATCATGATTTTTTGGTGGACAATGCAAATACCGGCTTGTTGGACAATGTCGGAAAGCTGGCAAGTTTGGTAAACCATGATTATCTCCACCATTTTACGAGTGATTTGCTTGTAAAAACAATTGCCAGCAACATTGAACATCATTCTTATTTTATTAAGGAAAACTGGTACATCGACTTTCAAAAAGGTGATACCGGCCCTGAAGGATACGAAACATGGGCACTGCTCAGCCACGCAAAAACCTTCGGCCTTCGTCTTCAGGAAGATACGGATTTTGAAAATACATTCTCAGACTTAATTGAAGATATATTTGAAGATATCGAAGCCCTTGCAGATGCAGGCGAAGACAACGCATTTAACCAAAAGGCACAAAATTTCTTCTCAAATCTAAGCATTTTTATGCTTATGCGTGTTTTGCCAACAAACCACCCTGTAATGGTGGACTGCGCGCACCGTCAAAATGAGATGCTTCGTGATACCGGCTATTCAACATTCGAGCTTTCCAAAAACCCCTGGAGAGGGGATGCCAAAAATATGACGTCCATGTTAAGGCGCTTCTTCCGTGCCGCTCATATTCGCGTAGATACATCAATTCCACCGGAAGATGAACAGGCATTCCGACTTGAATATATACGGCGTATTGCTCCTGAAATCTCTTATGTTGTAACCCAGCAAGCAAATTGTTCAGAAACGCTATCACAGCGTGTGCCAAATTATGTTGAGCGTATCGAGAAAAAAAATGCGGCCATGGTCAAATCGCTTGAAAGTGACCTCATCATGGATGGTTTTTTTGAAAGCCCCTTTCGAAAACCAATTTAAAATTCTGAAACAAATTAAATGATATACTGGATGTTAAGCTTTTCTAATTTATATTAAAATTAGAGAGTAAGACGGGGATATATATGCCCGCCTGAATGGAAACAAATAAAATATTAAAAGAAAAGGACACTTCTCATGGAATTGATCGTACATGGTAAACATCTCGACGTTGGCGATGCTTTGCGCACGCACATGAAAGACAAGATGGAAGACATAAATGAGAAATATTTCAATCGCGCCATCGATTCAACCATTACTATAGGCCCTGAAGGTGGATCTCAATATAAGGTTCATATTTCAATGCGCGTTGGAAAAGATATTTTGGTGCAATCAACAGTTATCGCAGGAGACCCTTATGGGGCTTTCGACCAAGCTGCGGAAAAAGTCGCAAAACAGCTTCGTCGTTACAAAAAACGTCTGCGTGACCACCATGAGCGTTTGGAGGAAATCCCGGGTGAAGCACCAGGCTTCCTGATAAAAGAAAATGTTATTGCGCCTGAAAAGCAAGATGACAGTGATGAAAAGGAAGAAGAAGTCCTCGGCGATGGCGAACCCGTAATTGTCGCGGAAATGACCAGAAACATACAGAAAATGACAGTGTCGGAAGCTGTAATGCGTATGGATCTGGCCGGAGAATCAGCCATGCTATTCAGGAATTCAAAAACTGACGGACTAAATATGGTCTATAAACGCTCGGACGGAAATATTGGCTGGGTCGATCCCGAAAGCTCAAAAGCCCAAGCCGCAGAATAAAATAAGTCTAAGTTGAGATTAAGGGAAACTGCCGCGTTGCGGCAGTTTTTTTTGTGCATACACCCGTTTTTTCTCTGGTCAAAGCCTTACCAAAATCCTATTAAGCATCATATAGAAGGGTTCAGTTGTAACTGCGTTAAAACTTCTAAAACTGAATTTAAGATATTTTAAAAATGGAAATTCTTAATACAAATCAAATTCACTTCGACTTCATCGAAGACAATGTCAGGGCAACCTCCATCGAAGACATTTTTCAACATGTCGAGGCCGGTCTTAAAAATCTGGACAATAAAATTCGTTTTAGACGTATAAAAAAAGTGCTCCGCTTAGGTCATGAAGACACGTCATATACTATTGGAAACGGCATTGCTGTTCTCAACGCAAAGACATTTGGAGTGAACCGCAAGGTTATCGGTTTTTTGCGCCTTTCCAAACCAATTGATTTCAAGGCAGATGACGGTAAACAATGTGACCTGATTGCCGTTATTTTATCGCCGCAACATCACGGCCCCCTTCATCTGCGCCGACTATCCCGTGTAAGCCGTCTTTTGAAAGATACCAAAATGGTTGATAAGTTGCGCGAGGCCGAAGATGCAGATGTTTTGAAAATACTTCTCGGCTCTCCTGACGCTGCTGATAATTCCAACGACGTCGCTAAAGCAGCTTAAAAAATCATAATAATTTAATGATGTTGTTCGAGGTCTGAAAATCTTGTGAAATTCGGGTCGAAGAAGAGCTTGACCGGTCCGATCGGACCGTGACGCTGTTTACTGACAATAACTTCTGCAATATTGGCTGTATCCTGTAACCGCCTTGACCAGTTCTCGTAACGTTCATTGAATTTTTCAACAGATTCTGATGTTTTCTGGCTTGGTTCCTCGCGGGAGAGATAATATTCTTCACGATAAATAAACATAACGACATCAGCATCCTGCTCAATGGAGCCTGATTCACGCAAATCTGAGAGCATAGGACGTTTATCATCTCGTGATTCAACCGCACGGGACAACTGAGACAAAGCCAGTACAGGCACTTCCAGTTCTTTGGCAAGAGCCTTTAAGCCACGTGTGATTTCTGAAATTTCCAAAACCCTGTTGGATTCCGACTGGCGTGTTCCATGCCCGCGTAGAAGCTGTAAATAGTCAACAACCACCAACCCAAGACCGTGCTGGCGCTTTAATCGCCGCGAACGTGTGCGTACCGCACCAATAGACAAAGCCGGAGTATCGTCAATATATAAAGGAACACTGCTCAAAGCATGGGCGGCTTGAGCAAAGTCACGAAACTGGTCTTGTGTGATCATCCCCTTACGAATGGCATCCCCTGAAATATTAGATTGGTCTGCCAGAATACGTGTTGTTAGCTGATCGTGACTCATCTCGAGTGAGAAAAAGGCCGTGATCGCGCCTTCTTTGCCACCACTATCGGCAAAGGCTTTTGCTGTATTAAATGCAACATTAACGGCAAGCGCCGTTTTACCCATAGAAGGACGCGCCGCAAGAATAAGAAGGTCGGAACTATGCAGACCTCCAAGTTTTTTGTCGAGATCGACCAGACCTGTTGTCGCCCCCGTGACCTGACCTTGCGTATTATAAGCCTTTTCAGCAACGTCAATTGCCGTAAAGACAGAGTCACGTAAGGTTACAAAACCTTTTTTAGCATCGCCTGTTTCGCCAAGCGCAAATAACTTGGCCTCAGCGCCCTCAATCGCATCCGTTGCTTGCGCCTCAAGATCAAAAGTCTGCGCCTCGGATATCATATCAGACGCCAGAGTGATCAATTCACGGCGCAAATGCAGATCATAAATAGTGCGCGCGTAATCTTCCACATTGGAAAGGCTTACAACTGTGGCCGCCAAATCCGCCAAATAAGAGGCTCCCCCTACGTTTTCAAGCTCTTTATCTTTTTCAAAATAAGATTTTAAGGTTACAGGTGATGCGGCTTGCCCACGCTCAGTCAGTGTCACAATGGCTTCGTAAATGCGTGAATGTGCCCCTGCATAGAAATGGGCTGGCTTCAGATAGTCACTGATTTCTTCCAACTTCCGGTTTTCCAGAAGCAGTGCGCCCAGTAAACCTTGCTCGGCATCCAGATTGAATGGTGTGGCCATAGCCTGCTTGCCACTCCCTTCAGGGGAATGGTTATCCTGTTTTTTTTCGACGGCAGATGCGCTCATAAGTCCTTTGTACCAGTTCCGGTCTGTCCTTTAACAGATTTATTTTCGCAATCCTTGTGAATAGCGGGGAACAAATCTATATCTTTTATAAGAGTTGGCTATAACACCTTGATTTTTGCCTCCCGTCAAGGCATTGTTTTCGGATAATCGGCAATGTAGAAGATAATATTTATGGACACCGCAATAATCCCAGAAAATCTCGACCTTTCAACCGCTGCAGATATTTTTATTATTATCGTTGTGCTGATTTCCGCTGGCGTGGCATTTTTCAGAGGTCTTATACGTGAAGTGCTTACAATTGCAGGTGTCATCGGCGGTCTGGCTGCGGCCGTTTTATTCGGTGGCTCGCTCATTCCCATGATGGAAGGCTTCCTCGGCGTAGGGGAAAGTGAAGAGGCTAAAAAGCTTTTCGATATTATCCCTTACGAATATATCGCAATTGCACTGGCCTATGGCGCTGTATTTTTGGGCGTTATTATTGGCCTTTCGATACTGAGCCATTTTCTAACAAAAGCAGCCGCCTCAATCGGACTTGGCCCGATAGACAGAACTTTGGGAATAGCGTTTGGTATTGCACGCGCTATTTTATTGTTAGGTGTTTTATACCTTCCCGTTCATCTGATGTTTTCGGACAAGGACAAAGAAGCATGGTTTGGCAACTCCAATTTGATTGTTTATGTAGAGATGACATCTGACTGGTTGGCAGGCTACCTTCCTGACACAACCGACCAGACAGCTGAAGAGCGCATGGAATCCATGCCTAAAATCCTTAAAGATCTGGATATATTGAAGTCACAAACGCCTTCAGACGGTACGGAAGAAGAAACGGGAGACGATGCAAGTTCAACTATCATCATCTCTCCTGAGTATGAAGAGCGTGCGCGTGAGGAACTGGAAACCCTCATAGAAACTATGGATGAGGAAGAAGCCATTGAAATTGAAATTCCCGATAACGAGAATTTGAACCAATAATTATTACCTGATAAAAGTGTCATATAATCATGGAAGACCAAGATAAATTCAAAGACGAATGCGGTGTATTCGCTATTTTCGGACATAAGGATGCCTCGGCTTTAACGGCACTGGGCCTGCATGCCCTGCAACATCGCGGGCAGGAAGCTTGCGGGATTGTATCCCATGACAGCGATGTCTTTTATGCAAAACGCGCGCTTGGACTTGTAGATGACACCTTTGGGCAGGCCTCTGTTATGTCACAGCTAAAGGGAAATATGGCCGTTGGTCATAACCGATATGCAACAACAGGTGAAGGTCACATTAGAAACGTACAGCCCCTTTATGCTGACTTGTCTTTTGGAGGTTTTGCTGTAGCCCATAACGGCAACCTGACAAATTCGCTCCAAATCCGTCAGGATCTGGTGGAAAAAGGCGCTCTTTTCCAATCCACAAGCGATACCGAAATTTTTATCCAGCTTACTGCCGTTTCACGCAGAAACACAGTTGAAGACCGTCTGGTTGAAGCGCTTTCACAAATTGAAGGGGCCTATGCCCTGATTGCCATGGCACAGGATAAAATTATTGGAGTGCGCGATCCATATGGCATTCGCCCACTCGTTATCGGCAAACTTGGTGAGTCTTATATATTAGCGTCCGAAACCTGCGCCCTTGATATTATTAATGCCGAGTTCGTCCGCGAAGTACGCCCCGGAGAAATGGTTGTTATTACAGAAAAAGGTCTTCTGAGCCGCGATCTGGAAAAACAAGGATCACGTTTTTGTATTTTTGAATATGTGTATTTTGCACGCCCTGATAGTTATCTGGATGGCGATTCGGTTTATCAGATGCGTAAAAATATAGGTACCGAACTGGCCAAGGAATCTCCGGTGCCTAGCGGCGATCTCGTTGTGCCGGTTCCTGACAGCGGCGTACCTTCTGCGATTGGTTTTTCACAAGAAAGCGGCATCCCGTTTGATCTTGGTATAATTCGCAATCACTATGTCGGGCGAACATTTATCGAGCCGACAGATCAGATAAGACATCTGGGCGTACGCCTTAAACACAATGCTAACAAAGCGCTGCTTAAGGGCAAGTCTGTTATATTGGTAGATGATTCCATCGTTCGCGGCACAACATCGCGTAAGATTGTACAGATGGTGCGTGAAGCTGGTGCCGCAGAAGTCCATATGCGAATTTCTTCACCCCCCACCCGCTATTGCTGTTTTTACGGGATTAATACCCCCTCAACAGAAGAATTATTAGCTCATAAAAATACGCCTGAGGAAATTGCCGAGTATATAGGCGTTGACAGTCTGGCCTATGTTAGCCTCGACGGGCTTTATCGTGCTGTGGGCGAGGCAAAGCGGGATAATGATACCCCTCAATATTGTGATGCTTGTTTTACAGGAGACTATTCCGTACCGCTGACAGATTTCAACAATAACCGCACCGGCACAAATGTCTCCTTACTGCGGGAACGCGCAAAGAAATAAAAAGCTTAAATCCATAAAACCAAAACGTATCGTATTATGTCAAAAGAAATCTTGAAAGATAAAATAGCTCTTATCACAGGAGCATCCCGAGGAATAGGCGCTGAAATTGCCAAAGCCTATGCAGAAGCCGGAGCACATGTGATTTTAATGGCTCGCACTGCACGTGCTTTGGAAGATGTTGATGATGCTATTAATGCAATTGGCGGGCAAGCTACATTGATGCCTCTGGATCTTATGAAGCTGGACGAACTGGAACGCTTAGGGCCAACGCTTTACGAGCGTTTCGGTAAGCTTGATATATTTGTCGCTAATGCCGGACTTTTAGGAACATTGTCACCCTTGGCGCACGGTAAATTACGAGAATGGCAAAAGGTTATGGATACAAATGTGACCGCAAATTTTCAGATGATACGCTCGCTTGATCCTCTTCTTCGCAATTCTGAGGCAGGCCGCGCTATATTTGTCACATCAGGTGTTGCACGAAAAGATGACAGAGCTTACTGGGGGGCTTATAAGGTGAGCAAGGCCGCTTTGGAAGCACTGGCGATGTCATATGCCGCAGAAACAACGAAAACTAATCTAAGAGTTAATGTCTTAGATCCGGGACGTGTCAGAACAAAAATGCGCGCAAGTGCGTATCCGGGTGAAAATCCTGATGACGTTCCTCACCCTGAAGTCCTAATGCCTGCATTTCTTGAGCTTGCCTCACCTGATTGCACAAAACATGGTGAAATCATTACTGCTCAGACGCAGTTTAAAGCGGCTTAGCTAAGACATAGCCAAGTCTGCAACATACATTAAACGCTTTTGCGGTTTATCGCCCTCATTAAAAGTGATATCAGGTGCCCTATGCAGGAAAGGTGCGCGGCCGGTCAGGCCCTCACCACTTTGAAGCCAGACATCACCTTCTTGAAAATGATAATGTGCAGCATCTTCAGCGGCGTAATAGAACCCGTCCCGTGTGTCATCCTTAATAGAATCCTCGTTCTTAATCCATTCAGTTCCCAATCCTGAATAACATGCCATAAAGCGCCAATAATCTTGATCTGAATGAAAATCGTGAATATCGGCCTCTTCATATCCATGATGTCCTACACTACGAAGAGTATGCATTTCAACATCACCCGGACGGAGCTCGGCAAGGTCTTT
Source organism: Micavibrio sp. (assembly GCA_002695035.1). Lineage (GTDB taxonomy): Bacteria > Pseudomonadota > Alphaproteobacteria > Micavibrionales > Micavibrionaceae > UBA2137. The sequence continues at coordinate 8,760 of NZNU01000002.1, read as the reverse complement.
TATATCTTTATATATGGCAGCACATGCGGCGCTGAAATCACTTCTAAGAGATAAATCTTCAGGCTGAATGATATCCGTACTTTTCAAATAAAGCTCTGGATAGCTTATAGATTTGTCCTCTGACGATGAATCAGACAGACACTCGGCAAGCGTGTTAAAATCGCCTTCAAGCGCCCCCCTTCTCCATACAATGAGATTAACATCAGAACCCGCGCTCTCAACTGCGCTGAACATCTCTTCAAGTGATCCCACTTGTATCAGACGGTTATATTTATCAGGCAATTCTGTAGTGAAGGGCACTTTCATAATTTTAAGCACCACAATTTAAATCGCTGGTCACAAGTAATCTGCTATGGCTCAGTTGTGGTTCAGGTGCCTTATGAAGAAAAGCGGGAAAATCATCCCTGTAATCTCCGGCGTGAACCCATATATCCCCGGACTGAAACTGATAAGTTAATGCGCCTTCTGCTTTATCGTAAATAGGGGTCTGCCCCATCTTCCCTACAAGAACACTGTCTTGATTCCTGATCCATTCCGTTGCTGGATTTGTATAAGCTGCAAGTAGACGCCACACAGCCCCATCGGAATGAAATAAGTGTGTGTCCTTATATCTGTAACCTTCAGCTGTAATGCAGGCCATATATTTACGCTGGCGTTCAGCAGTCATATGACACAAAGTTTCTTTTATATCATTTGCAACTTGAAGGGCTGCTGTTTCTACTTGGGGAGAAAATTCTTCATAGCGGCTTATCTTTTCCAGAAAATCCGACTCTTCATAGCTATTCAGTGATTTTAGATATCTATCCGTAAAATATTCAGAAGTTATTGCACGGGAAAGTGTATTAAAATCACCTGCAAGCTCTCCCCTTCTCCAAACGATAATATTAATATTGGGGCCAGCTTGTTCTACTGCATCAAACATTTCCGATAGTGACCCAACCTGTATCAGACGATCATAATCCACGGGCAATTCGGTTGTATAATCTTGCAGCATATATATTCCTGTTTTCTTTTAAAGAAAACAAAGTACCGCAGTAGTAATATTATGTCAATATAATTGGCTATTTAAAAGTTTTAGCTTTTTTTCTTAGCAGCGACTTTAACCGGCTCACCACCTGCATATTCAATAGTTCTGGTCGGGAACGGAATATTTATATCGGCCTTGTCCAGCGCCTCTTTAACAGCTTTGGTTAAATCCCATTTCACCTGCCAGTAATCAGATGTGAGAATCCATACACGTGCTGTGACATTAACAGAAGAATCCCCCAGTGAGGACACCATCACCTTAGGCTCCTTTCCTTCAGTGCGTATGAGACGATCTTCATTATCAATAACCTTCTGGTATATTTTGAAAGCCTTATCAATATCTTCCGCATAACCGATGCCACATTCTACATCCAGGCGACGGTGCAGGTTCCGGCTGTAATTGTAAATTTCTGAGTCCCATATCGTTTTATTAGGTGCAGAAATATATACATTATCCGGGGTAGCAAGCTCTGTAGTAAACAAAGTCAGATGCTTGACAGTACCACCTATATCACCGGCAGTAATATAATCCCCGACACTAAAGGGGCGTAGGAATAACATCATGACACCGGCTGCTACATTCGAAAGTGTTCCTTGTAAAGCAAGACCAATTGCAAGACCGGCCGCTCCCAATACTGCTAATAAAGATGCTGTTTCAACACCAAATTGAGCAAGTACAGTAACCAAAGCCACCACCAAGATTGCATACTTGACGAGGCCACCGAGAAAAGTTTTTAGTGTACCATCAACACGGCTGAAACTTGTAACGCGGTTTCTTGTCCAGTTTCCCAAGAACCATCCGGCAATGAGAATAAAAATGGCACTCACAAGACGCAAGCCGATTTCTGTAATGTAGGGTAAGTATTCAGTTGTCAGATTTTCCATGGGAAAACAGCTCCTTTATTATCTTTCTTGCAATCACTTAATTTGAATACGGGTTCTTACTCGTTCTTAAAAGTAGTCGTATAGGGACAGAAGGCAAGTCGAAGGTTTCACGTATCGCATTGACTATGTATCGCTTATAACTTGCTGGAAGTGCATCGGGGCGACCTACCCATAATGCGAAAGTCGGTGGACGTGCCTTAATCTGCGTAATATAGCGCAATCTGTTTGGGCGCCCCTGCGCCATTGGAGCGGGATGCCTGCTTTCAATACCCGCCAGCCATCTGTTCATCTTTCCGGTAGAAACTCTTTTATTCCAAAGTGAATACGTAGAAAGCACTTTATCCATCAGCTTGTTCAGATTTTTACCACGCAGAGCCGATAATGTCACGATCGGCACATCTGCCAGTTGCGACATGGCAATACCTGCTTTATAGCGGATCTCGTCTATAAGTTCTGATTTCTCGCGGATCAAGTCCCATTTATTGACTGCAAGTATTAACGCACGCCCCTCGCGCTCAACAAGTTGTGCGATTTGTAAATCCTGTTTTTCGAGAGGCGTTTCAGCATCAACCATTAATATGACCACCTGTGCCAAACGTATAGCCCGCAGGGACTCCTCAACAGACATGCGTTCAAGTGTGTCGACAACCTTGGCACGCTTGCGCATACCGGCCGTATCAACAAGGCGCAAAGGACGCCCGTTATATTCCCATTCTATAGTAATTGCATCTCGCGTAATACCCGCTTCCGGTCCGGTCAGCATACGCTCTTCATCAATTAACGCGTTTACAAGTGTTGATTTTCCGGCATTGGGACGCCCTACTATCGCAATTTTAATAGGCTTGGTTTCATCTTCATCAGGCGCGTTTTCCGCAAAATCAAAATCCTCACGCCCCTCGAGATCGTCAATATCGTCGGGAATATCATCGAAAATCTCGTCTTCATCGTCGTCGTCTTCCTCTTCTTCTGCCCAATGTGGAAGAAGTGCCTCATAAAGAAGATCAAGACCGTGACCATGCTCGGCGGATAAGGGTATGGGTGCACCCAAGCCGAGCTGGTAGGATTCGGCAATACCTGCCTGGACAGCCGTTTCACTTTCACATTTATTCGCCGCCAAAATAACAGGAATGTCCTGTTTTCTCAGCCAGCTTGCGAAATGCTTGTCCAGCGCTGTTACACCTTCTCGGCCATCTATAACAAACAACACCGCGTTAGCATGTTCTAATGCTGCCTTGGTCTGGCCGCGCATACGGGCTTCTAAAGACTGGTCGAGAACATCTTCCAAACCTGCCGTGTCTATAATTTTTAAATTTCGGCCTGCTAAATTTGCATCTGCCTCGCGCCAGTCGCGCGTGACACCCGGGCGGTCATGCACAATCGCCAATTTACGCCCGGCGATACGGTTAAATAGCGTTGATTTCCCGACATTCGGGCGCCCGCATATGGCAAGTGTAAAAGTCATAAAATCCGGTTTCTATATGTTATTGAAAGGCGTGTAGCTTTCCGTCCCGCGTGAGGAGAAATAATGCATTGGACGCGACAACTGGTGCTGCAATTATATCTTCACCAATGGACCATTCCCGTAATATTTTACCATTCTGAGGCTCTATCTCTATAATGCGCCCCTCAGTTCCAGCCACGATCAAGCGACCCCCTGCAAGCACAGGCCCTTTAAATATAAGCGGTCCCTCTTTATCCTTGGGATCAGCATATTTAGGCAAACGTGTGACCCATCTGATTGTACCCGTATCACTTCCAAGTGCAGCAACTTCATTACCTGTTGCCAGAACAAATAAATGGTTTCCTGCTGCCCAGATCGTTTCGGACGTGCCGATTTCGCGCTGCCATAGCCTTGAGCCGGTACGTTCATCCAAAGCGACCATCTTTCCGCCATAGCTTGCTGCATACACACGCCCCTTATCAATAATCGGCATACCGCGTATATCGGCAATTGAATTCAGACCGCCAGATGAACGGGCAAGGGGGGACAGGGTTTCAGACCATGCCACCGAGCCATTTTCAACCCGTAATGCATACATCTCACCTGATGTGAACACGGGTACAACGATATCTTTATTAGCGGCAGGCGAGGCCATACCGACAAGGCCGGCCTGTTCAGACAAGCCCTGATAATCCCAGAGAATTTTGCCGTCCTCGGCATTCAAAGCTAAGAGATGGTTATTTACAGTAACTACGAAAACACGCTCATCCAGAATTGTCGGCGCGGCGCGTGCGGGAGCCTCAAGACGGACCTGCCAGATCACTTTGCCGCTATCTGGATTAAGTGCATACACGTGATTATAACCGGATGTTGCGTATAAACGCCCTGAGGAGTAAGACATTCCGCCTGCAATCACAGCCTCATCTTCTGTTTTAGGACGCAGGGACTTCTCCCAGAGCTTTTTACCGTTGGAAATACCGAATGCGGATAATTTTGAGTCCGCATCCATAGTATAAATTTTATCATTGAAAATTATAGGTTGTGTTGTTAGCGGTAGATTCTTATGTGCACCTTCACCTATATCGGCAGTCCACGCCTTTTTCAATTTGGATGAATTAAGCGCCAGATTTTGCATGGCATGGTTAGGATACCCGCCTGCCTGCGGCCAGAAATCATTTCTCCACGCTTCCGGTGCTATAAACCCTTCGGCTTCCAACGCCACATCATCAGGCTCCAGATCTTTTTGGAAGGAGATAACGGATTGACGCTCACCCTGAAGAACAACTTTCTGCTCTTCCTCGTCAAAAGGATTAAGCTTGCTCATCGTTGAGCAACCTGAAACCCAAAAGGACACAAGGAGGATAGTAAGGAGTGGAAAGAATTTATGCATTAACGACAACCTTTTGGATTACTGACTGTTATTTGCGCCTTGTATTTTACGGGTATAGAGCTGTGACAACGCCATGATCTGGGTTTGTAAAACAACCGGAGCTGCACGATCCTCTCTTATCTTCTCAAAAAGAGAGATCGCCTGTTCATAATCACCCTCAGCATTCCCCACAACCAAGGCTTGCGTGTAAAGCGCGTAATTTCTCCATGGTGAATCACTATCATTTGCGACATCCTCAAGCGCAGACACCATATCATCATTCAAATCTTCACTATCATTATTCAGCGCAAGGAGATTATAAAGTACTGCACCAAGTCCGGCCATGTCACCCTCGCCCGATTCGGCGAGCAGCTGGTAATTTTCTCGGGCTTTGTCCATATTGCCGCTTACAAAAAACTCTCCGCCAGCATTCAGGTAAGCAAGGCTCTGCAACCCACCCGACAAATCTGGCGCAAGGTCTGCCAGAGCCTCTGCCGAATTTTCGGAATCAGCGGCCTGAAGGTATAATGCGGTATCCTCTTCCAGTTTGTTTTCTTTCCAACCACGATAACCAGCCATTATTGCCGTCACCAGCACCAAAAGTATAGCAGCTGTTATAAGCGTTGGGCCATATTCTTTCCAAAGTGCGTGCAAGCGGTCCTGTTTTAATGACTCATCAACATCGCGGATCATATCTGACATGAAAACGTCCTTTCTTGTTTACCTTATAAGGTTTTAACGCAAATAGCAGCAAAGTCAAAGTCTGTTCCTTTGTAACTGCGCAAATAATTGTGGTATACTGTTAACATATGCAAGGCAGCCACGAAAAAATCGGATACTCGCGCGCTGAATTCAGGGCCATTTTCCAGGTCTATGCCAAATGTGTGTACACCAATCTTTTTAAAGATTTTTCATTTTCTGAAATCAACGGTCAATATTTCATTTCTTTTCGCGAAGAAGCCGGAAAAAAGCCGCTTATAACAGTTGAAAAACAAAAGCTTGGCCCAGACAGATCTTTATTTATCGCAACATCCCCAGGTCCTAGAAACACACTTCTCACAGTAGCACGCAGTGAAAAAATATCTGCTTTTATCGAACAGCTTAATAAAGCAATCCTTACCCTTTCCGAAAACAAAAACGGCAAAAACGGCAAAAGCGGCAAAATATCATCTAAGCCTTGATTTTTGCGGTCTTGATTTATTTCATAATACAAATAAAGTAACAGGAGAGTTTTTGCCTTTCTTGATTATAGAAAGCTTATTTCATCCGCACAAAAGGACTGACGATGACTGCCAAAATTAAAGTAGATACCCCCGTTGTTGAAATTGACGGCGATGAGATGACCCGCGTTATCTGGGACTGGATCAAAGAATATTATATTCATCCCTATCTGGACATCGACCTTAAATACTATGATTTAAGCGTTCAAAGCCGCGATGCGACTGATGACCAGATTACTGTGGATGCGGCCAATGCCATTAAAAAATACGGCGTTGGCGTGAAATGCGCAACAATCACGCCGGATGAGGCGCGCGTAGAGGAGTTCAACCTGAAAAAAATGTGGAAGTCCCCGAATGGTACAATTCGCAATATATTGGGCGGCACTGTCTTTCGTGAACCTATTATCTGTTCAAATATTCCGCGTTATGTACCCGGATGGGAAAAACCGATCATTGTCGGTCGTCATGCCTTTGGCGATCAATACAAAGCAACTGATTTCAAAGTCCCCGGCCCCGGCAAACTTACCCTGACCTATACACCGGCTGATGGCAGCGAAGAACAAGCTTACGAAGTTTTTGACTTCCCCGGCGGCGGAGTGGCTATGGGCATGTATAATCTGGATGAATCCATCGAAGGCTTTGCACGTGCTTGTTTCAATTACGGATTAAGCCGCAATGTTCCGGTTTACATGTCCACCAAAAACACCATTTTGAAAGCCTATGACGGGCGTTTCATGGAGATTTTCTCCCATGTCTATGAGGAGGAATTCAAAGATGAATTCGAGACCAAAGGATTATGGTACGAGCATCGTTTAATTGATGACATGGTTGCTTTTGCGATAAAAAATAAAGGCGGATTCGTCTGGGCCTGTAAAAACTATGACGGTGATGTTCAGTCCGACATCGTCGCGCAAGGTTTTGGATCACTCGGATTGATGACCTCCGTCCTGCTTACCCCGGATGGAAATACTGTAGAGGCTGAAGCTGCACACGGAACAGTCACACGCCATTTCCGTGAATATCAAAAAGGTAATGAGACCTCGACCAACCCGATTGCCTCTATATTTGCGTGGAGCAGCGGCCTACGTTACCGAGGTCAGTTCGATGACAATCAGGATCTAATCGATTTCTGCGACGCACTGGACAAAGCCTGTGTCGAGACAGTTGAAAACGGTGATATGACCAAAGACCTTGCCTTGCTTGTCGGAGACAAACAATCTTATTTGACGACAAAGGAATTTATGGATAAAGTCGCCACGCGCTTGAAAACCCTGCTTTAAGGGACGCGCACCTATATATTTGAGAAAGTAAAAAAAATGATAAAATCTTCACTTCTATTTTCAGCCCTTTTTTCACTCCTGATTGTTCCTGTCGCTTCTGCACAGGCAAAAACCTATACACATATCGGAGAGATGAAAACTGTAAGAGCCGCCTATGAGGACACATTAGTTCACATGGCGCGCGCCAACAATCTAGGGTTTACTGATATCAGATCAGCAAACCCTACACTTGACCCCTGGATACCGGGAGAAGGGGCGGAAATCATAGTTCCAACTATGCATCTTTTGCCCGAAGCGGAGCAGAAAGGTATTGTTATCAATTTACCTGAGATGCGCTTGTATCGCTTTTTCAAAGACGAGCGTACGCCAGTATCTTATCCGATTGGCATTGGCCGCGAAGGTCTTGAAACACCTCAGGGGCTAACAAAAGTAACACATAAGGTAAAAGGCCCAACATGGAGGCCGACAGAGCGCATGCGCGAAGAAGACCCTACGCTTCCTGCTGTAGTACCACCCGGACCCGACAATCCTTTGGGAACACATGCACTTTATCTTGATTTCCCTCTGATCCGCATTCACGGGACTAACAAACCGTATGGTATTGGTCGCAGAACCAGTAGCGGGTGTATCCGCATGTATCCTGAGAGCATTATAGAGCTTTACGATAAGGTACCAAGCGGCACACAGGTCAATGTCATAAATCAGGAAGTTAAAGTTCAATGGATAGGAAATGAGCTTTTTGTAGAAGCGCATCCAAGTATTGAGCACGTAAACTCTATGGAAAAAGACGGTAAAATCCCTCCTTCTGAGCCGAAGGAAGCGGATATTGCTTATATTTCCCGTATTGCCGGAGACCAGGTTTCAAATCTCGATTGGGATGAAATCCGGACAATATTAAGCGAGCGACGTGGTTACCCGATACAAGTTGCTGAACGAGGCACGAAAAGAACCAAGGCTACACCCGTAACAGTGAACCCGGTCGAAGAAGCAGCCCCGCAAAAGGCGGAAACGAAACCTGCTGCTATCAAGACGAAAACAGTTGTTAAGAAAGAGACAACAACAACCGTTGTGGAAACTGACAAAGCCGAGAACGGGCAAGAAGCCTTTTACCGCGCCAACTAATTTTAAAGTAGCATGAGAATAAAAAAAGCGGCCCTTGAAGGCCGCTTTTTCTTACTCGATAAAGATCGAAATTACTTAACTGTGCGCTCAACGAAGACTGGCTCGGCTGGGCGAACTGGCTCTTCACGAACAATCACAGGCTCTTCTGTGCGAACTTCAACACGCTCTTGAACAACAGGAGTCTGAGTTGAACCTGCTGTACGCTCTTCAGCGTATGGAGCTTGTGTATCGATGTAACCTGTTCCTGTGTCTGCACAGGCGGCAAGTGTTGTAGAGGCACCTATGATAAGTGCTGTTGCTAGTAATTTTTTCATGTTTGTTAGTCCTTTCAATAAGTTCATTACCACTAATATAAAAAGGGCTGCCAAAAAAGACAGCCCTTTTTTCAAAAAAATTCAAAAAACTTATTTTGTTACG
>NZNU01000022.1 GCA_002695035.1 Micavibrio sp. | reverse complement strand
CTCCGCATCTATCACTTTAAAGGAAAAAGGATTAATACGCGGTTAACAAAAACTTTTTTCATATTTTTTGCATTTTTTTCGCCCAACTTGCCCCCCTACCCCCGTGAGTAATTGTAACGCGAACAAAAATAAAAGATTTCGCATTTAACTTAAGAACAAAAATTTAAGCACTCTTTATTAGAGGATATATAAAATGAGTTTAGTTACACAACTATCAAACAACCCGAACCTTTTCGCCCAGGATGGTCAAAAGGTTGTGAAAACAGGTCAGGAGAGTGCGGCTGCCACTGAACAGGGTAAAGCCGAAGAGCTTCAGCAGAAATTTCTGCAAATCCTGATTACACAACTGGAAAACCAGAACCCTCTCGATCCGGTTGATACGACAGAATTCACCAACCAGCTTGTCCAGTATTCATCACTGGAACAGCAGATTGATACAAATTTGAAGCTGAACCAGATTCTTGACAGCCTTCAGGTCTCAAGCTCATTCAGTGCCTTCTCTTATATAGGTAATGATGTTGAGCTGGCGACAAACATGTCAGCCATGCAGGATGACAGTGCCAACTGGACTTATGCCCTTAAAGGCGGCGCCGAAGACGTTGAAATCAAGATACGTAATAAATCTGGTGAGCTTGTTTACCAGAAAGACCAGGGCTCCCAGAACTCAGGTAGCTATAACTTTAACTTTAATAAGGAAGATGCGCTCATCCCGGTAGAAGATGGTGAGGTACTTTACATGACACTTAATGCAACCGACAAGGCAGGCGAAGCCGTTTCAAGCGATGTCCTGACCAATGTAACGGTTGATTCAGTTGAAACAGGCGGGGACGGCGCAATCGTTCTGCGCGCTGGCGGACTTTACTTTAGCGTTGACGATATTTCCAAAATATCACGCTCCAAAAGCAGCGAGACAATAGGAAATTCCGAGGCATAACAAACCAGAAGAAATAAAGAATTAACAATTAACACAGTTTAACAAGGCAAGTTTTTTTAAGAAAGGAGAAAACCCATGAGTTTATCAGGAGCCTTATCAGCAGCAGTATCAGGTCTACGCGCCCAGAGTGCGCAAATGGCCGCAGTCGGTGAAAACATCGCCAACGCATCAACAGTTGCTTACAAAACCCGCGGCGTGGACTTCCGTTCACTAGTTGTCGGTAATTCAACACGCAGCGGTATCTCAGGTGGAGGTGTATTATTTAGCACCTCTCAAAACATCAAATCCCAAGGCCTTATCCAGGCAACAAGCTCATCAACAGATGTTGCCATTAACGGACAAGGTTTCTTCGTGGTGTCTGATGACCTGGCCAACCAGCCATCCGGCTACACATATTCCCGTAACGGTAATTTCAGAACAGATGACCAGGGTTTCCTGATCAACACTGAAGGATATTACCTGATGGGACAGAGAACAGACGATACAGGTGCCGTTACAGCCCTGAACTCAAACGACCTGAACTCTGTTGAGCCGATTAACGTAAATGCCATCTCAGGTACGGCACAAGCGACATCGATTGCTCGTTTTGATCTTAACCTGCCAGCGGACGCTCCGATCTTTGATCCATTGAACCCGGGTGCCGGCGGCCAGTACAGAAACTCTTTTGAGATTAATGACTCACTGGGTGTTTCACACAGCGTGCAGGTTGAATGGACAAAAACAGGGATCAACCAGTGGTCAGCCAGTTACTCCGACCCTGTTCAGGCCAACACAAACCCTGCGGTTACAACAGGTGCATTGACCAACAACAATATTGACATCACGTTCAATGGAGATGGTTCAATTGCCTCATTCAACCCCGATCCACCCGAGTTGGAGATCACCTGGGCAAACGGTGCGACAGCCCCACAAACAGTTGCCCTTGACCTTGGTACAGTCGGATTGAAAGACGGTGTTACACAACAGGCTTCCAACACAGCCACACCTGATATGGAAATATTCCTGATTGATCAGGATGGTGTGAGATTTGGTCAGCTTTCCGGTGTGGACATTGATAACAGCGGTCTTGTCACAGCTTTCTTTGAAAACGGTGTGAGACTTCCGGTTTATCAAATCCCGGTTGCCACCTTCCCTAACCCTAATGGGTTGATACAGGTGAACGGCTCTATCTATGATGAAGCTGAAACCGCGGGTAACCTGAACCTTCGCCGTCCAGGCCAAGGTAGTGCCGGTGAAATTCTTGCAAACTCTTTGGAATTGTCAACAACAGACACATCCGAAGAATTCAACAAGATGATCGTATCACAGCAGGCATATTCATCCGCAGCACAAGTTGTATCAACTGCAGACGAGCTGTTTGACGAACTGATTGCCGCTGTCAGATAATCTGATAGACTAGGCATTCATATTAACTAACGAAAGTATCGTGATGAAGGCCGTGGACAAATTTATCAAGGAATGGAAAAACTCTCCCTCTATCTCTTCCTTCCTTGATAAAGGCCTCGAATTCCCTAACCCACAAGAGGTCCACGCCTATCTCGATACTCTCCCCCCTACCAAGCAAGAAAAGCTTCGCGGCGAACTGACAGAGATTGTAGAAATCCTTGAAAAGTTCAGCCGCGAAGTTTCTGCTTCCATGGAAGAAACATCTTCCCAGATTAATAAAACAAAAGCCGCTAAACAGGCCAGCATCGCCTACACCAAGGCTGATAAAACCTCTTAAAAAAATCTTTCTTTTACCGCCCAATTCCCCTGTTCCATACGTGATAACTAGTATGAAGAACAAAGCACATACATCATTAAAGACATTTTCCAAAGGCAACACCAGCCCGGAAGTAGACAGATTTCTAAAAGACGTCCGGGATTTGCTAGGCTTCATCCGCGTTGAAAACGCAGTGTTATCCGATGAAGGGCATCTCTCTCTTCAAGGACTTTACATGCAGAAGATGGTCATGCTTAAAGATCTGGAAGAAAAGGCAGCCACTCTTGCAGAGCGCGACAGCAGCACTTTGATAGATCATGGCCTTGGAATTTTATCAGATGTGCAAAAAGAATTACAGGCTAATACGGCCCAGCATATACATGCTCTACAGAACAAAACAGGCAGCAATACTGCCATAGACTTTTCAGAAAAAGGAAACACAAAATGTCACTAAATATAGGTTTAAATATGGCCTATAGAGGCCTTCAAAATGCGGAAAGCCAAATTAACGTGGCATCCCAGAACATTACGAATGCCAATAAGCCCGGCTATACAAGGAAAACATTCGATCCTAATTATATCACTACAAATGCGGGAACGGCACCGGTTGGCGGATCAATTTCCAGTTCACTTTCAAAGAACCTTTTGAAGTCCTTGTTCGAGGACATGACAATCGTCGGGAAAAACACTGTCGTCTCAGAATATATGGACATGTATGTCCAGCGTCTCGGTAATGTGACAACTGATCACTCTGCCAGTTCCACACTTAATAATATGCTCTCCAATCTGGGATTGCTTGCAGCCACCCCCGAAAACCCTGCTCAAAAAAGCCAGATTGTCTCCGATGCTACAGTATTGGCCGATATCTTGCGCTCTACCTCGAAAAATATACAGGGACAAAGACTGCAAGCCGATAAGGAAATTGCAGAAGGTGTCGCAAAGGTAAATGCGCTTTTAGAACGTGTCGACAGATTAAACGAACGTATTGTTACAACAAATGGAAATAATGATACGACTATTGCCGAGCTGGAAGACCAGCGCGCTATTGCTTTAGAAGAAATGGCAGAGCTTATAGATTTCTCTTACTATTATACAGAAAAGAACGAAGTTCAAATTTACCAAAAAGGTGGGCAACCCCTTCTTCTTTCTGAACCACACCGCCTTGAGTTCACTCCGGTCGGAAACCTCAATAGCGGGGACTCTTATCCTGGGGCACTATCAGGTATAGAGATCGACGGCATCGATGTTACCTCCAGTGTACGTGGTGGAATTCTTGGTGGACTTTTTGAGATGCGTGACACCAGATTTGTCCAGGAACAAGAGAAAATGGATGAATTTGCAAACCAGTTAATGAACATTATGAACGGGGTCCTGAACCAGGGTGCGGCAATTCCCCCAAGAACAGAAATGCGCGGTGACAAAAACGTAACACCAAGCTTTACCGCCAACGGCTCGGTTCGTATTGCTTTAACAGATAATTCCGGCACAGTTCAGAGCTTCACAGATTTGAATATCTCTGGAATCACGACAACAGCAGGAATGGTTTCTGCCTTGAACGGTATTGCAGGAATTAATGCCTCTATTTCGGCTGATGGTGAATTGCTCGTTAATTCCTCTGTCCCGGGTCAAGGTATTTCCATTAATGAAATGACCTCAACTGTTGGGCCGGACGGTCAGGGTTTCTCAGATTATTTCGGTCTAAACAACCTCTTCAAAGGTGAAGGTGCAGAAAATATAAGAGTTGCAGAATATCTGGTTGCAGATCCAGGTTATCTCGCAACGGGTTCTTTATCTCCATCAGCGACTTTGGCCGTAGGCGACACAGGTATTGCGCGTGGTGATGTTTCCATCACAAATGCAATGACCAATGCTATAAACGGGCCATCCGCATTTAGTGCGGCAGGAGATTTTCCAGCACAATCGGTTACATTATCAAGATATATTGACAGCATCATTTCCACAGCAGCATTGAACGCTTCTGTGGCAGAAGAAGAGCTTAATATTTCAACCAGCGTTTTTGAACAGACTTATGACTTTGTGAAAAACGAAACAGGTGTAAACATTGATGAAGAAACGGCAAAGCTGTTGGAGCTGGAAAATTATTACCAGTCCTCTGCAACAGTCATTGCAACTTTACGTGAATTATTTCAGGAGCTTATCATCGCCGTTCGTTAATAAAACGGAGAATGGATGATATATAGAAAGGATAAGGAGACATAAATCATGGTGGGACGTATTTCAACATTTGTTCTGACCAACAGGTTAAATTCAGAGAATTTGCGTGTTCAAACCGATTTGGCCAGAACACAAATGCAAATTTCAACTGGTAAAAAAGGTTCGTCCTATGAAGAAATAGGACGCGATACATTGCGCCTTTTGAATATTCAAAACGATTTGAGCCGTATCAACACTCAAAATATCGTATCATCAAATGTCAGCTCTCGTATTGAACAGATGTATTCCAGCATTAACAATATGAAGGATCTTGCCAATCAGGTTGCATCAACCCTTGCACAGTCCCAAAGTGGTGCCTTGTCTGTTCCACAAGAAGTGGCCAATGTTACAAGCAACGCCGAGCAGGCTCTTGCATCTCTTTTGAATATCAATTTCGGGGGACGCTATTTATTTGCAGGGGACCGTCTGGACACCCCGCCCGTCGACCTTGCTGACCCGGGATATACAACACAGCCCGTGCCATCTGTTGCTAATACCAGCTATTATCAAGGGGATGCCGGAATTGCGAGTGCTGAAATTTCAGACGGATTTACTGTCAACTATGGTGTCAGGGCTGACAATCAGGCTTTTGAGAAATTTTTCCGCGCCTTAAATCTGGCCGCAAATAATTCAGCAGATCCTGCCGCAAGAGGCGAAGCACTTGACTTGGTCAGGTCATCAATTGACGATATGGCCGCGATTCAAACTGACCTGTCGGCCAAGGCCAATTTGATAGATACACAAAGGGTCAGCAATGAAGAAGATGCCACCCTTTTCAAGTCGGTTATCGCCAATATTACCGAGACCGATCTGGCCGAGGCCTCTGTCAACCTGACCAACTACCAAAGTCAGCTTGAGGCCTCATATGCAACGCTTACACGTATTACCCGATTAAAGCTGGCCAATTATCTTTAGATAAAACCATATTAGCACTTTATTTTATAATTTTTGGTGCTAGACTGCGCCCCGCTGATGTGCCCCTCATGTGAAGGGCATGGTTTAGATTATTTTAAATAAAGCGGAGTTTTATCAATGAAAGTCCTAGTTCTTCCCGGCCTCGCGGCACTTGCCGGCCTGATGGCTATCTTTTTCGGATTTCACGCAATGGCGGCTGAGCCTGACGTAGTCTTGTCAGATAAAGCCATAATGAGCTCAATTCCTGCACTGGCTTGCGTAGGAATTTTTATCCTTTCCTATCTAGCGGTTTTAACCGAAGAGTTCTCACATCTGCCAAAGTCAAAGCCTGTCATGCTGGGCGCTGGCCTTATTTGGGTTCTTGCCGGTTTTATTTCCAAGCAACAGGGTGTAGATCACGATGTTTTGCACGATGCCGTTTTTCACGGTCTGGAAGAATACGGCTCACTTATGCTTTTCCTATTGGCTGCAATGACTTTTATCGCCACGCTGCAGGAACGAAACGTATTTGGCACATTACGCGCCAAGCTGGTTACCATGGGCCTTTCGCTAAAACAGCTTTTCTGGATTACAGGATTTCTGGCCTTTTTCCTCTCCCCTATCGCAGATAACCTTACAACAGCTCTCGTTATGGGTGCCGTGGTCATGGCTGTGGGACAGGGTAATAAGAAGTTCATCGTACCGGCATGTATTAATATTGTTTGTGCAGCCAATGCCGGGGGAGCGTTTTCTCCTTTCGGAGATATCACGACATTGATGGTCTGGCAGGCAGGACATGTTGATTTCTTTGAATTTTTTGCTTTGTTTGTGCCGTCTCTTGTTTGTTTTGTAATACCGGCTCTAATAATGTCCTTTTTCATACCAAAGGGTAAGCCTGATCCGCTTGACCATGATGAGAAGATGAAAAAAGGCGCGAAATTCTTTATTTTCCTTGGTATTGCAACGATTGCAACAGCCGTTAGTTTTGAGCAATTTCTTGGTCTGCCACCCTTCCTGGGTATGATGACAGGTATGTCGTTACTTATGATTTCAGCCTATATTATAAAAGTCACGACCGTTGACCATGATGATATTAATGTCATTGACCAGGTTAAAGATGTTGAGTGGGACACCCTCCTCTTCTTCTTTGGTGTGATATTCTCTGTTGGCGGACTGGCATATCTTGGTTATATGGGGCTGGCATCTGAATATATGTATGAAGGCTGGGGAGCAAGCATTACGAATATAGCTCTTGGTTTTGCCTCTGCGGTTATTGATAACATTCCTGTAATGTTTGCCGTACTGACGATGAACCCTGAAATGAGCCATTTTCAGTGGCTTCTCATTACCCTCACAACAGGTGTTGGCGGGTCCATGCTTTCCATAGGCTCGGCTGCGGGTGTGGCGTTAATGGGTGTGGCCAAAGGTCAATATACATTTTTTGGACACTTAAAATGGGCACCCGTTATATTGCTTGGCTATTTAGCGGCAATCGGCGTGCACTTTTTAATGAATGCGCATCTTATGACCGTAAACTAACACGGTCATAAGACGCTTCTTTAGCTTAGATATATCCAAGCAATACAAGTATAAGAACGATTATTAGTACGAGGCCAAGCCCTCCCGCGGGGCGTGGCCCCCATCCTCGGGAATACCCCCAGGTTGGCAATGCACCGATAAGGGCCAGTACAAGAATTATTAAGAGAATGGTACCTAAAGTCATTATGATTTCCTTTCAGGGGTGTTGTTAAAATCTTATAACTAACTCTCATGAAAAGAAAAAATTCCCTCACCCTTTTTGCTGTTATTTTATAAGAAGCATCCAAAAATAATTTGTGGTTTTCCCTTGCATTCATCAGATGGGTGTCTTATAGATAAACCTCTTTTGACGCGGGATGGAGCAGTCCGGTAGCTCGTCAGGCTCATAACCTGAAGGTCGTAGGTTCAAATCCTACTCCCGCAACCAATAAATCAATGACTTAGCAACATTTCTTTAACCATAATACTGCTAAAATTGACTTACACACTACTTACACACTTTTGTACTGTGAAAGGCATCGTATTATGGAGATTCAGCAGACACCAGAAAAGCACCCGATTTTAGGCGGCAAAGCCTATGTCTATAAACGCGGACGCAGCAGCTATTGGCAAGCTGCCGCTTATTTGCGCGGGTATAATTACCGCACATCTACAAAGGAAACATATTTGCATGAAGCGATTCATTATGCCGAAGAGTGGTATTTCAATCTACGCGGTCAGGCGAATATAGGTGTTTTAGAAACGCCTGCTGAAAAGCAGGAGAAGGAAAAAGAAATAACCTTCCGCGATGTCGCGGAAAAATTCATCGAAGAATATTCAGTGATTGCCGAAGGCCAGCGAAGCCCCAAATGGATAGAAGGCCATGCTTCCCGCTTGCGTGTCCATATTCTGCCCTTCTTTGGCGACCTGCTTATCTCGGAAGTTACAGGGGGCAAAGTTCAAGAATATCGAGTTTTTCGAATGACCCCGCGTACAGAGAAAAACCCTAATGCAAAAGATAACCGCCCCTTTAAGGGAAAAATTCCAGCGCCGAAAACGTTGCACAATGAAATTGTGACATTAAGACAGATACTCAAGACTGCCGTGCGTCATGCATGGATCACGTCGATTCCTGATCTTTCTATGCCCTACAGGCTTTCGGGGAAAGTTTCGCACCGTCCGTGGTTCTCTCCGGCGGAATACCAGCAGCTTTATAAAGCGACAAGAAAGAACATCAAAGAGACACTGCCGCATCTAAAATGGGCGGCAGAGCAGTTGCACGATTACGTGCTGTTCATGGGTAACACTGGACTTCGCCCAGATGAGGCGAAGAATTTGCAACATCGAGACATAGAGATCGTCGAAGATGTGGCAACAGGTGAAAGAATTCTTGAGATAGAAGTGCGCGGCAAGCGCGGCATTGGCTATTGTAAAAGTACAGTGGGGGCGGTGCGCCCGTATGAACGGCTTTTGCAAAGAGCCAAACCAAAGAAAGACGAAAAAGGGAACGCGCAATATCCGCAGCTCGCGGATGTAGTGTTCCCCGGCTCTCATGTTAAAATGTTTCAAAACCTTCTTGAGCGGGAAGGTTTGCGCCGTGACCGTGACGGAAAAAACAGAACCTCTTACAGCCTGCGCCACACATATATTTGTATGCGCTTGCTGGAAGGAGCAGATATTTATCAAATCGCTAAAAACTGCCGCACCAGTGTTGAAATGATTGAAAAACACTACGCTGCGCACTTGAAAAACTCGCTGGATGCCTCCGCGATTAACGTGCGTAGGACAGGATATTCGCTGGCGAGGAATAACCCTGAAAAGGATTAAGTGCAAAGTATTGCTAATACTTAATTTCTTGAGGGAAATTAGCCCTCGAGGACAAATACAGGTTGTTGTTTGCCCTTATTTTTTATAATCTTTTCAATGCTTTCATTAAAAAGAAATTGGATTGATTATGGCCAAAGACAACAGCGGCGCAAATTTAGGGTATGAAGCAAAGCTTTTTCAGGCCGCAGATAAAATGCGCTCTGGCGTATCGCCGAGCGAATATAAGCATATCGCCCTTGGCTTGATTTTCTTGAAATACATCTCCGATGCGTTCGAGGCGAAACACGCCGAACTGATGAAAGAAGGCGAATCCTTCGCTGAAGATAAAGACGAATATCTGGCGGAAAATATTTTCTGGGTTCCGAAAGAAGCCCGCTGGTCATATCTGCAAGCCAATGCCAAACAGCCAACCATCGGGAAAATGATCGACCAAGCGATGTTAACGCTTGAATCCGATAACCCTACTCTTAAGGGCGTATTGCCGAAAGAATACTCTCACCCCTCCTTGAGCAAAACCATGCTGGGTGAATTGATTGACCTGTTCGGTACAATCGAAATCGGTGGCAGCGCAGCCAAAGCCCATGATGTATTCGGGCGCATATATGAGTATTTCCTTTCAAACTTTGCAGGCGCAGAAGGCAAGCGCGGCGGAGAATTCTATACCCCGCGCTCAGTTGTAAACTTGCTGGTGCAAATGCTAGAGCCATACAAAGGCCGCGTTTATGACCCGTGCTGTGGTTCTGGCGGAATGTTCGTGCAATCCGAAAAATTCGTAGAGCAGCACGGCGGGCGCTTGGGTGATATTGCTATTTACGGGCAAGAGATCAACCACGTCACATGGCGACTGGCTAAAATGAATATGGCCGTGCGCGGCATTGATGCCGATATTCGCTGGAACTCCGAAGGCACATTCCACAAAGACGAACACCCAGACCTCAAGGCCGATTATATTCTCGCTAACCCGCCATTTAACGTAAGCGATTGGGGCAGTGAGCGTTTGAAAGAGGATAAACGCTGGCAGTATGGTGCGCCGCCAGCGGGTAATGCTAACTTTGGCTGGGTGCAGCATATCGTGCATCGCCTCGCGCCAAGCGGTTATGCGGGCGTGGTTCTGGCCAATGGTTCTATGTCGTCCAATTCATCCGGCGAAGCTGAAATCCGTAAAAGCCTTGTCGAAGAAGACGTGGTGGATTGTATGGTGGCCTTGCCGGGGCAGCTTTTCTATTCCACACAAATTCCGGTTTGCCTGTGGTTCTTGGCAAGGAACAAAGGCAAAAACGGCTTCCGCACCCGTAAAGGTGAAATCCTCTTCATTGATGCCCGTAATATGGGGCACATGGTGGATAGAACGCGGCGCGAATTTTCATTCGATCCTACCGACCCGAATTCGGATATTATGAAGATTGCCGATATATATCACGCATGGCGCGGTGAAGCGGATGCGATAGAGAGCAGAGGCGAATATGAAGACATCGCCGGATTGTGCAAATCCGCCAGCCTCGATGAAATCCGCGAGCATGGCTATATACTTACCCCCGGACGCTACGTTGGCGCGGCGGACGCGGAAGATGACGGCGAACCATTCGCCGAGAAAATGCAGCGCCTCACTGCCGATCTCGCGGCGCAGTTTGAGGAATCGGAAGCGCTAGAACAAAAAATCAAAGATAATTTGGCAAAGGTGGGGTATGGATTCTGAACCTATAAAGTTTCATATCCATTTTGACGTGAAAGATCACTTCATCCCCATGAGTGACTTTTTAACGGCATCCAATGCCGCCCAAAAGATTGCTGATGACCTCAACAAACAAATCTTGAACGGCAGCCTGCGCTATCAATTAGTTATTATCCCGCCAGAAAAAGGGACTTTTTTAAAAACGGTTGGAATTATACTCACGGCCACAGCTATTAATGCAGTAGCTATCCCTATCGTTTCTGATTATGTGCTTGGGGCATTCGAAGGTATTACAGAGCATAAACCGTCTGATTATGGTCAGGATCACGGAAGAGCCTTACGAGATTTAACTGTAGGTTTCTTTTCAAAAGAAGTTGAAGAGCTTGAAAAATGCGTCCCGCATGAATTGAACTTAGACCGTGCGTTTAAGGCGAAAACGGATTTTTATATATCTTGTCAAAATAATGACGACATTAAAGGTATTGGCTTTGATGATACGCGGAACTTCCCAATACGGGATAGTGATTTCAAACGCCATATGTCGAAGGATAGAACCCGCCCACTTGATTCAGATTTTGTCGTTTATGATGTAATTGTCACTTCACCAGTAATCGAAGATAAAGATTATGTTTGGGACTTTCAAGATGTTGTAACAGGCAACAAAATATCAGGCTATATGAGGGATGAAAGTTTTAAACGTGGTGTGCTAAATGGAAAATACCCATTTAAAAATGATGGCTCAAATAGTGATAAACTGAAAATCCTTGTTGAATATAAAAAACAAGAAGTAAACGGTGAGATCAAGAATAAAGAAACTTGTATTGAAACGGTTTACAGTTTTAACGACAAAACCATAACCTCTATTCCCGCAGACTTGCCAAAAGGAACACGTTTCCAGATTAAGGAAGAAACACCAATGGAAAAATTATGGGGGACTTTCAAATGAGTGAGTGGCAGGAAGTAAAACTTAGGGATCTTGTTCATATTAAGCATGGATATGCTTTTAAAGGTGCGCACATATCTAACATCAGAAACGAACACTTACTTTTAACGCCAGGAAATTTCGAGATTGGCGGTGGCTTTAAGCCTTTAAATAAACCTAAATATTTTCATAGTGAGTACCCATCAGATTATATTTTAAGCTCTGGCGACTTAATTGTTACCATGACTGACTTGAGTAAAAAAGGGGATACATTAGGATATGCCGCTGTAGTGCCTGATGATGACACAATGAACTATCTACATAATCAGCGTTTAGGAAAAATTGAAATAAAAAAGACAGAGGTTTTAAGCAAGAATTTTTTACATTGGCTTTTGAGAAGCCCATCATACAGAAATGAAGTATTGGCCAGTTATACAGGGTCAGCTGTAAAACATACATCTCCTACAAAAATATGTGCATTTACTTTTGCTTTGCCAGAAATTCAAGAGCAAGAGGAAATAGCAGCTGTATTAGACTCTCTAGATAAAAAAATCGAACTTAATCTGCGGATGAATGAGATGTTAGAGGGGACTGCACGCGCGATATTCAAAAGCTGGTTTGTAGATTTTGATCCTGTCCACGCCAAGGCCGAAGGCCTCGAACCCGAAGGCATGGACTCCACCACCGCCGCTCTCTTCCCCTCCACCTTCAACCCCGATGGCCTGCCGGAAGGGTGGACACAAGAGCCAGTCATAAGCAGTGCTGAGTACATTAATGGAGCAGCATTCAAAAATATGCATTTTAGCGATGAGCCGGATGCTTGGCCTGTTGTAAAGATTGCTGAGTTAAAGAATGGTGTTTCACCGCAAACTAAATTCACAAATACTGATCTTGGCGACAAATACAAATTGGATACCGGCGACATTCTCTTTTCATGGTCAGGCAGTCCAGATACATCAATTGATACATTCATTTGGACAGGCGGCAAAGGTTGGCTCAATCAACATATATTTAAAGTTGTTAACGAAACCCGCGCAGAAAGAGGTTTTGCATACTGGCTTTTAAAATATCTCAAACCCGAATTTATTGAGGTAGCCCGCAATAAACAAACAACAGGCCTTGGCCATGTTACGCGTAAAGATATGCAATGGATGCAGTATTGCAAGCCAGATCAGCCAGTCTTAGATTTATTTCATGAAACAGTGGGGATTTTACTTGATAAGATTGAAAATAATCTTATTCAAAACCAAACTCTCGCCACGTTGCGCGACACGCTCCTGCCTAAACTCATTTCCGGTGAATTGCGGGTTGATACTGCCACCGAAAAACTCAAGGAGGCTGTGGGATGACAGAAGCATTTTTTGGTCTCTTAGGTGTATTTATTGGTGCTGGACTTACTTGGTTTCAGTCTTATTGGCTAAATAAGCAAGAGCGAGATCGTAGCGCAAGATACCTTGCTATCAGGCTTTCATGTATTTTTGATCAATATGTCGAACAATGTGCCGAGGTTGTGAGAGATGATGGATTAAATCACGGTATGCGCACGGAAAATGGCTGCCTTGAGCCTCAGGTTAAATCACCCGGCGCACCTATTTATCCCGATGATGTTGACTGGAAAAGTATCAATCATGAATTGATGTATAAAATTTTGTCTTTTCCAGCTGATGTTGAAGGAGCAGAAAACATTATCCGCGCGGCGGGTGATATTGCACATCCACCGGATTATGAAGATTGGTTTGAAGAACGCGCTTTTTGGTATGCACAATTCGGCATTGCTGCTTACAAATTAGCAGAGGAAATTTCAGAAATGTATGGCATCAAAGAGAAAACATACAAAAACTGGAATCCGCTCGAAGAGCTTGAAAAAGAATTAAAAAAGATTGCTGAAAGACGCGAAAATAGATTTGCCGCTCATCAGCAATTTGTAAATAGAGTTATGGGGGCACAATGACCCATCAAACTTTTTCAGATTGTATTGCGCAACATCAAGATAGGAAACCTATTCTACTTGTGGGGAATGGTTTTAGTATTGATTGGTCTTATGACGTTTTTCGTTATCAAGCGATATTGGATCAGGCAGATGAAACAGATGCGTTTGCTGTGGCATCTGAATATGCCAGATCAGTATTTGAAATTTTAGACAATACTAGTGATTTTGAAGCCGTTGTTAAGGCACTCAAAACATCCTCTACTATAGCGGAGCATTATCAATGCGCGGATGTAGAAACCTTGGAAAAAATGAAAAGTGATATTGCGCATGTACAAAATATACTTGTTGAAACAATAGCTAGACACCATCCTGAAAATTCTCTGGCAATTAGAGATGAGAAATCAGAATTCTGCAAATCGTTTTTAATGAATTTTGGCAAAATTTATACAATTAACTATGACTTGCTTTTATATTGGGTAATTAACAAGCATTTAGACGAAATTCCGTTTATGGATCGTTTCGAAGACCCCGTTGCAGGGGCTTTAGTAGATGGGGAAGAATATTATGAAGAAGACTACGTAAAGTGGTCTTTGGGAAATGATTCCAGTGCTACGCTTTTTTACCTTCACGGAGCTTTGCATCTTTATGATGCAGGGCATGAAGTCAGGAAATACACATGGAGCAGAACCAATGTGAATCTTAAAGAGCAAATATTGGAGTCTTTAAATAAAAGCATGTATCCACTTTTCGTTTCTGGCGGTGATTGCCAAGAGAAAATGGAAAAAATCAATCATAGTGGTTATTTGTCGCGCTGTTATAGAAGCTTACAAAGCGCAGGCGGGGCAGCTTTTTGTTTTGGCATGAGTTTTAAGGACAATGATCGTCATATTCTGGATGCGATTGCTCAATCGACAATATCGAAACTCTATATTAGCGTCTTGGGAAATATTGAAGATGAAAGTAACCAAGAACTAAAAGCCGCAATGGAAAGGCTTAAGTCGATAAGAGAGCAGCAGATCGCAAATTCAAGAAAACGCACCAATATTGAGATCGAATATTATGATGCCGCTTCTGCGAATATTTGGGGTAATCATGATTAACAAAATACAAAAATTCTTACTTGAGCACCTTACTTTTATAAAAATCATAGTCGTTGCGATTATGGGTCTTACAGCCTTTTTTATAGCAAAGGATAATGCTTGGTATCATTGGAGCTGGATGGTCTATGCCGTTCTTTTATGTGCTTATTTAGGGGCTGAACTTATACAATATAAGCGCGACTCTTTATCGCCACTAGATAAAGTCAAAAATTTTCTTTTGAACTTTGATGGCTGGGAAGAAACAGAAAAAAATAATTGGCACTATAAAGATTATCCTGAGTTCACCATAAGTCCTACCGATGAAGATGTTTGGGAAGTCGAAGGTAGCGAAAATTGGGTTCGATCGTGTGCTAATCCAAGAGCTTTTGTTCGCCCCATGCAAATAAAGTATTTCCAAACTGTATTAGCAAAAATAACCTGTATTTATTTTGATGAAATGCGAGGACTTATACCCGCGCCAAAGGCAACATTTGTCAACAATGCAGATCAAGAATATTTCTGGTCGATTACAGGAGAAAAAATTGATTTTATTTTTCTTCAATTTTTGTTGCGAAGAAATGAAAATGAAATCTTGAATGAGGGGCTTATAAATCCACGTATGGGAAAATTGCCAGTAGCAGTTTTCTCTTCGGAAGATGAAAAAGAAAAGTTTTTGGAAAGTGTTAAGTGTTTAGATTTGACCCCTGAAGATAAACATATTTTTTCAATGCATAAAAACGATCCTTTAGTTACAGATCACGACAAAAACATCATTTCATACTCTCGTGTAATAATTGAAAAGCTTGAAGAGTTCAGAAGTAGTAAGGTTAAAAATGACTAAAATTACAGAAGATCATATTGAAGAAGCAGCTTTAGAGTGGCTTGAGGAGCTAGGTTTTGAAATTCTACACGGCTCTATCATTGCGCCGGAAGGCCCTGCGCCAGAACGTGAAAGTTATGGCGATGTGATTTTGCGCGGGCGGCTGATGAAAGCCCTTAAAGATTTGAATCCACAAATTGATCCGTCCGTTTTTGAAGATGTGGTGCGGAAGATCGAGCAAAGCGAAACTCCTTCATTGGTCGAAGAAAATAGACGACTGCATGGACTTATCACCGATGGAGTTGATATGGAAGTCATGCGAGATGATGGCAGCCTCAGCGGTGAAACGATCAAGCTTATTGATTTTGATGATATAAATGCCAATGACTTTTTAGCGGTTAATCAGTTCACAACCATAGAAAACGGCCATGACCGCAGGCCGGATATTGTTCTGTTTGTAAATGGACTGCCGCTGGCTGTGATTGAGCTAAAGAATGCAGGTGATGAAAACGCAACGATTGATAAAGCCTATAGCCAAATTCAAACCTATAAAGAACAAATCCCTAGCCTATTTAGAACAAACGGCTTGCTCATTACTTCAGATGGCCTTGAAGCAAGAGTTGGTTCGCTTACAGCGAACAAAGACCGTTTTATGCCATGGCGAACCACAGACGGCGTTAATGTTGCAAAGAAGGGCTTGCCTGAAATGGAAGTCCTTATTAAGGGCGTATTAGATAAATCAAACTTCCTTGATTTAATATCTGGTTTCACTGTCTTTGAAGATGACGGAACAAAGATCATTAAGAAAATTGCGGGGTATCACCAATATTTTGCGGTGAAGAAAGCCGTTGAAAGCACCTTGTCGGCCTCACAATCTGGCGGTGACAATAAAGCTGGCGTTATCTGGCACACGCAAGGGTCAGGAAAAAGCCTCTTGATGACATTCTATGCCGGACAGGTTGTACGACATAAGAACATGGAAAACCCAACACTGGTTATTATTACAGATCGCAATGATTTGGATGAACAGCTTTTTGGTACATTTTCAAACTGTAAAGCACTGCTGCGCCAAACACCAAGACAGGCCGAAGGGCGCGAGAATTTGCAGGAGCTTTTGGCCGTTAATTCCGGCGGGATTATTTTCACGACCATTCAGAAATTCTTCCCCGCCAAAGATGAAACCGAAGTTCCATTGTTGACGGATCGCCGCAATGTGATTGTGATTGCTGATGAGGCGCATAGAACACAATATGGCTTTGGCGCGAAGATCAATAAAGAAACAGGCGAGAAAACCTATGGCTTTGCAAAGTATTTGCGCGACGCGCTACCGAACGCCTCTTATATCGGTTTTACCGGAACACCAATTGAAAGCACCGACGTAAACACGCCCGCCGTGTTTGGTGATTATATTGATGTCTATGATATTCATCGCGCTGTTGAGGATGAAGCAACCGTTCCGATTTACTATGAAAGCCGTATTGCACGTCTTGATTTAGATGAAGACGAAAAACCGCGCATTGATGCAGAAATTGAAGAGCTAACCGAAGATCAAGAGCAGGACGCGACAGAAAAAACCAAAGGCAAGTGGTCGCGGATTGAGGCTCTGGCTGGCTCTGAGAAACGTATAAAGCTTATAGCGAAAGATATTGTAGATCATTTGGAATCACGGCTAGAAGCTATGCCAGGAAAGGCCATGGCCGTGTGCATGAGCCGCCGCATATGTGTTGATCTTTATAATGCCATCGTAGCATTGCGCCCAGACTGGCACAGTGATGATGACAAAAAAGGCGCAATCAAAATTGTTATGACGGGCAATGCCTCTGATCCGCTGGATTGGCAACCTCATGTGGGCAGCAAATCACGCCGTGAAAACCTTGCAAAACGTGCACGTGATCCATCGGATGAATTGAAGCTCGTTTTAGTGCGTGATATGTGACTCACGGGCTTTGATGCGCCTTGTATGCACACAATGTATATCGACAAGCCGATGAAAGGCCATGGTTTGATGCAGGCTATTGCACGTGTAAACCGTGTTTTCAAAGATAAGCCGGGTGGTTTGATCGTTGATTATATTGGTATCGCACAAAACTTAAAGAACGCCCTCATTGAATACTCAGATAGTGACCGCGACAATACAGGTATTGATGAAGAGGAAACTATAGAGGCGCTGCAAAAATGCTATGAAATTGTTAAAGATATGTATCACGGCTTTGATTATTCATTGGGAATGTCCGGTTCACCGCAAGAACGATTGCAAACGCTGGCTGGCGCGATGGAATGGATGCTTGACTGGATTCAGCAAGAAGCCGAAAAAGCCAAAACAGAAACACAAAAGAAAACGGTTCGTCGCAGATATAATGATGCCGTTGTTGCGCTCACACGCGCATATGCCCTCGCCTCTGCAAGTGATTATGCGAAAGAAGTTCGAGATGAAGTAGGATTTTTCCAAGCGGTTAAAGCTGCGCTTGCGAAATCCACGGCTTCAGACACGGAGAAATCCTCTGAAGATATTGAAGCCGGTATCCAACAAATATTAAGCCGTGCGGTTGTTTCAACGGAAATCATCGATATTTTGGCCGCATCTGGCATAAAATCACCGGATATTTCTATTCTTTCTGATGATTTTTTAGCCGAACTCAAGAATATGGAGCGCAAGAATCTGGCGCTAGAATCTTTAAGAAAGCTTTTAAATGGAGAAATCAAATCGGCAAGCCGAACAAATGTTGTGCAGTCACGTGCATTTTCTGAGCGCTTGGAAGATGCGATTAGGCGCTATCATAACAACGCCCTCACGACCGCCGAAGTTCTGGAAGAATTAATCCGTATTGCAAAGGATATAAAAGCGGCGCGGCAGCGCGGAGAAGAAGACGGGCTTACACCTGATGAAATCGCTTTCTATGATGCTCTTGCTGAAAATGAAAGCGCATTAGATGTCATGGGAGATGACCAGTTAAAGGTCATTGCACATGAGCTTATGAATTCAGTTAAATCTAATATATCTGTGGACTGGCAAAAGCGCGATAGCGCTCGCGCGAAAATTCGTGTTTTGGTGAAGCGTATTCTAAAGAAATATGGTTATCCGCCGGATCTTCAAAATGACGCTATTCGAACTGTGATTGAACAAGCAGAGATATGGTCTGCTGAGTGGGTAGCGAATAAATAAGTCATTAGTTAATTTAATCTGTACTAATATTGAGAATCTCTATAAGTATTAAAATCAGATAGTTAGAGAAGAAATTTATTTCCGTAACTAAACTTTAATCCCCTAAAAGTTAAAATAAAAAGATAGAAGGTTAATAGCGCACTTACGCAAACTCCGTTTGCAGCGCTAATAACGGCATGGGGGATTACTGCGTAATGGCAATTTATCATTGCTCACTGCGAGTCTTTTCAAGGTCTGAAGGCCATTCTGCGGTGGCCGCTGCTGCTTATCGTGCCGGAGCAATGCTCAAGGATGAGCGCACCAGCCGAATTCATCGCTACGAAAAGCGTCACGGTGTGGAAAACGCTTTTATACTCGCGCCGAAATCAGCCCCTGAAAATCTCTTATCCCGTGCCTCATTGTGGAATGCGGCAGAGGCTAGCGAAAACCGTAAAAATTCTCGCGTGGCGCGTGAGGTTATTCTAGCCTTACCCCATGAGCTTAGTGATACAGAGCGTCAGGCTTTGAGCCGTGATATGGCTCTGTATCTTATTGAACGCTACCGCGTTGCTGTGGACGTAGCCGTTCACAGCCCTGTTGCGGGTGATGGCCACGACCCCCGCAACCACCATGCCCATCTTTTGTTTACGACTCGTGAGGTCACAAAAGAGGGGCTTGGTGCAAAAACTCGCATTCTTGATGACAAAGTCAGTGGCCCTCAAGAAATCGATATCATTCGCGAAGTGTGGGAAGCACTGGCGAATGATGCGCTTGAACGCGCAGGGTTTCCAGATGCAAAGATCGACCGCCGTTCGCTCGAAAATCAAGGTGTTGATCGCATCCCACAAACCCATGAGGGCAAAGCATCCAAAAACGCAGAAGCCTTGCAAAGCCTTTTGGCTAAAGACTTTAAAAAAGCTTATCGCGATGACAAAGATGATACATCAGACGATGAAGAAGAAGGCTCAGGTGAAAAAGGCTCTTCTTCCAGTTCATCATCTGACGGCGGCAGCGCTCACAATTTGCGCAGCAAAGTCCGTGAGGACGGCAAAGGCCGTAAGATTGACTATCCCACCATTGACAGGAAACAAACGCGCACAACTTTCAATGACGAGATTAAAGCTTTGAATGAGAAACGCGCAGCTTTCGGCGACAAGCCCTTAAAAGAACAGATCAAACAGCTTGATAGATTGATGGGGCGCCTTGATAGGCATGTAATCAAACTACAGGCACTTGAATCTAAAACCAGCCTAAAATCAGCTATTAAGCAATCTATTAGTAAGGCTACAAAACTGGCTTCAGGTTTACTCATAAATCGTAAAGAAACCAGAGCTGCTATAAAACTCACAGCTAAAGAAAAGAAAGCGCGCAAGGAGCGTCAGGCTACGCGCTATGGCCGCAACTATCGTGAAGGTCTTCATACTCAAATCAAAGAAATGAAGCGCAACATAGAGCTTGTAGAGGCGAAAAAAGACGCCTTCCGTAATTACAAAAGCTTTGTTGATGCAATCAACAGGGATTTAAGGAAAAACACTTCTGTAACACCAGCGATAACTAAAGAGTCGGATCAACCCAAACGGCAAACCACAAACAAAGAAATCAATCATAAACTTCATCTAAAGGCTGAAATGATGCGTGCTCAGGTGCCTTTAGAGTTTAGACCTAAAAGCAGGCAGACTACATTAACCAACTCAACTGCAATAAACAAAATGCCGCAAACCAAATTGGAGCCGATTAGGGTTGATAATACTACATCTAAAACCCCCACAACAAAAATAGAGGTACAGTTAGACAAACCGGTAAAGGTAGCTGCACCGCCAGCGAAAAGTGATTTCAGAAAAGTCATAGAAGTTAAGTCTACAGCAACAACGCAGCAAGAGTATAAACAACCAATGCCTGTTAAAATTACAGGCATCGAAAAGGCTATAGGTGAAAGACAGGCGTTGAAAGCGGGAATGCCCAAACCAGAAGATCGTAAAAGTTGGTTTACGCCCGTGAATGAAAAAACCAGGCCTATGACTGATATGATTAATAAAGCGATCAAGGCCGAAAGGGCAAAAGTTCCGCCCTTTCCCGAGCGACCCGGAAGCCAAACAAGTTACAGCGATGTTAGAGAAAAAACCCGCGTAGAGGCACAAGAAAAACGCAAAAATGTGCCACCGCAATATCGAGCAGAACCATATGAGACAAAAGCAGAGCCGAATGGATCAAAAGAAGCCACAACCGTAAACCAAAGGGCGTTCAGCAAAGCAGCAACCGCAGAAAATAAACCTAAGCCAGCAGCGTCAAAGATGAGCAATACCTTCAACGTGAAATCAGGGTTTAATGCTACTGCTGAGAGTGAGCAAAAAAATAATGCCAGTAATGAGCAGGATTTTGATATATGAAGCTTTGCAGTTTGTTAGTACTACGCCACGATCAAATTACCGTCATTAACCAAATCAGTGAGGTTTAGACCCGTTACACCCTGAAGCTGAGCCACAGCTTTTATAGAGTGCGCCGTGCCAGCCCCATCATAATCGACATTAATACGTGTGTATGACCCGCCTGTGGCTATTGAAACAAAATCGGACAATGTGTCGTTCACAGGGTCAAAGTCGATAACATTCGATAGATCCAGAACATCTCCGCCAACACCGCTTGTGAAGTCCATGATATAATCACGAGATCCATCAAGATCATCGTAATCATAGTGGAAAATGTCTGTGCCCGCACCACCGGTCAAAACATCCACGCCTATACCCCCGTTTAAGAAGTCATCGCCGTCGCCACCCTGAATATTGTCTTTTCCAGCCTCTCCATACATATAATCATTACCAGAACCGGCCCAACCAGGTGTAGCATCGGCATCATCACCACGAATGTGATCGTTTCCGTCCCCACCATAGATGATGTCATCACCCTGTTCTCCACGGAGTGCATCACCATCTGCACCCCCATGCAATTCATCATTACCTTCACCACCCCAAAGATAGTCAACGCCAGTGTCTCCACTTAGGAAGTCGT
The DNA here is from genome assembly GCA_002695035.1 of Micavibrio sp. Lineage (GTDB taxonomy): Bacteria > Pseudomonadota > Alphaproteobacteria > Micavibrionales > Micavibrionaceae > UBA2137. Next base: position 1,055 of record NZNU01000022.1, on the reverse strand, counting down.
CACCGTTTTCACCGTAAACGCGGTCATCGCCAGCGTTACCGAATACAGAATCGTGTTGATCTCCACCGTAAACCCAATCCTGTTCATCATTGCCAAATATCCAATCATAGCCACCATAGCCATAGATAACGTCTGATCCCCCTTCGCCATAGATTGTGTCATCACCATTTGTTCCATAAAGATAATCGTTTCCGCTTGTTCCATGAACTGGCGCGAAGACAAAATCAGCCTCTGACCAGTTGGAAACTGATGAATCCCATATAGTTACAGTACCGGCATATCCCGCAAAAGATATCTGCACATCATAACCTTGCTGCGAAAGAGTGATGTCTGAGTATTCATCTACGCCTGCAAGGAAATACACATCTATCCTGTCGTCCCAGTGAGTAAAATCAGTAATAATGTCGTTGCCTGCGCCACCGCCGATTGTGAAATACTCGTAACCCTCTCCTCCTGTCAAAATATCACCATCGCCATTAGCATGTAGATAGTCTCCCCCACCCATACCATAGATGCGTTCGGCAGCCGAAGTACCACTTATGAAATTACTGTCTTCATCTCCGTAAATTCCGTTGAAATAAAAGTCGCTGTCTACCCAGCTCGACGCATCGTGATTTGCGACACGCAGACTGTCTGCCCCAAAGTCAAATACAGTGTCTGACCCATCTGTATAATAAGTTAAATCCGTCAAAGTCATGACTGATGTGAAGGAGGTGAGGAGTATTTTGTCTTCCCCACGAACAAAATCCGTAATGGTGTCATTACTATCACCAGGTTGAAAATCGAAATAGTCGTTCCCACTGCCACCTTCCAGGAAATCAATCCCAGAACCACCATTAATAGAATCTGAGCCACTGCCACCATAGAGATGGTCATCGCCACCATTTCCAAACAATGTATCATTCCCGTTGTAACCAAAAATGCTTTCATCTCTATATGTGCCGGTTAACACATCGTCGTCTGAAGTGCCTCCTGTAACAGTAGGATCCCGAAATATAAAATCATCAGCTGTCCAGGTGTCAAATTTTTGATTAGCTACATCTATATAGCCATTG
>NZNU01000021.1 GCA_002695035.1 Micavibrio sp. | reverse complement strand
TTATTTATGGCTTGTTTAACTCGCTGAAAGCACACGCTTTTCAATAGTTCCTTCCCCACAACTTTAAATACTCTTTAATAGTATACATTACAAAAAGTATAGAGAAGCTTAAATTATTGTTCTTTCAACAGCTTTTTTATAGTCTTGTTCAAATACCCCGCGACCCGGATATATTTTCATTTTTAAGAGCCAGAAGCCTGACCAGAGAAATAACTTTTTCATACTTGGCTTCTATAAAGGCAATACGCGCATCAACAAGATCCTGCTCTATATCAAGACTTTCTTGAAACGACCTCTCCCCGAGCCTGATTTAGGTTTGTATACCTTCACGCGCCTCCAGTATTGCGTTGATTTCACGAGTTCGGGCATCCAGCCTGCGCAGCGCATTGTGATAGATCGCCCATAAGGACTTTGCCTCTGCCAGTAATTCTGTCCTTGTATCGGATAATATATCTTTCTGTTGTTCAGAAGTGTATTCAGCCTGTCTGGCACGAGATCGTGTCGCTCCGCCCTGATATAAGGGAATACTCATGCGCAGCCCTATGGTCTGCACCTCGCTTTGGGGTATTATGCCCGTCATGGACGGGTTCGAGGCCACACAGCAAATCATTCGCATGAAAAAAGAGGGCTTTGTTGATGCTACTTTACCAATTATTGCTTTGACAGCCAATGCAATGGAGGGAGACCGGGATAAATGCATTAAGGTCGGCATGGATGACTACCTTTCAAAGCCTGTGCGCAGTAAAGACCTTATTGAAAAAATCGTCTACTGGTCAGGTAAAGATAAATCCGAAAAAATTTCTGGCGGAGGGGTATCAATAGAAAACAAACAGGATCATGCAAAGAAATCATCTGCGAAAAGCACAAAAGCTTTTGAGGCAAACATCAGCCCGTCAGACTTTATTGATGAAATCGCTGTTAAAAAGTCGCAGGCTGTCTTTAAGTCAAAATATAAAACAATTCTGGATTACTTTATAGAAGATGCAGAAAATTACATACACCAGATGCGCAGCGCCATCGAACATGACACGCCCATGGAGCTCATAAGACCGGCTCATACCTTAAAATCCACCAGCAAACGCATGGGAGCCGTAAAACTTTCTGATGCGGCGTGCTTAATCGAACAATCAGCAAAATCCATACAGGATAAAGGACAAAAGGAGGATTTGAGTGGTTTAAAGAAACAGGTTGATGAAATGTATTTCATTTTTGAAGCCACCAAATCACAATTTTTTCAAAACACCACCTCAGAGTAATAATATTTTTCTATTGACATGCTTTTCATAACATTGTTAGCTTTTTCCTATAAAAATAATAATATCGGGAGAAACGCGTGGCTGACGAAGATAAGGGGGAAAAACCCTCTAAATTTAGCCCTAGGAAAAAGAAAGTTCTGGCTGGACTTGCAGCTGCAGGGACAATAGCCGGAGTATTTGCAATAAGCTCTTCACAAGGCGAACAGCAGTTAAGCACAGGCGAATTATCCTGGTCTCAATTTGTCGACAACGCCGAAGAGGGCAAGTATTCACGTTTCATAATTCAAGGTGAAGAAGTTACCGGCATACTCTCAGCTGCAAATGAGGATAGCCCGGACAAAACGACCAAAATCACAAAATCCAGAGCTCCGTCCGGTGAAGTTGCTTACGAGGATGTTAACCCGTATGGAGACGTTCATATTAACGAAGTAAAAGAGCCAACCAACTTCTTCGATCTATTCTTCCGCATTGCCATCATTGGTGCCATAGGCTTCATGATTTTCAGCTTCATCAGAAATCGCAAAAAAGCAGCAAATGGTAATAATCCATTCGACAACCAGATTTCAAAATCCAAGGCAAAGCTGGTTGAGGAGCATCACGACAAAAAAACTTTTGCTGATGTGGCAGGCAACGAAGAAGCAAAATTTGAAATGCAGCAAATGGTTAACCTTCTGAAGGATCCGGATCTTTATTCACAATTTGGCGGCGCAATACCTAAAGGTGCTCTTCTGGTGGGGCCACCCGGAACGGGTAAGACATTGATGGCAAAATCTGTTGCCGGCGAAGCAGGTGTCCCCTTCTATACAGTGTCAGGATCAGAGTTTACTGAGATGTTTGTCGGCGTTGGGGCCGCACGTGTCCGTGACATGTTTGAAGAAGTTAAGAAAAACGCACCCTGCATTCTGTTCATTGATGAGATTGATGCGCTTGCGAAAAAACGTGGCTCGGGCGCTTCAATGGGGAACAGTTCAGAAAGTGACCAGACCCTTAACCAGCTACTTGTAGAGATGGACGGGTTTGAAAAGGATACAGGTGTAGTTATCCTTGCTGCAACAAATCGTCCCGATGTACTTGACCCCGCTATTAAACGCCCGGGACGCCTTGACCGCCAGATCGTGGTCGATGCACCGGATGTAAACGGGCGCGTAAATATACTTCGCATCCACACACGAAACAAACCCATAGACCCTAATATTAACTTTCGTAATATAGCCCGAGGTATCCCGGGCATGACAGGTGCAGATATTGCCAGCATGGCTAATGAAGCCGCCCTCATAGCCGCAGAGAGATACAAAGCGGCTGGCGGTAAACAGTCTCAGTCTAACCCGAATTATATTACAGAAATTGATTTTATAGAAGCCAAAGACAAGGTTTCCATGGGGCCTGCAAGAAAATCCATGGTCATGTCCCGGCCCGAGCTTGAAAACACAGCCTATCATGAGGCCTGCCACGCCTTTATGGCTCTGCATGAGCCACACGCCGATACACTGGAAAAGCTGACGATTGTTCCGAGAGGAATGGCTTTGGGAGTTGCCTTTTTTCTTCCGGAAGAAGATGGGTTACGAAATACAAAGGCACAGTTTATCGCACAATTGCGCGTCGCTGTGGCCGGCCGCATTGGTGAAGAAATATTAAACGGGCAGTATATGGTCACCCCCGGTGCGTCAGGCGATATACAGCAAGCAACGAATATAGCCCGCAAAATGGTAACAGAATGGGGTATGAGCGATAAACTCGGCATGGTTCGATACACAGGCGCATCTGGAGCCGGTTATCTCGGACATGAAAACGGTATGGCGACAGGATCCCAAACTACTCTTGATCTGATCGACCAAGAGGTCAAAAATTTGGTTGATGAGGCTTATGCTTACTCCAAAAAAGTTCTGACAGACCCCAAAAATCTTGAGCAAATCAAAAAATTGGTGGACGAATTACTGGTCAGAGAAACCATTGACGGCCGGGAAGCGCGGGAAATGCTTGATATAAACATTCTTACGGATCCCTATTCGGCAAGCATGACACCTTCATTGATAAAAGATGCGCCTTCCATTTAACCAATAACATTTTTGAAAAAGGTACTTTATGTCTGAAACAGCAACGGCTTTATATGAACCAAAAGGCTCAGAGCTTGGGGACTTCAGTGCAGCACGTCATGAAGCTCTTTTGCAAATTAAACAAATGATCAAGCTGGATGCCTCCAAACATTCAGATCAGGTTGCAAAAGATTACATTAATATGGATCAAAAAGAACCATTGCAGGCTGTAAGGCACTCCTTACTCCACCCTGCCCTCGACTTATTTGACACACAATTACAAACGGCAATGGATGCCCTTTTAAAAGACATACCTCTATACGATCTTCTAAGCGTCGAAACCATTGAGCTCCATTTAAATATTACAGACGGAGATGCGGCGGCAGGAAAGCGTTCAGCAGCTTTGGACGCCCAATATCTTCTGTTGAGCCTGGATACGCCTGTAATGGTAAGTATGGCACGCAAAAACTTCCCCCTTCCACCAGAAATTATCAAGGCCGTTACAAATGAAAAAATTGATCGCATGCTGTCTTACGGTTTCGGTGTATGGCGCGATATGTGCCTTGGCAGAATTGAGGAAGCCCTGATCGTCAAATCTGAAAAACCTGAACAGGTTTGTATTAATGGCGGCGATCCACAAAAAATGCCGCGACCAAGCAAAATTGAACTATGGGGAAAAATAACAGATCAAACCAATAAATTCACATATCTTGATCAAAAAGTAAAAAAAAGCTGGCCATCAGGTAACGAAGATGCCGGATTTTTTAATATTAGCATTCCTACTGAAGATGGCGTTGAATTGCCTGAAATGCCGGAGAATTTAAACCCTGAATTTGTAAGAGGGTTTGCGCATGCGCTCCATGATAACATTTTGCATCTGCAACAATCCCATTTCGATCTTTTCCTTGGTAAAGCAAAGAATTATATGACCGAAATGAATTTATCGACCTATTGGGCTGATCTTGTCAAAAATACTGCCAGCAATGCTTTTGACAATCTGCGTTATCAATCCATGACATTGCTCCATTCAGGAAAGGCACATGGTGACGGATCCAGCTTTGAAGACGGTCAAAAGGCTGCGAAAAAATGGATGCTTCAACAAATCGAGACATTATCGCTTTCCGGCTCTTTATCTGAAGATAAACGTGCGCTCACCGCACTTAACAAATTAAGCTTATTCTGGCAGAGGCAGCTTATGGACGGCTCAGGCATTACTTCGGCTCAACCCGCTTAAAAAAAATAGATTTCAAAAGCATATATCTGCTATAACGCCCGAATGTCACTGAAAATTGGCCCCATAGATATCTGCGATCCTGTTTTGCTGGCTCCCATGTCAGGTATTACGGACCTGCCTTTTCGCAAACTCGTGAAGCGTTATGGCGCAGGTCTGGTTATATCCGAAATGATTGCCAGTCGCGCAATGATCGAAGAAAGCTGCGAGTCCCTAAAAAAAAGTGAGAACTGTGCCGAAGAATTTCCTATGGCTGTGCAGCTTGCCGGGTGCGAACCCGATGTCATGGCTGAGGCTGCACGTATGAATGAGGCAAGAGGTGCAGCAATCATCGACATAAATTTTGGCTGTCCGGTTAAAAAAATAGTTAAAAAATTTGGCGGGTCTGCACTTATGAGGGACGAGACGCTGGCCATAGAAATTATGGAGGCCACCGTAAAAGCGGTCAAAATTCCAGTCACTGTTAAAATGCGTTTAGGCTGGGACTGGGATTGTATAAATGCCCCTGTCCTTGCCAAAGCCGCAGAAGATGTCGGCATACAAATGGTAACGGTGCATGGACGAACAAGAAATCAGCTTTACCGGGGCACAGCAGACTGGGAAACCATCCGTGCTGTCAAAGATGTAATCAGCATACCTCTCATTGTAAATGGCGATATAACAACACCCCAAGACGCAAAGAAGGCCATGCAAATCTCCGGCGCTGATGGCGTAATGGTAGGACGTGCCGCGCAAGGCAAGCCTTGGCTGCTGCGGCAGATTATCGACTATTTAAAGACAGGCAAGACCATTCCGGATCCGGATCTTCCTGAAATCAAATCCCTTATTAAGGAACATTATTCCCATATTCTTGAGTATTACGGGACACAAAGAGGTGTTGCGCTCGCCAGAAAGCATATTGGCTGGTATTGCGCAGGTATTCCTAATTCAAATCTGTTCAGGGCTGAAATCAATAAAATGACAGATCCCGATAAAGTTTTATCAAAGGTAGATGATTTGTTTCTTCAGGCAGCGTAATTTATACGGTATTTAGTATTTAATTTTCAGCGCTTGCACTCTGTACTGTTTCCAGCTCTACAGGGACTATTTCACAAGATATTGTCCAGTTCGATGCTTCACGACAAAATTCTACACTTTCTTCCAGACGACCACGGCCTATGAAATAGGCATATACAATCTCACTATCCTTTGTGTCCTCAAATTTAATAGGGATCATCTGTGCCCTCAGGCGATCAGGCAAGCGTTTGATTTGCAAACGCCGAAGGAGAGAAAGCAATTGTGAATCATCTTCTTCGTTAACCCGCACGATATAGAAAGGTGAGGATGCTATGTTTTGGCCACCTTCCGCAATCCTGTAAGTCTTTTTGGACTTAATATTTAATTCGGGTGCATCATCGTAGAGCGCAATGTTTTTACCGTAAAACACAGGTCCATCATATCCAACATCTATATATTGCACGGCGGCCTGACCGACACTAAGATCCCTCTGATCATCAGGAGAGACCTGCATCGCATAACGCCCGGGCGGGACTTTCGGGAATACGAAAAAGCCATCCCCCGCGGTTTCCGTGATTATAATTTCTTTTTGGCGGCCTTCCAGCGGTATCAGTTGAATAGTAACCAGTCGTGCCGCCCGAGGTGAATCATCATTATAATCCCTATAGATAGAGACAGTCCCGTCAACTTCCCCGGCAAGCTGAATAGGGAAGTTAATTTCAGGCATAGAACCGGCGCGTGGGAAAATTGAATATCCTTCATTTGCCGAGAACATGAAAGCATCGGGCAATGTTTCCTCATCGACATGGATATCCGTTGCCCTACCCTCGTTCAATCCCTTAACAAGGGCATATCCTTTCTCGTCAGTAAGTGCGCGTCTTTTTATGTTGATACTCTCAACAACGACCTCCGGCAATGGCTCATCATCACCGTCAAAAACCATATTCCCGTTTTTGTCGAAGAAAACAAACCCGGAAGCATACCCTCTCCCGATCAGGCGATTACTGGTAAATAAGGGCTCTTCATCCGGCGGATCATCGACCAGCGTGGTATTAAGCGCAACACCTACCCCATATCCGCCCTGATTATCTTTTTCAACATAGGGAGTAAGTCTAAATCTTTCATCCAGATAATTCAGGTTCAGACGTGCCGTTGTCAGGTCCAGGCTTGGCTCATAATCTACAAATAAGTCACCAGAGAAATTTAATGTCGGTCTGTATGTTATTTGTGAGAAAACGCGCTGCAATTCATGATCAGGCACAAGCTCGTAGTTAAATCCACCTCGGGCCAGCCATTTTCCAAAATTACCCCTCACCGCCAAAGTGTTGTTAACTCTTTCCGGATTAAAATCAGAATCTTCCAGCCCCGTATTAAAGTTAGTCACGTCATTATTTTGATACACCACGTTGTTACTGACATTCACACGGCCAAAATTGTTAGCTACCGCCAGATTGGCACGAGTAACTGTGCCCCCATCTGCGGTCTTACTATACAATCCTGCGGCTTGCACACTTGCCCTATCGCCTATTGGGGGAATAAAATTTCGTCTTACATTGGCGCTAAGTTGCATAACTGAAGGATTTTCAGATCCGTCTGGGTTATATTCTTCGGTATTCACACGCCCGTTTACAATAGTATCCCATCCAAGAATATTTCGCCTTGCACCAAGTTCCGCCGCGGTTTCACCATCTTTATCTACACCCAAATCGCCATCAATAATGGTACTTCCGATAATTTTGTTAAACCCTCCTGCCAGAAAAGCCTGACTTTCCCCTTGTGTCTGTCTCGCGCGAAAACCGGCATAGGCAAGCGCATCACCAAGAAAGAAGTTATAGCGCCCTGCCACGTGTGGCGTGCCTACATCCTCATCCTCATTATCGCGAGCATTATAGAGTTGTTGCTCTGCCAGAGTGGAGGAAAATGTATATGTATTCTGCTGGGTAGAGAGCAACGCCTCGGTTACAGGAACGTTAACAGTATTAAACCTTATTTGTCCTTGAGGTCCATAGAAAAACAATTCGAATATATTATCGCCTGCAAACAACTCAATATCGTTAAATAAATAACGGCCACTCTCGTCAACTGTTATGACATCAATCAAAATACCGTTTCGGTACAACTCAACATCATAACCAGGTACGGCGTCTCCGCTGATATCTGTTGTGCTAAAATCATCAATCTCCAAAGGATTGTTTGTCACGGACACACCGACTTCCTGTCCGCTATCCCCTGTTAAGGGCAAGTCGACTGTATCAGTATCCCCTATGACATATTCACGTGCATTAAGAGGCCCCAAAAGCTTTGGTTCTTCCGACTGGCGGCTAATCCGTGCAACGACATTATTTAGACCATATTCATTATTAAAGTTTACTTGAGTGTAGGCTTTATGTTGCAAAACATCACCTTCTGCAACAGCTGTTGAAAACGTCCTGTTATAAGCCTCTTCTGAATTACGGTTACGCCTTTTTGAGGCTGAAACAGATAAATCAAGCGTATTTATATCAAAGTTTTTGTAAGGAATATCTTTCCTTGGCAATTCGGCACGGTTCATTCTGCCGTAACCAAATCTACGGTTTTTCCGGTTTTCTGCCGCAACTCTTGGCAAAGGGTATTCACTGTCTATGAGGACATATTGCTGACCTATATCAAAATCGAGATCTAGGGCAAAAATGCTTTCCAAAAAACCTTCGCGAAAGTAAAGCTCGCCATTTTCAAGGAATGTGTTTTCATCCGTGAGCTCGAAACTTTCACCGCGGGAAACAATCGTTTTCTCGTCGTAATCAAGTCCAAAATTCCAGTCCTCCCGCAAGAACCACCCCTGTGCGGTGTAGTTTTCATCATCATAATCAATCGCAAAATCAAGTACTGAAATCATATCCAAGAAGGACAGGTAAATTCCGTCCTGCCTTTTTACAGCCAGAATATCAATATCAAAAACGAGCTGGTCTATTTTAGGGCGGAACAAAAGATTTTGTCCGTCGGGAATAATTGATAAAGGCGTTGCATCTGACTCGGCCTCACCTGAAAAGGCAGACTCATCATCCTGCAATTTCGGGGCGACCCTTTGGAGAAATTGTTTGGCAATAATTTTCAACTTACTATCGGCAATAGCCGCATTATCAACGGCCGCACTTACAGGTTGTGCAGAATATATTCCTGCACAAACAATAACGGTCGTATAGACCAAAAAGCTCTGTAAACGGCGAGATGCCATAGATTAAATTCAAAATAAAAGCGATTAATCGTGCCCGAACGGGCAATAGATATAAATAAGGATACGTGTTTTAGGGTTTGTTAGCAATATATTAGTAATTTAATGATTTAATTAAAAAAGCGGGTAGTAGAATTTAACTCGAATTAAATTTAAATATTATTCATTAGCGTTTTGTTAACCAATATAATATTATAACTAATAGAAGTTAAAACTACATCTAAATAAAATCATTAAAGAAGGAGTCTAATAATGATTGGTTCAAAAACTAAACTTTTCGCATTGGCAGCTGCAGCTGCTGTAATTTTCACGGCAGGAACGGGCACCGCACAGACAGTGTCTGTTACGGCTGACGCTGTTGTGCAAAACACACTAACACTTACAAAAAACAGTGACCTTAACTTTGGTACAATCACAGCACTTGGTGATGACGCTAACACACAGTCAGCAACATATCACGTTAATCCAGATGGTTCACAGGATGTACCTGTAAATGCTGGTCTGGCCCAGATTGCTGTGATCGATGCCTCAGCTGTAACAGCTGCTGATATTGACATTGCAGATGGTGCACCTGGTGCAACTATCAACGTTACAATCCAGAACGTATCCGACCTGACAGATGGTACAGACACGCTTCTTTTGACGGATTTTGAAACAAGCTATAATGGTGGTGCTGATGTATCACGTACAGCGGGTACACCATTTACAAGAACATTCGTAGGCCCAACAGACAGCCTCTTGATCGGTGCTTCAGTTGAAACATCCGGTGATGGTCCTCTTGGAGATGGCAACTACTCAGGCGGCTTTGACGTTGTCTTTGCTTACTAATTTTTAGAAGGTTTTTGAAAACCCCGCTCGTAAAAAGGCGGGGTTTTCTTTTTCTTCGAAAAGCCCTATTTTAAGGTTAAAGACAAAACATTAAACCGGGATCATAAAAGACTATGTTACGCTTATTACTTACCAGCTTCCTTCTCGTCATTTTTCTTGCACAACCGGCATTTGCCAGAATTGATATTGTTCCACGCAAGATTGTTATGGATCCGCGGGACAGAAGTGCGGAACTTACTGTCCTTAATCTCATGGGCCAGCCAGGAACCTACAGGGTTGATATCGTAACTTACCAACAAAACCTTGATGGAACTTATACGACATTAGAGACACCGCTTAACCCTGCCTTTAACCCGGATCAAGCCGTTAGATTCTCCCCTCGCCAGTTCTCCCTGCCCGTTCAAGGACGTCAAAAAATAAGATTATCCTTAAGAAAACCCGCTAATCTGCCCGAGGGAGAATATCGCTTTCATGTTCAAGTCATGCGTCTTGCAGATGCACGTCCCACTCAATCGGTGGAACCAGGTCAAGGTGCGCGACTTAGCGTTCAGATGAATATGGGTGTTACTATTCCGGTTATTGTAAGACATGGCGGCGTAGAGCAGGCAGCTGCGAAGATTTCTAACCCGAGACTTGTAACAACCAATACTGAGAGTGAGCGCCCTGAGCTTCAAATGACTATCACAAGACAAGGAAACACCAGCACAATTGGGTCCCTTGAGGCCTTCTGGGTTCCAGCATCGGGCGAACCGAAGAGCATTAGCTATATAGATAACATGAATATTTTTACAGAAATTAATCAACGGCAGGTCGCGTTGCCCCTCAATGAACTGCCTCGCGGTTCGGGGCAGATTCTCGTCCGCTACATTGATAACAGTAAAACCGCCTCGGACGGGCGTATTATCGATGAAATTGCAATAGGTATGTAATGAAGAAGGTTTTATTATACAGTATGGCTTTTTTGGCTTGGGGCTTTGCGATTCCCCAGGCAAATGCCCAGACGATAACTGAAAACCAGCCTTTATCTTTCGGGACTTTCGCCATTGTTAATAATGGCTCTGTAAGTAGATTACGCATGCAGAATAATGGCAGTTACAGGGCAGACACCGCTTTCATGGTCATAGACCCACCCCAAAGAGGCTCATATACAGTAACAGGTTATCCTCCTAACACCCCTCTTACTGTCAGTTTCACGAATACCAACCTCGCCGGCCCGGGGGCGACAACTTTCCAGCTAAGGAATTTACGAACCGTCCCTAATAACAATATAAGGACCGATGCTTTGGGCGAGGCAACTTTTTTTGTTATCGGAAACCTCAGGAGCACAGGCACAGGTATAGTTTACTCAAACGGACGTCATACCGGAAATTACACAATTGATGTAACCGACTAATAATACATAACTTTTGACTCTCAAGTTATCCCTAAGATAATTCAAAATATATCCACATCCCCCCTTAAATTGTAGGAATCTAAATTGACCTGTCTTGCCTTTGAACTTAGCGTAAGAATTAAGAAACCGTTAAAGGAAAACAACGATTCGGCTTCATAGGTACCTAAATGATATTTTATAGAGCGCGATCGCGCTCGACTTTGAAATTTGCTGAATTTGGCAAGGAACTTGTTTTAAGTGGCCTTGTTTTACTGACTCTATCGTCCTGTAACGCAACAGGCTCTCAAAACAACAATAACGAAGACTTATCTGACCTTTCAGGCGTTAGACAGGAAAAACTTGATGTTGTTGGAAACCCGGAAGGATTGAGAAACATAGGAAGCCCAGCCACAGCAGAAGAAGGGTTTTCCGTAGATCCAGTGAATACAGATTACAATGAGGCTCTCCCACCTCCTGGTGTTATGGGCACACCGATGCAGCCCGGTGATCTCCCCCCTCTTGCTGTAAAGGGCCTTCAAGTCGAAAAGCTTTTCACAGAAAATCTGAGCAGTGATGATGCCCGTCTCGATAGGCTAGAGTTTGCGGTACAAGATATTCATAACTATTTATCCGCTATCTCGCCTTCAGTAGGCAAGCTTGTAACAATAGAACAGGATATGCAAGAGCTTGTGGGGCTGCTACAAACTCTGGTTAATGAGGACACAGGTCAAACAGCCCCCATACCTCCAATGACACAAAATAGAGGAACAGATGCGTTTGGTTCAGTTGCTGTTGTTGAAGACAGTCCCTCTCTGCCTCCTCCGCCTGCACGGGCACCAGAAACAGTAACTCCTGCCCCTGTAATAACGGATAAGGGGGTCACATTATCCCAGCCCTCGTCGGCAGCTCAGCCTGAAATTGCGGCATCCCCTGCCCCGAGGCAGAATCCCTCATTGCCAGCAAGTTCCAACAATGCTCTTGTTGATGTTCGCGTCGGTGTTCAGCCTGATAAAACACGTATTGTTTTTGACATGACAAGCAAGTTAAACGTCGAAAACACACTGGATAATGAAATATCTGTATTATCTTTTTATATACCTGATGGCAAAAGCCTGGATTTATCTTCAATCAACGTGCCTCGCTCGGACGTCTTATCATCAGGAACAGTTACCCCCCAAGATAATGGTGTCGTTGTTGCTTTTGAATTAAAGAAGAACGCATCTGTTGTTGATGAGGGGTATATTGCTCCGAGCGGCGGTAATCCCTACCACCGCTATTTCATCGATATCCGCTAAATTTTATAAATTAAAGGGATATTTCCCTTATATAGCTTTCGGTGCTGCCGGCCCCGAAGCTTTTCCCTGACCAGAAACGCCTTCCTTCATGTCATTTGCAGGTACGCGTTTTTCATTAAACGTAAATTTGCCATCTACAAAGTCGACCACGACCTGATCAGTAAACTCTTTCTTTAATTTAGCCAGTGCTATCGGATCAATAATATTATTTTCTACAAAACGTCTCATCGGACGTGCACCCATGGTTTTGTTCGCACCCTTGCTGACAACTGCATTAACAGCACTTTGTGTAAACTCGGCAGTAAGCCCGCCTGCTTTGAAAATAGCGCCTGCTTCAGATAGAGTTTTTTCTGCAATTAAGGGCATGATTTCATTTGTTAAATCATTAAATGATATTACAGCATCCAATCGGTTTCTGAATTCCGGAGAGAAGAAACTATTTACGCCTTGACTACCTGAAATACTAGCATCGCCGCTCTCTTCTCCAGGAGCTTTTATCAAATCATTACCAAAACCCATCCCCTTTTCTGGCTCCACCTTTTTGGATAGATTGGTCGTCATAATTACCGTTACATTGCGAAAATCAACGGTTTTTCCATGTCCATCCGTTAACTTCCCATGGTCGAGTACCTGTAACAACACATTAAAAATATCTGGATGGGCTTTCTCAACTTCATCAAGAAGTAAAATTATATTTGGCTGGCGCTCGACTGCGTCGGTTAAAAGGCCGCCTTGCTCATAACCAACATACCCCGGGTTTGTACCTATTAATTTCGCAACGGAGTGTTTTTCCATAAACTCGGACATGTCAAAGCGTTTAACAGGGCGTTCCAAAATCTTTCCTAATTGTTTTGTCAGCTCTGTTTTACCAACACCTGTGGCTCCATCAAAAACATAAGATCCATTTGGTTTATCTGGATTTTTAAAGCCTGCTACTCTTTTAATCTCGGCATTGCAGACAGCTTCAACAGCATGATCCTGACCAAAAATAACTTTCTTAAGGTTACTTTCAAGGTTCAGCGCTCTTTGCGTTTCATCCAGAGAGCCATCAGGGATTTTTACATGTGTTAATACTTCCACGGCTTCCCGTGCCACGGCTTTGTCCACCACCACCTTGTCCTTAGAAGCATCTTCCCTGCATTTTACGATGGCACATGCTTTATCTAAAACATCAATTGCCTTATCTGGGAAAAAACGTGACATGATATAGCGATCCGCCAAGCTTACACATTCCTCAACCAAGCCTTCTCCTAATGTCACATTATGGTAGTCTTCGAATGTTTTTCGCAGACCACCTTTTAGAATTTCAATAGTGACCTCGGCACTCGGTTCGTCCAGATACACATTTTGGAAACGGCGCATTAATGCTCCATCCTCTGCGATTTTTCTGTATTCATTAAAGGTTGTCGCACCTATACATTTAAATGCTCCACGTGACAGGGCAGGCTTTAATGCATCCGCGACTTTTGAATCTCCGGACAGACTGGAGTTAAGCATATGAATTTCATCAATAAATAAAATAGCATTCTCATCTTCGCTTAACTGTTCCACCATTTGCTTTATACGCTCTTCCATGTCACCGCGATAGCGCGTACCAGCTGTCAAATTGCTGACTGACAAGCTGTAAATTCTTTTATCAAGCATCCACTCAGGAACGTCACCTTTTGCAATCTTATACGCAAGCCCCTCGGCTGTTGCTGTTTTCCCAACGCCAGGTTCCGCAAGTAACATAACATTCGGTTTTTTGTACTGTGCAAGGGTCTGTGTAACTTCATCCAGTTTTTCATCCATGCCGATAACCGGATCAATTTTTCCGTTAAGAGCCTGCCATACCAGATTTTCACAAACATCGCCCAAAGGCGTTTTTTCCAGCGCCTTGCGCTCCATATCCATTTGAAGTCTCAGCTGTTCTTTGCGCGCTGCTTCTTTATCTAAGATAAAGCTGTTATCACCGCTAAGTCCGGAATTATCCCTCATATATGCGATCAAACCATTGCTGGTAAAAGCCTCTACCATTTCTGGTTTCATCCCCAAAGAGGCTGCATATTTACTGACCCTGTCAGCTCTGTCCCCTTCAGGAGTGTATAAGGCGTTCAAAATATCAAAATATGTACTTTTCCGGCCGTTTTCCGCGGCATAATCACGTGCGAACTCATCAATATCGCGAACTTCTTGAGTAAGCTCAGGCATAGGTATCTGAGAGTTTTCATCCGCACTATAATATGCAGAGGGTTCAGTGGCTATAAAACGGCTCACCTTGTTTCTCAGTTGTTCATAATCCACCCCGGCATTCATTACGAATGTTACAAAATCTCTGTTCCCGAGCAAAGTATTCCAAATGTGAACTGGTTTAACCTCTTCATGTCCGAGCTGGTAAGCAGTTTTTATTGATTCTTGTATGACAGGGTGAAACTCTTGCACCGCTTTCTCATCAAATTGAACTTGCATATCAGCTCCTTTTCCCATTAATTCTTTTTGAATCTTGTTTTCTAATGTGATTGGTTTGGCTTCGTTTTTATCTTCAGAAGAATATTTTAAGAGGTTTTGCCATACACCTGGATGTTTTTCCTGTATATATGCTCCTATCTTATTATTCTCCATTTCAAGCATGAGAGATAAAAGCCAGATTGAACCGAAGGATTCTTCGTAGTTGAAAGAATGTATTTGAATTCTTTCCAGAAGCTCTTCTGTTTCTTTTGATGGTACAATCTGATCTTTTAAAACGGTAGAGATAGGAATATTGTGCAATTCCTTATAAGACTTTTCATGCAGATCCGGGATATTTACGCCCATCAAGGTCAGCTGAAGACAAAATTCCGGTGAATCCAAAAGTGCACTCCATAGATGCTCGGGCTGAACTCTGGCATGTTTATGCAGTGCGGATAACTTAAACGCGTTTTTTATTTCCGGAAGATTTTCTTCATACCACTTATTGCGAACCTCAGCATACCAGTCTTTTGTGCTCTCCTGACCCTTGCTGTCTTTTTCGCCTGCTAATACAGGCATCACACCCGCTTTCTCACGCTCTAAAGCTTTGGCAAGATACAATGTCATTTGGTCTGGAGTATGCTGATCCAGAATATACTGGCTTCCAGCATCATTACGTTGGTACACCATCGAATAAAATATTTCTGAAGGGTATAAGTCTCTGGGGTCCGCTTTCATCAATAAAGCATGCTGCATAAAAGCTTGTTGCATGCTGATATCCTGAACATGTGACGAGAAAGGAATTGTGGCTTCTGTATAGCTCTGCCCTGTACTAAACCGACCAAGGCTTTCCAATTTTGTGTGCAACAATCCGCGAAATTTCTCCTCATCTACATCAAGATCATTGAAAAAGGGCTTAAAACAAGGTGTATCTAACATGGCCAGCCAGATATGTTCTTTGTGGACTTGATCACTTCCGGATTTTGCCGCAAGGACAATCGCATCCCTAACGATCTTCACGTATTCTGAGTCAGACTGCATATTCCCTGTTTTATAGTATCTTTATTATTTTTTTGTATTATGGAATATCCTATCAGAAAAAGGCATTTTGTCAATTTAATTAAAAAATTCCTAATATAGGGAAAATTATTTACGTGATGGTCGCCGGGGCAGTACAGGTTGCAGATACAGTCTTATTTACTGACGAATAAACGTCGTAACATCTTGCAATATCTGGTCATTGCCGCCAACCCAGGTGAAGGGTTTCAACATTCCCGTATGGTCAACGCCGCCATATGTTTTGACTGTAACTTTTCCACCTTTAGCGGATATGGCGTCTTCAAGCTTTAAATAATTAGCCGCTTTTACTGTTTCATCAGCATCACCGTGAAGCAAATACATATGTGGCTCATAACCATCAATAAAGGTCGTTACCTGCATATTAGGGTAATTATATGGCGGGCCAAACATATCTTTCAGATCATCTGCCTCGGGGGTAAACGAATATGGCCCGGCAAGACCAATAAATTTATCGGCAATATTCGGGGCTTTATTCAACGCAGCAAGATAGCTTGCATCTGCCAGAGCAAGAGCACCTATATGTGCTCCTGAAGAATGCCCCATGACAGTTAGACTTTCACCCTGGAACGCACTTGTATTCATAATGTTATCATCAACCCAGGCTATTGCATGTGCTGCATCTTCAACGAAAGCTGGGAATTTTACATTCGGGTATTTCCTGTAATCAGGGATTACGACAAGAAAACCCTGCTCTGCCAATTTATATCCCATGAATTTATAATCCTCACGAGTGCCTGTTTCCCATCGTCCTCCATGGAAAAAAATGACAACGTCCTGGGGCTGTTTTACGCTGGATTTTGCCTGATAGACATCAAGACTCAGGCTGTTTTTACTGTCGTAAACAGCACTCGCAACTTCGATTTTGTTGCTAAGATGAGCCGGTATATTGATAACGGAAAAAGTTGCCTGTGCACATGCTGTCACCAGAAAGGCTGTGAAAAGTGAAAACAGTGACTTGCGATATTTCATGAATGCTTACATATGCCGATATTTTTAAAAATCAATTCTTGAAAAGCCCCTCCTTTCTTTTATTTAAACACTATGATTAATCAAATAAATAAAGGACTAGAACATGACTATTAAGAAATACGGAACTGCCGAGTGGAGTGGCGGCATCAAGGATGGAAAAGGTAATATCTCAACAGAAAGTGGTGCCCTAAAAAGCCAGCCATATGGCTTTAACACGCGCTTTGAAGACGGGGCAGGAACTAATCCCGAAGAACTTATTGGCGCAGCACATGCCGGATGTTTTTCAATGGCCCTGTCTAAAATTCTTGGTGAAAATGATATGACTGCCGATACCATTGCAACAAAAGCAACGGTCAGCCTGGATAAAAAAGACGGTGGCTTTGCAGTAACGGCTGTTCACCTCGATGTAAAGATGAAGGTTTCAGGCGGCGACGCAGGATCTGCTGAAGAGGCTGCAAAAACAGCTAAGGAAAACTGTCCTATATCTAAGCTTCTAAATGCGGATATCTCAATGGATGTCAAAGTAGAGGCTTAATTTATAGGAACTCAGACTAGTCTTTGTCGGTTGGTAAGGGGAATAACAACTTTTAAAAATTTAAAAAGGAGTATATCCATGCCAACCGCAAAGCAGGCTCACCAGCCAGTTGAAAAAGACGCTATCGATCACGATCCGAATATTGAAAGCCTTATTGAAGGTGCCCGTTTTCCGGCAACTGTCAAATCCTTGACATCTCATGCGGAAGATCAAGGCGCAAGTGAAGAAGCTCTTGATATCATACAGGCTCTTCCAGACCGCGATTATGCTTCTCTAACAGAAGTTTTAAGGGCTACCGGACAGATTGAAAAATTGCCCGGCCAGGAAAATTTGTTCTCTTCAAATTGATTTAAATTCTTTTTTCCTATAGTACTTCTGGACATATGAGCCAGAGCACAACGAAAATAAATCTTCCCTCAGAAGATACAAGCTTCGCCATTATCGAAAAAGATGGCGAAGTTTCTGTATTTGAAGGAAACTTGCATGCCCTCAAACATGTCTACGATATACAGCATCTGGCCGAAGAAGAGAGTAAAGACATCGTTTTTGTCCTTCCTTATCATGTTATCCGGGAGCGTGGCTATGAAGCTCACGGCGATGAGCCAGTCCTTGCCTTATCGGTAGACAGTGTCGAAAGTTACAATAAAAAGCACTTCCTTAAAAACTTGCCACATCAAGAAATAATTACAAAAGATGGTATTGTCCCCTCCGTCACCGACAACGATCATGCCGATAATATTAGACATCTAATGGAAGAAGACATCGAAGGCGGCAATGCGTCGCAAGTGAACTTCTCACGTTATTTTTCGGGGCAGATTAAGGGGTATAATCTTGAGACTGCATATTCCATATTTGCCAGTCTCCTGAAAACCAAAGGGCAGTATATGACTGTTCTTTTCTATAACGCCAATGACAATTCGGTTATTGTCGGCGCGCCGCCCGAAGGGCATTTGGAGGTGACAGAAACGTCAACCAAAATGATGCCGATAGCAGGCACTTTGCGCAAAGAAGATCACGGGACTTTCGAAAAACGCCTCGCACAGTTTTTGACCGACCCGAAAGAAGTGAACGAGCTTTATCAGGTCGTTGACGAAGAATTAAAGATGATGGGGCGCATTTGCCCTGGTGGCGGTCGCGTAGAAGGCCCGTTTTTAAAGGAAATCGGTAACGTTATTCATACTTATTATCTTCTGGAAGGCTTGCGCGCAGAAGACCCTGTCAAATCCCTTATCTCCACCTTCCATGCGCCTACAGTGGTCGGAAGCCCAATGGAAAGTGCCGCACGCATCATTAAAAAGCGGGAGAATACCTCGCGCAGATATTATTCCGGTGAAATAGGCCACTATAAATATAAAGAACGTAAAAAAGGCTCATCTTACGGCAATCTGGACACAGCAATTCTTATTCGCTGTGCAGAAATCAGATCGGATGGCTCTTTCCGGATACAGGCCGGCGGGGGGATTGTCAGAGACTCCCTTCCCGATAGCGAGGTTAAGGAAACACGGGCGAAAGCCTCTGTTGTCTTGGATGTTCTTTCAGGTTTGGCAGAAGAAAAACCAACCTATTTAACATCCGCCATACATGACAAATTCAGACCTGTTCTAATGCAGCGTAATAAAGGATTATCACCGTTTTGGATTACCCCGCAAAGTCGCACTAGTAATGATACACAACAAAATATTACACTTATTAATAATGAAGACGATTTTTGCTTCATGGTAGGTCACATATTGGCGCATGAAGGGTACTCTATTAACGTTGTTGATACTTTCGCGTTCGATCCAGAAAAAGATAACAGTGATTTAGTGATTGCAGGCCCCGGCCCCGGTGACATCAATGATACATCAAATCCCAGAATGGTCCGCCTTCTGGATATTGTCAGGTCATTGAAAAAGGCAGGCAAACCTATCTTGGGCGTGTGTCTGGGGCATCAGGCATTGTCGCGATCGGAGGGCATAGAAGTCGCCAGACAAAATGAATCCACTCAAGGATTGCAACGCCTTATCGAAATCCAAGGCAGCCCAAAAAAACTGGCTTTTTATAATTCTTTTTCCCCGATTTATACACAAGAGGCTGTGGAAACTTCTGGCATAGAGTTTGATGTAGATAATGAGGGTAGAATTCTGGCTCTATATGGCGAAGATTTTACAGGGTTTCAATTTCATCCTGAGTCTGTCATGTCACCGGATGGCTATGATCTGATTATTGGTGCGGTTAAGGACTTACTCGGCTGCAAGTCTTAATAATCCCACTCCCAAAAAATTCCAGCGCCAGTATCACCATTACTCCCTGTTTTACTTTCCACTGTAATATCCG
>NZNU01000020.1 GCA_002695035.1 Micavibrio sp. | reverse complement strand
TATCGGCAGAGAAAGTTGAAATCAGAGACAGGTACAATGATCTGTTTGAAGGGTTTTATGAGCATCTTAAAGACCGGGACCTGAAAAGAAGGCTGGCTCCCTCCGATACAGGGTTAGCCGTGAACTCCATTGCTGCCATTATCAACAAAGTCAAAACCGGCCTGACCAACCGTTTTGATGAGTATTGTTACGTACAGCCCAAACTTAAGTTTTCGATTCCCGAAGAAGACTCCGACACTATTGTGTTACCTGTGGAAATGATGGAAATACTCTTTGCCAGTGATGAGATCAACCCATTTGAACTCCCCAGGCCCCATGAACGAGCCTATAACTACATCATGTTTGCGTTGTCTACTACCTGCCGTGCCAGTGATATATATGAGACTACAGCGGATCATATCCGTGAAACCAATGGAGAACTGGAATTTCAGAAACTAACCCGTAAAACCAATTCTAAGGTCAACTCCTATCTGTATCCAGTAGTAGTTGATTTGATGAACCGGAATATTGAACGTTACGGGGATGCTTTTTACCCATTGGGACGAGAAAATACCACCCGACAATCCTATGTCTCCAATATGGCCGGGACCCTTAAGTCTTTCTTCAGGCAGTTTGACTGTATGCATGAGGTCTATATGCAAGAAGTACGAGATTCCAATACCAGGGAGCTTACTATCGTTAAGAAGCCACTATATGAAATGGTCGCTACCCATACCATGCGAAGGACCAGCATTACCTATATGCAGATCATGGGAATGTCCGATGCCGATATAAAGCGAATGTCAGGGCATACCAAGAACTCTAAATCCTATGAGAAGTATAAGAGATTTGTTCCCAGTGCATTCAGGAGCAACGTTCAGAACTACATAGATAGGCTATCACAAGGCAACCTGGTGGAGCAAAGACCTGCTCCTGACGTTTTAAAGGTCATTAGGGACGAAAGAGGAGCTGCATAACTATAATCATTAACTGATAAGAAGGGAGTGTTTGACTCCCTTTTTTTATTCCCATCCAGGCAAGGATTACACCTGGTCATTGTTCTCAGGCCCAGTGGAAGGCATTATGTAAATTTGAGCCTCGAAAAAGCTAGATGATTCAAGAACGTAAAGATCAGAATGACGAAGACAGCAAGTTCAAAGCGATTACATCAATTCCTAGAGGCTAAAAAGATTACTCAGAAGGAGTTTTTGACTAAGGTTCAAACGGTATCCAAGAATGATCTAAAAAAGGCCTTGGAGGGTAATCAAATCAGTTGGGCTGTTGCTTTTGCAATTCAGAAGAGTTATCCGGATTGCAACCCGAATTGGATGGTAACCGGTGAAGAAGAAATGCTTTTAGAAGAAAAGACTCAGACCATCAATAAAAGGATTAAGGAGATACGAATTTCAATGGGCTTATCAGCGGCAGAAATGGCCAAAAAACTAAATAAGCCCCGCTCTACCTATTCACAGATTGAGAACGGGCAAATGAAGGTAACCTTGGAGATGGTTCGGGCTATTCAGGGCATAAGTAACTTACCCTATACTTATATCATAGATGGTGGTTCTATAGAGTTTGCTATCAAGGAATAAATTAATAAGATCGAGGAGCTGAAAAAGGAAAAAGCTGAATTGGTCAGGGCAATAGAGATGTTGCGGAAAGCTTAGGAAAAAACTAAAAGGGATTGAATTAGGAGATTTGAATCTTTCATTAGAGCTATTTTCATATCTCTGTCTCTCCCCATACTTACCAAGCCTATACCAATTCTTTTCTAATTATTTTGCATATTGAAAGCTGAAAGGGAGGCTGTTCTGTAAATCTGTTGATGATTTACGGAACGGTCTTTTTTTGTTTGGGAAATAGAAATACGGGATTGGGAAGATAATGGCCCGGTGAGAGGGGAGAAGCGGGATATTGAAAAAATAAAAGCCCCACGGCGTACGCAGGGCTGAGAAAATCTTCGGCTTATAGCCTTGTTGTGAATCGTAATCCAAACTTAACCAAATTTTTTAATTGATGGAAAAAACACTCGGACTTGACTTAGGAACTAACTCAATTGGCGCAGCATTGAGAGTCGGTAATGAATTTGACTGGTTTGGTGTGAAAACCTTTAAGAAAGGTGTAGGAACCGGAAAATCTGGTGAGTTCTCTCTGGCTGCAGAAAGAACCGGCCACCGCTCTAAGCGCAGGCTTTACAATGCCAAGCGTTATCGAAAATGGGAAACCTTGAAGGTGCTCATAGAAGCTCGTTACTGCCCTCTTTCTATAGAAGAATTACATAAATGGAAACGCTATGAGAAAGGGGTGGGACGTGTGTATCCCATAGAGAATAAAGAATTTGATCAATGGATTAAGCTTGATTTTGATGGCGATGGGACGCCTGATTTCTCCAGTCCCTATCAATTGAGGAGACTGCTCATTCAGGAGAAATTTGATTTATCAGACAAAAGAAATAAGCAGATGCTTGGAAGAGCATTTTATCATATTGCCCAGAGACGTGGTTTTAAAAGTAGCCGAAAGGGTGGTGATAAAGAAACCTCGGCTATTCATGAAGGAAGCTCCGAAACGGATGCGGTTCCAAGAGATTTATATAAGGAGATGCTCACAGAATATAGAACTCTCGGAGCAGCCTTAGCTAAATTGGAAGACGATGGCATACGCATAAGAAACCGCTACACACTTCGAAAGGATTATGAGGAAGAAATTAAGAAGATCGCAGAGGTTCAGGAATTGGATGAGCAGATAAGGGAGAAAATTCTAAAAGCAATATTCTTCCAGCGGCCTCTCCGTTCGCAAAAAGGGCTAGTTGGTAAATGCACCCTGGAACCAATGAAAGCCAAATGCTCTATCAGTCATCCACAATTTGAGTTGTATCGGGCATGGGCATTTATTAATAATCTGGAGTTCTATGATTTTGAAGGTGAGGAATGGATAAAACTGCCAATTGAATGGAAAAGAAACCTGTTGAATGACTGCTTTTTAAAAGTACGAACCTCTTTCAAGTTTGGTGACATCAGGAAAAACCTAAATAAGCAGGCAGGCACCAAGCTGACGCTAAACTACGATGTGAGTCAGGGAAGAATTGACAAACAGAAAAATCTTTCCTCTGTTGACAAAGTGAGTGTTTCAGGTTGTCCCGTTGCTGGTAGGTTTAAAAGTGTACTCGGAGAAAATTGGCATAACTGGAGCTATGAGACCACCCGAACTAATAAACTAAGTGGTGAATCAAAAGAAGAAACTAAAATCTATTCAATCGATGACCTTTGGCATGTTCTGTTTTCTTTTGAAGACGAGGAGTATTTTGAGGAATACTGCTTTGAAGTGCTCGATTTTAATGAAGACAAAAGAAAGCAACTCCTCACTCTTTGGAAGAGCTTTCCAGTTGGCTATGCCTCCCTTAGTTTAAAGGCGATCAACAATATTTTACCTTTTCTTGAAGAGGGCTTGATCTATACTGAAGCTGTGCTGCTGGCTAAGATTCCTGAACTGATTGGTAAGGAAAAATTTCAGGAGAATAAAGAATTATTGATTCAGGAGATTAGGGGGATCATTAAGCAAAACCGCTTGAAGAAGAGAGTCCTTAACATAGCCAACAACCTCATTTCACAATACTATTTACTTGAGCATGGTAACGGACGGTTTGCCCATAAGGACTATGGATATAAACTGGCGGATAGCGATAAAAGAGATGTAGCAAAAGCCTGCGTTCAGCATTTTGGAGAAAAGCGATGGGAGAAGATGGAGGATGCTGAAAAGGAATCCACAGAAGTCGCTGTGCAGGACAAATACCAGGAATTTTTTACGAATCCTAAGCGGATGCATTTTAAACTTCCCCGCCTGATCGATCACATTCAGGAATTTCTGGCTGATCATTTTGAGCTTGACCAAAAGCAGTTGAAAAAACTATACCACCCATCCCAAATTGATATTTATCCCGAATCTCGGCCTGCCGATGATGGTAAATGTTACCTCGGTTCCCCAAAGACTGGGGCTTTTAAAAATCCAATGGCTATGCGCACCATGCACGAGCTCCGATCGCTGATAAATAAACTGATTGAAGACGGTAAGATAGACGAAGAAACACGAATAGTTGTGGAGACTGCAAGGAGCCTCAATTACGCCAATATGCGATGGGCAATAGAGAAGCATCAGCGTGACAGGGAGAAGGAAAACAAAGAATTTGCAATCGCCATTTCTGAACTGATAAAGGATTCGGAGTTTCAAGGACAAGCTAACCCCAATAGCAAATCAGACATTGATAAATTCAGGTTGTGGGTAGAGCAGATCGAGGATTTTGAGAAAGTCCTAAAAGTTGTATCCGCTACAAAAGAAGATGTAGAGAAGTACTATCACTGGAAAGAGCAGGGGTGTCGATGCATGTACACAGGGGAGTTTATCAGTATCACAGATCTTTTCGATACTAACAAAGTGGACTTTGAGCATACTATACCAAGGAGTATCTCATTTGATAATTCTCTGGCAAACCGCACAGTGGCCTACGCCAGCTATAACCGGAATGTAAAAGGAAATAAACTTCCTACCGAACTGCCCAACTATTGGGAGGATACCAAAGAAGGTAAGGCAATCAAGCCCAGATTGGAGACATGGGAAAACAGGTTGAAATCCTATAAGGAGAAAATAGAGCGTGCAAAAGCCGCCTCCAAAGGTGCGCAGGATAAGGACTCTAAAGATCAAAATGTTAGAAGAAAACATATAGCGCAGCTCGAATATGACTATTGGAAAAACAAACTGGATCGGTTTACCAGGGAAGACGTTCCTACTGGCTGGAAGAACAGTCAACTCATCGATACGCAGATCGTTTCGAAATACGCCTTTCATTACCTAAAATCAGTTTTCAATCGGGTAGATGTTCAGAAAGGAAGCAATACCGCTGAATTCAGGAAGATCTATCAAATTCAGGACGAGGACAAGAAGGATCGTGGCAAGCACAGTCATCACGCGGTGGATGCGGCCGTACTAACCTTAATACCTAGTCCTTCTAAGATGAAGGAGATTTTGTACAAGGCTTATATGTATTATGAAAAAAATAGTAAGCAGTACACGGAAAAGCCGTTTGAGGGCTTTCATCAAAGCCAGATCACCGAAATAGAAGATAAAATCCTGATCAATCAAAAATCCAAAGACCAGGCCTTGGCTTCAGGGTCTAAAAAAGTCAGGAAACGGGGAAAGATTGAATACTTGCGAGACGCTAATGGTGAATTTAGACTAGATGAAGAAGGAAAGCGGATTCCGAAAATTGCAACCGGTGATTCCATTCGAGGTCAGCTTCATTTGGATACTTTTTATGGGAAGATTAAAGTGGTTGAAAGAAATCCTGATGGAACTCCTAGAAGAAATGAGGATGGTGAGCTGGTGTTTGAAAAAAAGAATGGTGAGCACGTCTTCTGGATGGTAGAGCGTGTAAAAGTCTCCGATTCAAAGCTTAATCTGAAGAATGTTGTTGATCCACTTTTACGCCAACACATGGAAAAGCAGATTAAGAATGGAAGGAAGCTAAATGAACTTGAAGATTTCAATGGTAAAATTATTCGACATGTAAGATGCAAATCACATGTCACTGAACCCATCACATTAAAGAAGCATACTTATAAATCCAAACATCCTCATAAGCAGTCTTACTATGTGGCCAATGGCGAAAATTATGGATATGCTTTTTACGAGGGTCTGGTAAATGGTAAACTGCACAGAGATTACGAAATCATAAGATTGATGGATTTAGCAGTTACTAATAGGGGAGGAGAAGCGACCGTTTTACCCGCCATGTCGATTGGCAAAGACACTAAAATTCCATTACGCGCCATTCTTAAACCTGGACAGAGGGTTCTTTTTTATCAGAATACTCCAGACGAGCTAGGCTCTCTGAATCCTGCTGATCTTTCTAAACGCTTTTATAAAGTTGTAAAGTTTGAAAAAGATGGGAGAATAGTGTTCGAGCATCATTCGAATGCTAAAGATGATAATGCCCTTAAAGAGTTGGCAGGAGAACACGGTAAATCAATTTACAATGGTTTCTCAACAATCAATTTCGAAGCACCTTGGCCGAAGCTAAAGCTTTCCAGAGGCAATCTGGATCTTCTTATAGAATGTGTAGATTTCGATCAAGATGAAACCGGCAAATTAACTTGGAAAGGTTAAAATCAAAAGTTTTTCAGGGCACCTTTAATTTTCAAACCAAATCGATGATAAAGAAAACGCTCTACTTCGGCAACCCTGCTTATCTGAAGAAGGATCAACTGCAATTGCGCGTGGAATACCCTGAGGATGAGGAAAAACCACCAAAAACAGTTCCCATTGAAGATGTAGGTATCGTTATCATAGATCACCCACGGGTCACCATTACCCAGGCTTTGTTAACTGCGCTAATTGAAAACAATGCTGCTTTACTAAGTTGCGATAGCCGTCATCTGCCGGCTGGTCTGTTTATGCCTATGAGCGCCAATCATATATACACCGAAAAGCTACGCTACCAATTGGAGTCTTCCGAGCCATTGCGTAAAAACCTTTGGCAGCAAACAGTAAAGGCAAAAATTGAAAATCAAGCACGGGTGCTTAGGTTAATGGGAAAGGAAGCGGATAATATGGATTACTGGGCTTCTAAGGTGCGCAGTGGTGATCCTGATAACTATGAGGGCCGGGCAGCCGCTAATTATTGGGTAAGGTTAATAGATGGTGATGAGCCTTTTAAACGAGGAAGATTTGAAGAGCCTCCCAACAACCTACTGAACTACGGCTATGCTGTGCTTCGCGCCATAGTTTCGCGTAGCCTGGTGGCCAGTGGCATGTTGCCCGCAGTAGGAATTCATCATCGAAACAAATACAACCCCTTTTGCTTGGCGGATGATGTTATGGAGCCTTACCGCCCCTTCGTGGATCTTTTGGTACTGGAAATAGCCGGGCGTTATGATGACGATGAAATAGAGCAACTTACCCCACGTATAAAACAGGAGCTTTTGGTATTGCCTACCTTGGATGTGAGGATTGAAGAAGCGAAAAGCCCTCTTATGGTAGGGATGCAACGTACAACCGCCAGCCTGATGCAATGCTACGAAGGGGAGAAGAGAAAGATCGCTTATCCTGAAATTCAATTTCCTGATTAGATTTTCCAAAGTTCCAAACTTTTGAAAATCTTGTAGACCAAGAAAATGACCTCAATCAACCGCTTTAACGCCTATCGCATTATGTGGGTATTTGTGTACTACGATCTTCCTACGGATACTGCCAAAGATAGACGAAATGCCGCCCAATTTCGCAAGAAGCTGATCAAAGACGGTTTTACAATGATGCAGTTTTCCATCTATACCCGTCACTGTGCCAGTCGCGAAAATGGCGATGTGCATATCAAGAGGGTTAAAGCGTTCTTGCCACCTAAGGGAGAAGTGATCATTTTCACTTTAACCGATAAACAATTTGGCATGATGGAATTCTTTCGGGGAAAATCAGAAGCCGAAAAGCCGGAGACACCACAGCAGTTGGAGCTTTTTTAGTATTTGTTTTTTAATTCTGATTTTGGCCTTAACTGATTGAAAGTAAACTTAGTCCGCCTAGGTATACTGTGACGGACTAAGTTACAATTCAATTTGAAAGCGATTCACAACCCTTGGCCGTTGCTGCAATAGCAACAATGTACTGTGACGGACTAAGTTACAATTCAATTTGAAAGCGATTCACAACTTTCGACTGCTATAAAAACGAAAGCGTCGTACTGTGACGGACTAAGTTACAATTCAATTTGAAAGCGATTCACAACTAGGTAGTGCATTTTCAGAAAAACAGAAAAACTGTGACGGACTAAGTTACAATTCAATTTGAAAGCGATTCACAACAAAGAAGCCTCCTGGGCTTCCGCAATAAGACTGTGACGGACTAAGTTACAATTCAATTTGAAAGCGATTCACAACGCGTGGGCATCAAATGTACTAAAACTTGTGACTGTGACGGACTAAGTTACAATTCAATTTGAAAGCGATTCACAACACCTGCAAGCGTATACGGTAGTCTACCGCGACTGTGACGGACTAAGTTACAATTCAATTTGAAAGCGATTCACAACTACATACTATGAAAGTCTGACGGGTAAAAAACTGTGACGGACTAAGTTACAATTCAATTTGAAAGCGATTCACAACTGTAAATACCCCGCAGGAGTTTCAGCAATAACTGTGACGGACTAAGTTACAATTCAATTTGAAAGCGATTCACAACTGCTACGAATAGTAGAATGAGCAAACCTAAACTGTGACGGACTAAGTTACAATTCAATTTGAAAGCGATTCACAACTTGAATGGCTTTACAAAATTAAGCCGTTAAACTGTGACGGACTAAGTTACAATTCAATTTGAAAGCGATTCACAACTACTCTTACGACCTGGAGTCAGACGATTCCACTGTGACGGACTAAGTTACAATTCAATTTGAAAGCGATTCACAACCCTGTGCATCACGAATCTGCGCCAATAACACTGTGACGGACTAAGTTACAATTCAATTTGAAAGCGATTCACAACCCTGCCACTAGTGCCAATCTTCTCAATTAAACTGTGACGGACTAAGTTACAATTCAATTTGAAAGCGATTCACAACCGTATCTCCGGAACAACTCATTCATACGTTACTGTGACGGACTAAGTTACAATTCAATTTGAAAGCGATTCACAACATGTGTGTTGATATTACGATTTATGCGGTGACTGTGACGGACTAAGTTACAATTCAATTTGAAAGCGATTCACAACGGCCATGGTGCTTTGTGATAAATGAGAAATACTGTGACGGACTAAGTTACAATTCAATTTGAAAGCGATTCACAACCGAATCGCTCAGTAGTACTTCATACTGACACTGTGACGGACTAAGTTACAATTCAATTTGAAAGCGATTCACAACTGTTTATTGAGAGTAAGGATTACCCCCACCACTGTGACGGACTAAGTTACAATTCAATTTGAAAGCGATTCACAACTGTTTCGCGATGCAGGAGGGTCGGTGATTTACTGTGACGGACTAAGTTACAATTCAATTTGAAAGCGATTCACAACCAATTACAAAGTGCAATAATATCACAACCGACTGTGACGGACTAAGTTACAATTCAATTTGAAAGCGATTCACAACTATTCGCTGACAAAAGAACCGAATCTCATGACTGTGACGGACTAAGTTACAATTCAATTTGAAAGCGATTCACAACTACTGATAATTTATAGGCCTCGTTAATATCACTGTGACGGACTAAGTTACAATTCAATTTGAAAGCGATTCACAACTACATACGCCTTGCCAGTTGCAGGGGCCTGACTGTGACGGACTAAGTTACAATTCAATTTGAAAGCGATTCACAACCAACCGATCCATTCACCCTCAAGGTATAGGACTGTGACGGACTAAGTTACAATTCAATTTGAAAGCGATTCACAACCTATTACCCCGGCTACGGTCCTGTCTCTAAACTGTGACGGACTAAGTTACAATTCAAAAGGTCAAACCGAATAGGTAATGTAGAAAGTTTTATAGGTCTAGTTTGGTCATTTCATTTAAAACCATGAATATGACCTTCACAACTGCCCACCAGAGCTTTATTGATCATTGTAAATTTGAGAAAAACCTATCGGACAAAACCATAGAGTTCTACGAAATTGACCTGAAGCAATTCCAGAGTTTTTTAAAATCGAATAACCTAAGCTACCAGGTTTCCGAAATAGATAAGTTTGCGCTGAAGGGTTACCTAAAACGCCTATCACATTTCAAGCCCAAAACAATCAAGCGTAAATTAGCAACATTGAAAGCACTTTTCAACTTTCTTGAGTTTGAAGACATCATTCCGTTTAACCCCTTCCGTAAGCTCAGAGTAAAAATCAAAGAGCCTCAGGTCCTCCCTACACTGATGAATGCCTATGAGGTGCGAAAAATTTTTAAAGCAGCCTATACGGCTAAAGAGCAACTGACCGCCTCAGATGCAAACTATCTTATAAGAGTCAGGGACGTTGCCGTTTTGGAGTTGTTGTTTGCTACAGGTGTCAGAGTGTCTGAACTGTGTGATCTAAAAGATCAGAATATAAACCTTCACACCGGGGTGATCAGCATTTATGGAAAAGGCAGTAAGGAAAGGCTTATCCAGGTTTGCAATGCAGATGTACTCAATATTCTTCGTGAGTACCGAAGTCATTTTGAGGAGGCGATTCGAGCTTGTGGTTTCTTCTTTATCAATCGTCTAGGCAAGCGATTATCTGATCAATCAATTCGTGGGCTTATCAGACGTTATACCCAATTGGCAGCAATCGATAAAAACATCACCCCTCATACATTTCGGCACACTTTCGCTACCCTTCTATTGGAAGAAGATGTGGATATTAAATATATCCAACACTTTTTAGGGCATAGCTCTATCGCCACCACACAGATTTATACCCACGTTAATAGCGCCAAACAACAACAAATCCTGAGTACCAAGCACCCCAGAAACGGCTTTGAGTTTGGATCATGATTAAGATTATCCAATGAAGGATAACTCCGAATTATGGTGGATAAGAATTTGATAAGTGTGATAATGACAGTTTACAATAGTGGTAATTATCTTCACAACCCACTTTCTAGTATCCTAGCACAGTCCTATTCAAACTATGAGCTTATTGTTATTAATGACGCTTCTACTGATGGCTCCAAAGAGTGTATAGAAGTCTTTGCCTCTCAAAACCCTGAGATAAGCTTAAGCTACTTCGAAAATCACAAAAACCTCGGACAAGCTGCATCCTTAAATATTGGTTTAGACAATGCTAGAGGAGAGTATGTCTGTTTAATTGATTCAGACGATCGCATATCTCCTAACTTTCTCTCTCTTTTGATGGAAAAGATTAGGGATTCACTTGATTTTGTCTATTGTGGATTTGATACTATTGATACTGTCACTAGTAAAGTCACCCCTTATCTCTCCAATAGAAAGTACTTAGATGACTCCAACGAAATCATCAGGCAGTATATGAACGCTAGAAATCACTTTGCATTTGTTGGAGCTATTTACCGTAGAGAATTCTTGGATAAGAATAAAATTCGATTCAATGAGGTAAATCGACACGGATGTGACATTGAGTTTATCTGTGATTTATTCCTAAAAAGGCCTAGATGCGGATGTG
Organism: Micavibrio sp.; assembly: GCA_002695035.1. GTDB lineage: Bacteria > Pseudomonadota > Alphaproteobacteria > Micavibrionales > Micavibrionaceae > UBA2137. Next base: position 19,844 of record NZNU01000020.1, on the reverse strand, counting down.
TTCATGAGAGTCTATATTATTATTTGGTCCGACCAAACTCTTTATCAACAGACCCGCAATGCCCTAATATATTTCATTGTGTAGAAGCACTTGAACGTATTCAAGGAAAAATGCCAACACGTTTAGGGAAACTGCGCTTTGCATTAACCCGAAAGGCAAATATGATATTTCATGTGGTATGTGAACTATACGAAAAACGAACCAAGAAGAAGATTTCAATCAGAATGAAGTATTACTACATCTGGTATTTTCTTTTTGAAATATTCAGAAACCCAAAGCAAAAGCTAAAGTCAAAAAACCTTCGGGCACTTAACTTCTTTGCTAAATAGTCTAATACAATGAAACGGCCTTCAAGTTTTTCGATACTAGTGCTTTATCACAAAGGTGAATCCTATTTAAAAGCTTGCTTGAGCAGTCTTGTTTCAACGGCTCAACCATCCGATGAAATTTTGGTGGTGGTAAATAATTCGGATAAAACTGTTCACAATTTAACCTTGTATCCCGATAGAGTTACTTACTTGCACATTTATGAAGGCTTAGGACACGCAAGAGCAGTCAACGAAGGCGTGAAATCCGCAGCCCATGATCATGTTATCATTTCAGACCACGATCTTGTTTTTCAGCACGGATGGATTGAGGCTCTTTGGGAACTCTACTCTAGTGATAGCTCAATTGGGGCTGTGAGTTGCAAAGTCCTAAACACCAGTAATCAGCGAGTATTAGATTATGGAATCGCCTATTCTAACTTCAACCTAGGCCATCCCTTTATGGATTTGCCTTCAAACCATCCATTAGTCCAGAAAGACCGTATGGCTCAAATGATTTGCACAGGTGGGTTCCTAATCAAAAAGAAGGATTTGGTTCAAGTTGGAGGATTTGAAGAGAGCTTTGGAACACTTTACACGGACTTAGATATGTGCTTGAAATTGAAACGTGCCGGCCTGAAAGTTGCTGCAGCGGCTGGTGCGTTAGCCTATCATTTTGGAGGGGATTTTTCATTAATCAATAGATCTTACAAAGAAGGGCATCTCAAAGCAGATGTTAAGGGCGCTTTTATGCGCAACAATGTGGATGTGCTTGAGCCTGACATGCATGACTATTACCAAATGTCGGCCGTGTACTTTAAAAGGGCTTTTGGGGATTTCGGAAAATACTTTTTCTGCAATATGATGAATGTGGTTGATCCGACTTGGTATGAGAAGATTGCTCAATCAAATGGAGCTGAAAAGTATGATCGTATACATAGACCATCAGGTTATCGGGATGCGGCCAATATTGGTTTATTCGAAATATTAGGTTACGATCTGATGTCCTTAGGTGTTCCTATTGCATATTTCGTGGACAGATATATCAGTATAACAAATAACACTTTTTGGTGGAATGAAAGACGCGGAGGCAAGAATGACATTGTGATTGATAGGAATGCTAATATTCTACCAGTTAAAGCGATAATATCTCAAGGAAATGGATAGTTGAAGCTTTCAGTTGCAAATAAAGTGAAGGGTACTTTTACCTGACGGTTACTTATTGCCTTATGAATATCGGAAACATTAGTCCCTCTTAACAAATAGTGTTTAATAGGAAATGGCTCCTCAATCATGTATTCTATCCAAAAGTTAGCAGCATCCCACAACAAGGCTCCGTTACTAGGGGTTATATAGGTGTTTTTAGTATTTTTTTGTAAATCAGATTCTAACTTTTCAAGTGCTGCTACAAATAATGCTTTTGCACCATGGGTATTACCAGTATGGCAATTAAGTATAGCATGAAGGTGAAGGGCTTTTATATAAAATCTATCTATGCGCGAAATAATTGACAGGTCCTCAATCTCATTTATCATCTCCTTGAGTAAATCTAGATCTTGTTTGTCTAATTGAGTTTCTGAAAGTTGCTGTCTACAATTAAGTACTGCTTTTGCAAGTAATCCTCGTAACATATAATAATGGCTGTAACTCTTTTCCGTGAGGCGGATTAGCTGCTCAGCGGACCGTATTGCCACTTGAATATTACCCCTAAGACCTTCTAAATGCGCCTTGTTTTCAAGACAGGAAAACTCGATACTTGGTTCGAGTTCGTTGATTTCTTTCCTGTTAACTTCGTAGAATGAAAGGGCTCTTTCCACGTAGTTACTATAATGCTCAAAATCCTTTTTCTCACTGCGATAAATCCCGCAAAGATCAATTAAGATAAGACATGCAAATTCCTTATGATCGTATTGCAAGGCCATCTCAAGGGCTTTTTTACCGATTTCCTCGGCTAGCTTCATATCCCCCATACCTTTTAGGCACACACATCGCCTATTCATATAATTTACTTTGATCTTGCTTAGTGTATAGGTGTCTATAACTCCACTTAACAGGTCAACTTTAGACAATTCGTCTCGTAAAATCTGTTCACCTATCTCTGGCTTTCCTAATAAACTGGAATAACTCGCATACTGACGAATTATACCGCATAAGGCATATGCTGCGTGGTTAGTGGTGGGCGTAAAGGAATTGAGCCGTTGACGACAAGTCCAAAGCCGATTTGTCATATTCTGAACCTGCCCTTCAGCCGATAGGTTACATATAGCCTGTATAGCGTCTATATAGGAGGCCGGGGGAATATTATTAGGCCTAATAATGAACTCGTACAGAGCCTGGGCATGCATTTTTTTCCGAATTGTAGGCACAGTGTCTTTAAGAGTTTTAATGGCTTCCAATGCTGCATCTAAGAACTGGGCATCATTACCCGACAATGCAAATCGTGCTAAAGGATATATATCTTCAACTCCACTTTTTAATAGCCTCTCTGCAATAACATCAGTAAGTGATTGATCTTGAATAAAATGTAAATATTTATTTTGATTCTCGTGATTAATAATTTCTATCAAGAATCGCTCTATACTCGGATGGTAAAAATCAACTTGATTCCCATTAGTGTAACGCACCCAACCATTTTCTATCAGACGATCCACTTCATAAGAAGAACAGCCCGAAAGTGACATAAATAGATTAACATCACCTTCTCCCAAATAAGCCAGCACAAGCAGAAAACTCAATTGGTTTGGCTTACTGATAAATAATTTTAACCGTTCGGTAAGAATGTTTTTGGTAGTTCCGCTAACTCTCTTAATCAGCTCGTAAAAAACTTCTGTATCCTTAACAAAAAAGAATCCATCATCAACCCTGGCAATTTGCTCATCTTGTGCCGCTAAAAAGAGTTGATACAGGTCTAATGGGCGTGGTAAAACGGATTCATAAATAAGATCGGTAAGGGCTGGATAGTGTGTTGTGAATTTTTCATCCAAACCCATCGATCCACAAATGGTATTTAGGAACATTTCCACTGAGTTTCTACTAAATTGAGGAAGGTCAAAAAACTGTATTGACCCCTTTACAAACGATGCTTCTTTCTGTAATTTGTTTCGAAATAAAGCAGAATCAGTGGAGTAAATGAGTTCGTCCTCATTAAAAGCAAACAACAGAGCTACCTGACCTACCGTGCCGGTGATGCGTTCTGAAAGTTTAGTAAGAAAATGTATAGTTGAGTGATCCAGCTTTTGCACATTGTCTATGAGCAAAGCGGCCCTTTGACTTATCAAACCCTGAATGGCTAAATCCAAGATTTGCTCTAATTCTTCATTAAGGGTATTCTTTTCTGTTTGAGACTGATACACGTAGTAGCAAACTTTGTCAAAAAGAGTATCCCTATTCTTGCTACGTGTATAGGTGTTCGTGTCAGAAGAAAACAAGTTTATATTTGGTAATCTCCAAATCTGAGCTAACAAACCTATTACAAAAGTATTGAATACCTCGCACCGATGATCTCTCCCATCCATTCGAAGTACGTGATAATTGTTCGAGAGCAATCGCATTTCCGCTTCTTCCAGAAAACGGGTTTTACCAACTCCACTCTTACCACTTACAGCAGCAAGTGTAATAGTGTTTTTACCCGATATTCGTGTTTCGAAGGCTTCAAGAGCGTCATATACAGGTTTCCCTACTAACGAGGGTCTGTTCAGTCTCGGAACATTTACTTGGATGGGTGGGAGAGCTGTAGTTTTTTTTCCAATGCTATATGATATTGATGGTATGGTTTGCACTCTTGTGCTGACCGGTGCTAAAAGTATTTTCACACTTGTTAACTCTCCTGGCAATAACTCTTTATGTAGGCAGTGATTTGGGTCTGTGTTTATAGCATTACGATTCAGCAAGTTGATTGCATTTTCACTTTCCATAAAAGGGGATAGGTCAATTACTATCTTTTCGCTCTTAGCAATTTGATTGGAGCGAATAAATATTTCATACAAGCAAGGTGTGTTAATAGGTACAAGAGTCTTGCGAAATTTATCCACACCATCAATCCCCTCTAATTGAGAGCGGTCTATATGTACATCTGTGCTAAAAGACGGGACAATATCCAAAGCGGGCAGCTCCGAAGCTTTATAGATCGGTTGAACAGCAGGAAAAAAGCGTCTTAAAACCAGTTTTGAAGAAAGGATTAGAGCTTCAAGCTTTTCATCATCAAAAACTTGAACTTCGATATTTGAAGATTCTGAAAATCGTGACAGATGTTGCCTTGTATTTTCATTTAATTGGCTAAAAGAAAATATAATTAGCCTCTTAACCTTCGGGTGGTGACCAATGGCCATAACTAATGTATTGCTTACCACCTTGATTGATAAAGGAGCTTTATACATTTTGCATTCTGCCCATGCCTCCAAGCCGGTTATTGAGCGGTCAACGAAGTCCTTACCTCCATCCCATGTCCGGGTTGTTTGATTCCAATTTCCACTAAAATGAGTATCCAAGACTAGGCGAATCAGCTCCTCGAATAGCTCTCCATCAAAAACTTCTCTCCCGTTATTATCTTTTTTAAAGCTGGTCCAATAGTTCGAACCAAGAATATTCATAATTCGGAGTTATCTATACTAATATCAATAATACAAAATTCAAACTATTGAAACGGAAAGAATGGAGTTGTTTAAATATTGTTATAAATAATAGCCGGTAAAAAACCCCTCTATTTCTTTAGGCTTTAGCTTGACATAACAGATACAACAGATCATAGATTCTGAATATTTACAAAGCACTTCCCATCTATTATCTTGAAAAAGATACACTATAAGGTTATATATTTTCAAGATTTGTGAAATTAATGTGTATTTTGAATTACCGATAGAATGAATCAAGGAACAATGACGCCATCTTTCAGTTTTGAGCAATCTGATTACTGGAGCTTGAATAAAGTAATACTCAGTTTTGATGTGGAACAAAGCCATTATCCTTATGGGTTCATCGGCTTCTATAGTTTTAAACTATAATGATAGAATCACTAAGCTCCATAATAAAGGCACAGTCTTTTATAGAAAAAGCTTCCTCCTTAAAATTGCTTAGAGCGAGGAACCTACCGTTCATCATTACCTTTCTTTATAGGGAATATAAACTCAATGATCAGATCAGTATACCCCACCGACATTTGGTTCAAAAACTCAGTGATTATATCGAAGAGATAGAATACGCAAGTGATGAAGATATAGAAACCGGCTTGTTGATCCCTGAAGCAGATGAGAAGGCCAAGTACTACATAGATCAATGGATTGAGGCTCATTATTTACGCAATATCATGGACGATGATGCCAAAGAACCCATCGTGTTACTTTCCCCTCACACTGAAAAAGTCTTTCAGGTATTTGAACTGTTGCGCGAAAAGGAGTTTGTAGGTACAGAATCCAAATTCAGGGACATCTTTCACAAACTGCGTGATCTGGTAGAAAATGCCAATCCAGACAAAGAGAAAAGACTAATAGAGCTGGAAAAAAGAAAACAGGCTTTAGAGGAAGAGATCAGAAAGATCAAAATCGAAGGATTTGTCAGTACTTATGAAGACTACCAGATCAAGTCACGCTATGAAGAAGTAAATCGTCTGGCCAACGAGTTGATTGGTGACTTTAACGAGGTAGAAGACAATTTTAAAAGTATTACACGCAAAATCTATGAGAAACAACAACAGCAAGACCTGACTAAGGGAAGACTCCTGGCCGAAACCTTCGATTCGCTCTACGAACTTAAAAAAACTGACCAGGGCAAAAGTTTTTATGCCTTCTGGAACTTCTTATTAGATGATGCCGGCCAGGAAGAACTGCGTCAACTTACCAAAGAGGTTTACGAGGTTATGGAAGACCGGGAAATTGAAGTGAGTTCAAAGTCGCTGCGAAAATTGAAAAACCTTTTGCACATGGCTGCCCGCAAAGTATTAGATAAAAACGGAACCCTTGCGGAGAAACTAAGTCGTGAGATCGTAGCAAAAGACCAACTCGAATCCCGAAAGTTTCGGGAACTCATGGCTGGAATTCGTCAATTGGCACTGAGACACAGTGAAAAACCACACGACAAGACAATTTACCTGGAACTCGAAGCTGAGCCCGATATTTCAATACCTATGGAACGAAAACTGGGAGAAAAATCGGCTGATAAGACTTACACCTCAGAGTTTCAACAAGGCTCAATGTTATTTTCAGAGCTTGAAGATATCCAACGGATTTATAATCCCAACCTGATTGACAAACAACAACTACTGGCTAACATAAGGGAGTTGCTTCAACAAAAAAGCCAGGTATCCTTAAAAGAAGTGATAGAGTCCAAAGGGATTGACAAGGGATTAGCTGAATTATTGGCTTATGTGGACCTGGTCAATAGATCCGACAAGTTCTTCATCAATGATCAACTTACGGAAACGATCAGCTTCAATAAAAAGGAAGGTAAGTACCTGGAATTACCCCAAATCATCTTTTCGCGATAGATCAGTATGGAATACCAAGACCCCAATATTGCCCCCTATGCCAAAGTCGCGATCAAGCTTTTACAGGGAGCTGTTTTTGAAGATCAAACTGATCTGTGGAATGAGGTAATTCAATACCAAGTACCCCTGATCCAGTATTTTGAAAAAATAGCACTGGATTTGGTGGTAGACAAAAGAGATGGTTATGCCTACTTAAAACAAAAACCGCTGGATGATACGGGTACAACTATAGGACTGATACGGAGAATACCCCTTACCTATGAACTGACCCTGGTATGTGTTTTTCTTAGAGATTGGCTGCATGAATTTGAAGCCAACGATATGGAAACAGCCAACCTGTATATAACGATCCGGGAATTCCGGGAACGCCTGGAGTTGTTTTTTAAAGACAGAGCTAATGAAGTCAAATTTATTCGCGACCTGAAAAGGCATATTGAATCTTGTGTAAGTATGGACTTTCTCAAACTTGTTCACAATGACCCGGCCAACCCTGACGAAGACCGCTACGAAGTGAAGCGAATTATCAAAGCCAGAGTGACTTTAGATGAACTGACCTACTTTAAACAACAATTAGAAGATGAGTCTGAGTCTCTTTAGCACCAAACCCAGCGAATCCGGTTACCGGCTGCATACCTATGAGGTTTTGAACTGGGGTACTTTTGATCAGGAAGTATGGAGCATCCATCCCCAGTGCGAAACCTCCTTGCTTACCGGAGGGAACGGTTCTGGTAAAACCACTTTGGTGGACGGATTGTTAACCCTGTTGGTTCCCGAAAAGCGCATGCGCTTTTACAATCAAACGGCTGGTTCAAAAGGAGAGCGCACTGAAGAAACCTATGTATTGGGCGAATATGGAGAGTCTGAAAATGCCGAGACCGATACCCGTGAATTTGAGAAACTCCGACCCGATAAATCCAAAGCACAATCCATACTACTGGCCGTTTTCAAAAGCGAAAACCAATACGTTACCCTTGCCCAGGCCCGGTGGTTTTCTGGAAGTGAACTAAAACGCACCTTTGTGTTAGCCTACAAGCAGTTATCTATCGCACAGGACTTTTCTCCTTTCGACAATAGTGGACAGTGGAAAAAACGACTTAAGCAAAAATATACGACCCAAGGCAACAAAAACGCGATCCATTTTACGGATGCCCCTGGGGAATACGGGCGAATTATGCGAAACGTATTTGGTATGCTTACTCCAAAGGCACATACACTATTCAGTCAAACCATAGGACTTAAAGTATTAGGCGACCTTAACGCTTTTGTACGTACCCAAATGCTGGAGGAAAGTGATGCAGAAAGCGAATTCCAAAAGATCAAAACTCATTTCAAAACTCTTAGTGATGCTCATAAGGCGATTGAAAAGGCCCATAGGCAAATAGAGTTGCTTCAGCCTGTACGTGAGAAATATTTAGTGCTTAATCAGTTAAAAGCAGACCTGGAAAAAGAGGAAAACCACATGAGTACTGCACCTTTTTGGTTCGCCACTAAGGCCATACAACTCATTGACACCTTCATAACGGAAAGATCACAGAATGTGGAAACCATCTCTGCCAAGATCAAAGTAATGGAAGAGGATATAGAACTAACCGACCAAAAGCGAACTGATCTAGAAGTTGACATTAAGAGTGATGAAGTGGGGCGTCAGATCGAAAACCTAGAGAAAGAAAACAAGCGCCACAATACAGATAAAAAAGACAGGGAAAGTGAGTTAAAAGCTTATAATAAGCTAGCCCGGAAACTGGAACTTAACGAAAGCCCCCAATCCATTGAAAACTTTGACCAGCAAAGACAATTAGCCTTTACAAGAAAAAAAGAAGCGCAAACTACGCTTAAAGAAACCGAGCAGAAGCTCAGAGTTCAGGTTATTAAGGAAGATGGCATTCAAAAGGAATTCAACAATGTTACCAATGAACTGAATGCACTGCGTTCTCAGCGAAACAACATCCCGGCTCATCAGGCCCGAATCAGGAATGAGATCATTAAACACCTAGGCGCTTCGGAAGAAGATATTCCCTTTGTTGGAGAGCTTATTAAGGTGCAAGAAGATTCCAGGGAATGGGAACCCGCCATTGAGCGCTTACTCCACAATTTTGCCCTGCGCCTGATAGTGCCTACCCTTTATTACCAACAAGTCAACCGTTATGTAAATGCTAACGATCTGAAAGGTCGGGTTATTTATCACAAAGTCGACCTGAAAGAAGTAAAGCCTCTCATTTTTCAGCAAATTGATGAAAGCATTTTACCCTACAAACTGGAGTTCAAAAATGCTCAATACACTGACTGGGTAAAACAAGAGGTCTATGGTAAATATGACTATCTGTGTACCAATGACCTTGAAGCGTTCAGAATGGCTCCTAAAGCACTGACCACACAGGGTTTGATCAAAAATGTTTCGCGCCACGAAAAGGATGATCGCCCTCACATTAAAAACCCTCAACAATATGTATTAGGCTGGGATAACAAGGAGAAAATAGCTGCGCTAAAGGAGGAAGCCGAAACTTTAGATTCACACCTTAAAACTATTAACCAAGGTATAAAGGCATTGGAAAAACAGCAAAATCGTACTCGTGACATACAAGACGACCTAGCTCGCTTTACTGAATACAAAACCTTTAAGAAAATTGACTGGTGGTCTGTTTCTGCCCTGATCCAGCAAAACCAGCAGAGAATCAATGAGCTAGAAAAAACCAACGACCGGGTCAATACCTTGAAGAAACAACGTGATGCATTAGTCGATCAACTCAAACGAATGCGAAAAAACCTGGATGACCAAAAAGATGAATCGAGCAGAATCAAGGGTGAGATCAGCCAAAAGCAACAAAAGCTGAGAGAGGCTCAAGAGATTATTGATAGATACGCCAGTTTATCCCTGAAAGACCAACTTATTCGCTTTGAGGAAACTTACATTCAAAGCCAGGAATGGGATATTGACACCATTGCTCGGTATCAACAACAAGTAGTGTCTGATATCGGAAGAAAAGTAGATCATATTAAAGGTCAGATAAACAGCACTTCTAATAAGGCGGCAAGCCTGATGCGCACCTTCAAAAATCCAGGTACGGTGATTAGCGATCAGTTTGAAGACTGGATGGCAGACACCCACCGACTCAGTGATGAGGTGGAGTTCATTGAAGAATATATAGTGTTGTTAGAGCGAATTGAAGGTGAAGAATTGGCAGGATACAAACAACAGTTCAAGAAATACCTCAACGAGGAAATGATCACCAAGATGGCTGATTTCCAGGCCTGGCTCCAAAAACAGGAAGATGATATCGAGAACGACATTGATACCCTCAATGCTTCTTTGGCGAAGATCGACTTCAGAAACGTTCCCCAAACCTTTATCAAATTAAAAGTAGATAAAGACTACTCTCCAAAAGTCAAAGACTTCAAGAGTAAACTACAGGACTGGAAGCCTAATATAGGCGAGTTGGAACGGACCAAGAATGATGATATCCTGGAAGAAAGTTTTCGGAAAATCAAAAGTTTACTGGATCAGCTAACCGCTGAGGAAAATACCCGCAAAGAAGTATTGGACGTCAGAAACTGGCTGCGTTTTAAAGCAGTAGAACACTACCGAGAAGAACCCGACAGAGTATTCAGGGTTTACACCGGAACGGCTAAGTTATCAGGAGGTGAAGGAGCACAACTCACCTATACTATCCTAGGGTCGGCCATTGCTCACCAGTTTGGCATTCACAAAGAAGGCTTGAACACTAATTCCTTCCGTCTCATTTGTGTAGATGAAGCCTTTAGCAAACAAGATGATGAAAAGGCTGACTACTTAATGAAATTGTGCAAACAGTTACACCTACAGGTGATCATCGTTTCGCCTGCTAAGGCTGAAGAAGTGGCCATAGTAGAACCTTATATTGCCCGTGTTCATTTCGTTCAACGCATCGAAAACCGCCACTCCGTAGTGTACGATATGCCTATTAAACAACTGCAAGAAGACAGGGAGAAATACTTAGAATCTCATGATCACAGTTGAAGAGATACGCAAAAAGGCCGAACGCCTGTACCGGCAAGTCTTACAGACCAATGTTACCGGAGAAACTATCTTTCCCCTTACCATACGCTCTAATAAAAGGCTCTCATCCGACTTTACAGTAATGCGCCAGGAAATAGCGCAAGTAATGGCCGGTTCCAAAGATCGCATTGGGTATGGCTACACTGTAGTATCCAAAACGGTGAATACACGCAGGCACGGCAGCCAGGATATGCCTGACAGCATCGTGTTTGAGACCAAAGAGGATTATTTAAAATTCATTGGCAAGCAGAAAGAATATGTTCGTTTTGAGCAGGATTATTCCCTGATCCAGAAAAACTTACCTCAATTACCTTCTCGATGGTTGGAAAAGAATGTGATGATGATAGTTCAATATCACCAGCAATGGGAAAGCCTAATCAAGGTTTGTCAATGGTTCCTGCATGAGTTTAAACCCGATATTTATTATATCCGGGAACTACCCATATCGGTCCATACCAAGTTCATTGAAGGACACAAAAAGATATTGAAAAGTCTTTTAGACACGCTCATTCCCTGGCTTATCAACCGGGAAGCAACTGAGTTTGAAAAGCGATATCATCTTAAGTACAACCAACCGCTCATCCGTTACCGATTTTTAGATGCCACCATTCAAAGCGGTATTCCCTATGATGACCTGGGTGTTCCTTTGGAACAATTTGGTAATAACCCATTGAATTGTGAAAAGGTGATTATTGTGGAGAACAAGATGAACTATCTCACTTTTCCGAAAGTCAAAAGTGCGATTTGCATTTGGGGCGGCGGGTTTGCCATTGAAAATCTAAAATGGGTGCCTTGGCTCAAAGACAAAGAAATTTATTATTGGAGTGATCTGGATGCTCAGGGTTTTCAGATGCTTTCACAGTTACGAGGCTACTATCCACAAACCCAAAGTTTTTTGATGGGAAGAAAAGTTCTGGAGCAATTCAAAGATTTTATAGTAGCGGGAACCCCCTGTAAAGCAGAAAATCTGCCGGGGCTTCAGGCAGAAGAATATGAGTTATATCAATATTTGCAAAAGGAGAATCTTAGATTGGAGCAGGAAAGGATTCCACAAACTTACATAGACCGGATAGTAAATTAAACTCTGTCTAATGAGGTAATTGACATTTGACTCAGAATGATTTTGATCTACACTCAAATAGTGGCCAGTTCATATGTATTAAGGGAGGCCAAGTCAATCTTATATACTGTTGGAGATATAGGTTCCTGTTTATTCAGAACCTCATTTATGGACATTCGATGTTCTTCATTTAAAGTATAACCGGTTCTAAAAAAGGACATAAACTTGTCGTCAATAATACCGTTCATATGAGAATAAAGGTGCCGAATTTGTAGGATGCCACCTATCCTGACTACTTCATATTCATCAATTACGTTCAATCCTTTGCTTTGTTTGTTCTCAAGAAATCCCTTTTTACTCCCCCTCTGTAATTTGCTTAGCTTTTTTCTTGCCTAACAACATAATACCTCTTTTACACTGATCTTTAAAGTCTGTGATTTGGCCAGGTAAATCTCATAATGCAAATCAGAAAGATAAACTTCAAAATTATCAGCACAAGATGAAAGGAATATTCTTCTCCAATTCTATTTACTCTTCCTCGCTAGTTTGATACAAGGTGGATAATCTTTTTTCATGGTAGCTTTCCTTATCCTTCAAACTGTTTGATCATTATTCGCTTAGAAGCTTGTGATAGCCAATCCATTAAGGTCTTTAAATGATGCATATCTATGTAAATCTCTTCTTTGGGAAAGGTAACCCCATAACGGAAAGCTGTTCCTGTAGGATCAGAATCATGAAAAGCCTGAACCAGGTTTTCCAGCCACAGGGTTGTAAGGGCATTGTGCTCCTCCTTAAGAACCTCCTTCAGTTTATTCATAAGGCTGATCAGATCGTGCGTAAATTCTTCTTCATCTGTGATGGCCTTGATGTATAATTCGGTAGCGTGCCGGTAACTATAAATTGCAGGTTGAAACAACTCGCGATCTTCGTAATTTACATGGGCGATTTCCACTAACCTGTCACCAGCCAACTTGAACGATTCGGCTGTGTTGAACAAATCTGTCAGGCTATACTCCCCACCAAATACCACACCCCTCCAGGTGTCATCGATGTTATCCGGCATCTCTCTTAATACTGGGGTTATAGAATTTATAAAATTTTCAATATCAATGGATTCGTAATGTCCCCTGGTGTTGAGTCCTATCTTTATGCTTTCCATATCCGGCTCCTCTTCCCAATAGATTGAAATGTAAGCCATAACCCGGATATCCTCTATCAGGAATTTACGTGGCGATCCTTTTTCAGGATTGGCACTGTTGCTCAGGTAATCTGAAAAGTGAAAAACCCATGTTTTAATGGTTTGCCTGTCTACTTCAAATAGTTTGGCTACCTCTGATACAGAATATTTGGAGGAAATCATCTTTTCAAGGTATGTTGTCTTATTACCTTATCGAATTCCTGAGTTGTTTTGATACACTAATTCCAAAAATAGACAATAGCTTTATAAAAGCGTTATGCCAATTGGTTATTGCCAGCCAAATTCATGAGTTAATTTTGTCAGATTGTTGTCCAGTATACACTCCCAAAACAATACCTTCATTGATAATGCGCTCATCAATTTCTTCTAGTTTAAAGTCAGAGGGGTATGTATCATCATTTTGATTGTCAATAATTTGTAGGTTATTAAAATAGTGAGGGCCATTAATAGTGGGATCTTATTTTGAGGAAAATAAATGATTCATGATAATGCCGTAATAACAAGTCTTAAATTTAAAGCTCATTACTTTAGCCCTATTAGCTATAAACTTATTTCAAAATGTCCGAAAAAGGAAGTGTCTCACAAAAAGGGGGAAAAGGAACCAATTTTGAACAATGGGTTGCTACGGCTTTTTTAACAACCTTGTTGGTAGATGGATCGGTACCGGGTATACCTGAGAATAGGATTTCAGAAATCGCCTTTCAAACGACTAATAGGGGCTATGAAACTGATGATCTTTTAGTTGTAGCCCAATCAGACCGTGCAACACACCGCTTGTTGATTCAGTGTAAAATAACTCAATCACTAGCGTTAAAGAATGAAAAATTCCAAGAGGTAATCAAAGCCTTTTGGGTGGATTATAATAGCCCTCAAAGGTTCGATAAGGACAATGATAGTTTATTAATTATCAAGGAGCACATAACAGCTGATGAACACAATCACGTTAAGGTTCTTTTTGATTGGGCCAGAGCACACAATACGTATGAAGATTTCATACTCGAAGTAGAGAGAGTTCAGGTAAAGTCTAAAAGGCTAGATTTATTTCGGGAAGTAGTCAAGAAGGCGAATTCCGATAAGGATGTAAGTGATGAACAAATATGGTCCTTCTTGCGGTGTCTGGATTTGTTGGAATATGACTTTTTACATGAGACAAGTGTTGATAGGACACATTTTCTGAACCTGGTCCATCTTTCTAAAAATCGTGTTACTAACGAAAGTGAGACTGGCATTCTGAGTTCGATCTATGATTATGCCTCTAGCCTTGATATGAATGGCGGCAGTGTTACAAAAGAAAGTATCCGACAACATGAGTTATTCTTATTTTTTGATCCGTCTAGGGTCGCCCCACATTTTGAAGATTTAAAGAAACTTGAGGAGGATAGTCGAACAATACTGGGGCATATCGAGGACACTATAGGAGGAATACACATTGATAGAAGTACTGTGCGCGATACCATAGTTGAGGCCGTTGGTGAATCACAATTGACTATCGTTACTGGTCGTCCAGGGGCGGGTAAGAGTGCTATTGTTAAGGAAATACTAAGTACAACACTGGAGAAGGCAGGGACACTGGTCTTTCGGGCAGATCAATTCAACGTGACACATCTTGCTCATGTTTTTAAGGAATTAGGGGTAAGCATAAGCTTGAAGGAAGTTTTTGCATTGTTCTCGCTAAACTCTGAAAAGATCATTGTGATTGATAGTGCAGAAAAGCTTCTGGAAGGGGGACGGGAAGAGGCATTTGAACAACTTTTATCCTTCATTAAAAACTATCCCGACATTAAGATTATTGCTACTACCAGAAGTTACGCTGTTGATCTAATAATAAGAAGATTTAAATTTCTGGTGGGTGATTTCAGCATTATTGATATACCTGTATTAAGTACTACAGAAATAAATAGCATTGTCGATAAATTTCCCCAGTTAAGAGCTTTTACCACAAATAGAAATATCAGAAACCTTTTAGAAAGTCCGGCCTATATGTCCTTAGCATTATCAGCTGTTAATGGCTCTACTCAGGATATCGAGAATATCACTCGTAAGGAGTTTAATCAGTTCCTATGGGATTCCTTAGTTAAGGACTACTATACCAAAGTGGCAAAAGGCCTGCCAGCAAAACGAGAGGATGCCTTTATGGAAGTGGCAGTCTCCAGGGCGAAAGCGCTACGGTTATTTGTTAAACCATCGGGGGTGGATGAGGAAGCTTTAAGCGAGTTGGTGGCAGATGGGATCATCCATACAGATAAAACGTCAAGGCAATACGCTCCAACCCATGATATTCTTGAAGATTGGGCATTGATAAGGTACGTGGAGAGAATCCTTTCAGAGTATCCACGGACGGTTGAGTTTTTCGCTAAGCTGGGTACTGAACCTGCTATTCGAAGGGCTTTCAGATTATGGGTGGAAGCTGAGCTCTTGGATAATAACTCAGTAATCTACAATTTGGTTAAGGATTCATTGAGCACTAATGAAATAGAGAATTACTGGGCTGATGAACTTCTAATAGCTATATTCAGATCGGAGGACTGTCATCAGTTTTTCGTGGAATTCAGTGACGTGCTGGTTAAAGATGAACACAAGGAGCTTGTACGATGTATCCACTTAATACGAACAGCTTGTAAGGAAAGGGGGTCAGACAAAAACCTCAACATTCTTGTACCGGTTGGATCAGGCTGGTTGGAAATGTTGGCATTTATTCACGCTCACCTTGCTGATTTCGATGCGCTAAGAACGGTTGTGCGTCTATTGATTCAGGATTGGAGCAATTTGCTTCTTCAGAATCCTGGCTATGAAGGACCTGAAAGTGGTTATGTCAGGGATATTGTGTTGCGTTATATCCGTCAGATTGAAGAAGAAGATAACTATTGGTATGACAATAACCGGGCGGCAGATGTTTTCGAGAGTCTAACGAGCATATTATTTGACCTGGCACACATCTCTCAGGACGAAATAATCCTACTGTTCGAGCGCGCCTATACAGCCATTGAGGCAGACGGATATAAAAGATCAGAGAAATTATATAAAGGGGTTATCAGACAATGTCTGTCGCACGAAAATTCTATTGGATTATGCAGGGAGTTGCCGGATTTGGTCATCCAGGTAGCTTGGAAGGAATGGAAGTTAAAAGTGCCTGAAAAGGAATTTCATGCAGACCGTCTTTCATCCATTATAGAAGATCATGGGCTGGATCATAAGAAGTGTTGGGGTATTACAGGTGAAAATAGATTTTTTCCTCCAGGAGTATATCAAGCACCTGTTTTGAACCTGCTTTATACTCATCCCACCAAGGCAATTCCGTTTGTAATTGAATTTTTGAACTATTGCGTGGATTTTTATATAAATGCCAATTGCCGGGATAAGTTAACACTTGAAAAAATCCATCTGAAGCTTAATGATGGTAGGACGATAACCCAATGGGGGGCTTCAGAGTTGTGGAGTACGTATCGGGGTATTGGGGTAATTCACAATGGGATTGTATCCATATTAATGAGTCTTGAAAAGTATTTGTTGTTTTTAGCTTCATTCGATGGTGAAAATAGTTTACAAAATCTGAAGCATTTTTTCAGCTACATCCTAGAGCGGAGCAATAACGTTTTTACTACGGGAGTGCTATCAAGTGTGGCTATGGCATACCCGCAAAAGTTAGGTGTAGAAATACTACCCCTTTTAACGGTCAGAGAATTTTACAGGTGGGACGTGAGTCGGATAATAGAGGACCGTAGGAACCGATCAGTTTATGATAGAGAGGATTATCGCAGGCAGGAGAAGATAGAATCTAATAACCTACCCCATCGCAGAAAATATTTTCCTGGCCTGGCCGGATTTATTCTCCACCATCAATTCAAGTTTGGAACCCTAAACAAAGAAATCTTTGGAATTCTTGATCAATTAAAATCAGAAGCAGACGGAGATATGGTTTGGGCCAAAATGTTGACGGATATGGATAGGCGAAACTATTCCGATTTAGGTGATTATAATGAAGAGTTGAAGGGCTATGAGATTAAACCAGTTTACAAGGAAGAGGTCAAAGAATTTGTAGAATCTGAAGGTTCTAAGTTTGATATGGATATTGAAAGAATGTCCAGTTCTGAACAAATCCAACGAGCCTACGAAGGGAAAATTAGTATGGAATTGGAGGTATGGCTCAAATTCCACAAGGCTTATTCACAAAGCAACGAATTGAGTTATCTCTTTGACCTTCCAGTGACTCTTGCGGTTGTAGGATTGAGGGATCTTCGGGATCAGCTTCAAAGAGAATGGGTTCAGTGGTGTGTTGATATTTTAGGAAGAGCCATTGTTGATGTGATAAAAAATAATACGGGCTACGGTTCAGGTATGAGCGAGGAACTTAGCTTGGGTGATAAAGACGTTGCCTTAGAATCGTTTTATTTACTTTTTGAAATTGCCGAAGATGATAAGGATAATAAAGAGGTTATCCAGTTAATTATCTATTTGGTAGGATCACTACAACATGATCATGAACTCCAACCTGTAATTAAGCATATACGCAAGTCCCTTTACAGGACACACCCGGAACATGTAATGACTATCTGGAAGGGATTTATTGGTTTTTCGGAATTTCGAAAGACCTATCCCTGGCGAGTTTTGGCCTCATTAAAAGAAGGAGAGGCACAAAAGAAAGCAGTTGAATCCATTGAGAAATTAGTAGAGATATATTATGCCGGTAAAGCGCTGGGAACCGTTGATTTTGAAAAGCTGGCCGGTTATTTAATAGTTCGAACGGTGACTATGATTCCCTATGAGTCCGATGATCCAATATATCTCGAATATCTCAGGTCTTTTATTCCCTGGTTGGCTCAGGACTTAAAGAAAAAGGAAAACTATTCGTATAACCAAAAGCCTGAAGATCGGCAGATAACTTCAGTTGATAGAGTAGAGCTAGAGGAATATTTTGCTGATCTAATGTTCGTGTTACCCTTTGAGAAGTCCTCCTTAATTTTTGATGTCCTCTTGCAATCCTTCAAGTGTGAGGGCGCAGAATCAAAACATGAAAAGGACTATTTAGGGTTTTTAAGGAGTGTTCTTGACATGGTGATATATAAAGTGGCAGATGCTGAAGTAAGGAAAGGGGATACTCCTGAGTTCAAACTTAGGGAGACTAATTTCTGGAGGCTTTGGAACTACTTGGATGGTGTTGTCAAAGCAGGGAGAAAAGATTTGCTATCGGTTCTCTTCTTTAATGCTCGATTTTTGCAATATGATGGAAACGATAAACCTATCACAAAGTCGTTCTTCACCCTATTGAGGCATAGGAATGAGTTTATTAAGATTGTAGTTAATCATAGGGATTCTACAATTGCTGGTTATTTAATTAGCCTATTATCAACCGTTGGTTCAGGTTTACTTCCTGGTTTCCTTAGTTACCTTGTTGAAATTCTTAAAGCTAATCCCGGTGAACAACTCATGCTGAGACTTCCAGGAGGTGACAGAATTATTGAACACTTATATAAGGAGCATTTAGCAGAGTTAGTAAAAGACCCGATTTTACTAAATGATTATCTGTGGCTTTTAGATCGTAAAGTTGATTATCTTTCATCGGAGGCCTATCTGATCAGAGAGGATGTAATTACTTTTAAGGGTCAGTAACCTTTCTTCCCCTCATATTAGGTGTTTGGAGTTTAGGTACCACAAATGCACCGCATCCGCTTCATTATCATCAATGGGAGCAATATCATACCTGTCCTTGCAGGTAGCCATCATTAAGTCTTTTGAGGCCCTGCCATTGCCTGTGGCAAATTTCTTAATCTCCGAAGCACTGTAGCTGCGGTACTGAATACCATTTTCATCACACCAGTTTTTCAAGACCCCATGCAGTTCCGATTGATGGATCAGGGCTGCTTTGTGACGACCGGAGGTCCGTTCAAACACCACCATATCCAGCCTAACGATTGAATGGATTTCATTCAGCTTGGCCTTGAAACGGATGAGCTTCATACCTCCACTCTCGTCCCTTTGGGTCTTCAGGTCCCACACCCCATGCTCGGTGGGAGAGAGGCACCAGCCCGTTTTAGTAGCTACGTCAAGCGCTAGTACTTTCAATCTTAGTCGTGATCGGGGCTTAGGTAGAAAGGTGAAGTCTCGTAGTAATGCCGTGGCCCGGCATAGTCTGATTCAATCTCGTTGGCTTTTTGGGGTTGTGTAGCCAATAAATCTTCCTGTTGCATAATGAAGTAGTCTTTGTCCTCGATGGTGTTAATGAAATCCGCGTTTTTCGAAAAAACCACCCGGTCACCAGCCTGAACATTCAAAGCCGGTTGATCCGTTTTCGGATGGCCTATGAAGCGCAAAATGCCCTCCTGTGTGCTGATCTTTTCAGAATCCGTTCCGATCCATGCCGAGCCACTTTTGACCTCCACCGGTTCGACCAGTGCCCAACCGTTCAGAGCCGAGATCACTCCCTCTCTCACCTTGCAAAAGATCTCATGGTAAGGAATGGCGTAAAGGTCCTGGTCCTCAGTGTCCAAACGATTCTCTTTGGTCAGCCCGAAGTAGTGGAAGTAGATCGTATCACCTGCTTTGATCTCACCTAGTTTCAATCCACGGTAAGCGGTGTGCCGGGTGTTCAGCTTTCTAGGAACGGCCACCACTTCCGCTGAAATCTTGCGATGCCATTCTGGGCGAAAAGTCGTGTCCAAAAGCAGCTTGGTATCGCCAACGGTCAGTTCATCCTGATAGGTGTGCGAGCAGCGAACGAGAACGGTATTGAGAACGGGTGTGGTCATAGTTTTTTCGATTCGGAGCCAAAACTA
>NZNU01000019.1 GCA_002695035.1 Micavibrio sp. | reverse complement strand
TTTTTTCAAAAAAATTCAAAAAACTTATTTTGTTACGCGTCTTTCGAATACTGGCTCAGCTGTACGAACTTCAACACGCTCATATGCTGGAGGTGTGTTTGTTCCGCCTGCTGTACGCTCTTCAGCGTAAGGAGCTTGTGTTTCGATGTGACCAGCGCCTGTTCCGCAAGCTGCAAGAGCTGTTGAAGCTGAAACAAGTAGTGCTACTGCTAGAAGTTTTTTCATTTTAGTCCCCTTAATTCAAGGTTGTTTGGTTGATGTTATAGTACTTTGACAATCCTTTGGATTACAAAGGTAAATCCCGTACTGTATACACGAAGCTTCCCTTCGTGAACAGATGTTATTATTATCAATTTTCCTGAAATTGCAAGCCTGTGTTATTCCTGCAACAGATTTTTTTGTATAAATCCATGTACCTACTGGGTACGCAAGGCCGCAAGTCTCATAAAATATGAGTCTACACCCGATGTGATAGCGCGGGCCATTTGCCTTCTGTAGGAAGGGTCTTTTAGTTTTTCAACTTCTTTGGGGTTAGATACAAACCCGCTCTCTACAAGCACGGCAGGTATGTCCGGTGCTTTCAATACGGCAAATCCCGCATGTCTGTGGGCTGTTTTTAATGTTTTGATATCATTGCTTTTAAAGTTACTGACAAGCAGATTTGCAAAAAACTTTGATTGGTTTGTCGTATCACGAGTCACCAGATCAAGAAGAATACTTGCAACTTCCTTATCCTCGTGGCTTAAATCAACCCCTGCGATTAAATCAGCCTTGTTTTCACGCGCTGCCAGCCGGGCTGTCTGCGCATCCGAAGCCTTATCAGACAGCGTATAAACAGAAGCGCCTGTCACATGCCTGTCATTAATGGAATCGGCATGAATAGAAATAAACAGGTCACCTTTATGCTCACGCGCAAAGTTAACCCGGTCACGCAGTTTTATAAACCTGTCATCATCGCGAGTAAGCTTTGTTCTGTAACGCCCTGTTGCCTCAAGTGCTGTCGCCAATTCCTTTGCAAGGGATAATACTATGGTTTTTTCATAGCCAGCATTTCCGGCTTTTGCGCCGGGGTCTTTCCCACCATGTCCGGGGTCAATTATAATGAGTGGTTTCCAGCCCGTATTTGTCGCCACCAAATTCGTAGTTCTTAAGGCTGGCTTTTTCAGAGGAACAGGAACTCCCGCCACCACTACTGCTGAGTTCGGTATTGGTTTAACCATTGCCGGGGGTGTAACAGGTTCGTCAGTCGGTGCGGCAACAGTGTCCGAAATCTCATTAACCAGAGCCATGATATCACGTGCGTTTTGTGCTGGCTTCTGACCTTTGAGGGCAAGATCCACAACATAGCGTGTTTCGTTTGCGGTACTGCCCGGCAACCAGAAGGCTTGAACCACATGTGAATTATGAGCCAGATAAAATGTAAGGACTTTTTGAGAGCTTGCGCGATTTGTTAGCTTTACCGCCTCTACCGGTCCTAATTTTTGTATGGATGAGATTTTCTCAGAAAGCGCAACATCACCAAGCTCAAGCACCATTTCGCGGGAACCGGTTTCCATTTTCAGGCTGATTGTAACCGGCCCGCTAAAGTCAAAAACTATGCGGTCCTTATCTTTGTGCGGCCCGTATCTGATGTCATTCAATTGTGCCGCAATAACCTGCGCCGGAAGAGCCAGCATCGCCCAGCAAAAAATACACGCAAATATTGCGTAACGGATATTACGAATAGAATGTACCTTTGGGACCATAACTTTAATAGATTTATTTAAGATTCAAAGAAGCGCCCTCGGAACGACGCTTTTACATTTTAACATATGCACTCTAGCTTAAGCAAACCCTAATGTCATGCGAATCTTTTTGCAATTTTCTAATTTAAAGATTGTGCTTTTTACAAGATAGGTTTAATGTCATTTTTGTTGTGCTGGATTTTAGCAAATGGGTGAGTTTGAAAGCCCGATTTTATTCCAAGGTTTCGCTAGTTCTTCACAACATGAATAGGAAAGAAGGTTCTTTCCGCTTTGCAATGGCAAGAGGTTTTTCTTCGCATATCTCAATACTCATTTTTAGTATTGTGGGTGAATGGCGAAGGAAAAGTTCCTGTCAAAGGAAAGTAATTGGTATAAGTTTTTAATATTCGCGGCGATTTTGCGCCGGATTTTCGTAAACAAAAGAAACGGTAATCCAGGCAGCACCGCAAAGGAGTTCAAAATGGTAAGACGTCTACTTGTTGACGCAACGCATAAGGAAGAAATGCGCGTTGCCGTCGTTGATAATAATGAATTAATTGATTTCGATTACGAAAGCGCGCTGAGAAAGCAGCTCAAGGGCAGTATTTTCTTGGCAAAGGTAACACGTGTGGAGCCTTCTCTTCAGGCGGCTTTCGTTAATTTCGGCGGTAACAGGCACGGCTTTTTACCTTTTTCTGAAATTCATCCTGATTATTTCCGCATTCCCATTGCTGACCGCGAGGCTTTGATAGAAGCCCAGAAGGAAGAGATGGAGGCTATTGCTGCCGAGGAAGAAGCCGAAGACAGCGAAGATGAAGATGACGAGGATGACGTCACTGAAGATGATGCCGACGAGGACGACACAGAAGAAAAGCCCTCTGATGACCAGAGTTTTAAGGTTAACCATCGCCGTGGACGCCGCAATCGCGGACGCGCAAAAAGAACCCGTGCCGTCGAAATTGTTGGCGGTGACATGGCCGAAGGTGAACAGACCGTCAGACCTACGTTAAAGAAAAATTATAAAATCCAAGAAGTTGTGAAGCGTGGCCAGATCATGCTGGTTCAGGCGCAGAAAGAAGAGCGCGGCAACAAGGGTGCGGCTGTTACCACTTATCTGTCCTTGCCCGGTCGCTACTGTGTGCTGATGCCAAACAGCCCGCGTGCTGGCGGTGTAAGTCGTAAAATTGCTAATTTTAAAGAACGCAAGAGAATGCGTGAAATTCTTAAAGAGCTGAATGTTCCAGATGGGATGTCTGTTATTTTAAGAACAGCAGGAACCGAGCGTACTAAATCCGAAATCAAGCGTGACTTGGATTATTTGATGCGCCTTTGGGACGATATTCGTGATCTTACACTGAAATCCATTGCACCGGCTTGTGTTTATGAAGAGGGCGACCTTGTAAAACGCGCCCTTCGCGATATTTACACACGCGACATTGAAGATGTCTTGGTCGCAGGCGGAGATGCTTACAAAACCGCAAAAAAACAAATGAAAATGCTTATCCCCTCACATGCAAAGCGTGTGCAGGAATATACTGATAAGGGTGTTCCGTTGTTCCAAAAATACGGTGTCGAAAGCCAAATTGCAGCCATTAGTGAACCTGTTGTCCAGCTGAAATCCGGCGGATATATTGTAATTAACCCAACGGAGGCATTGGTTGCTGTTGACGTTAACTCAGGCCGCGCAACAAAAGAACGCCATATTGAAGAAACAGCATTGCGCACCAATCTAGAATCTGCGGAAGAGGTTGCGCGCCAACTTAAACTGCGCGACCTGGGTGGTCTGGTTGTTATCGACTTTATCGACATGGAAGACCGCCGCAATAACGGCAAGGTTGAACGTAAATTAAAAGAAGCCCTATCCTCGGATCGTGCGCGTATCCAGATTGGACGTATATCGAATTTTGGCCTGCTTGAATTGTCCCGTCAGCGCCTAAATCCAAGTGTTACGGAGTCACAATTTAAACTCTGTGAACATTGCGAAGGTTTCGGTTATACGAGAACAGTTGATTCCGCTGCAGTTATCGCTATACGCGCCATTGAGGAACAGGCTATCAAAGGCAAAATTTCTTCGGTTAAGTTACGCATCCCCAACGAAGTGGCTCTTTATATACTAAACCATAAGCGTCACCTTCTGACTGACGTTGAAAAACGTCATAATGTAAGTGTTGCAATTGAAGTTGATGAAGCCCTTGCCCCGGCCAATTTTGAAGTTGAAACCGAGGGCGGCAAATCTGATAACAATAATCAGCAAAATAATAATCAGAAGTCCAATAACAATAATAATAATAACGACGATAATAAAAAGTCATCCCGTTCAAAACGCGGCCGCCGCGGTGGACGTAATCGCTCTGACAACTCAAGCGATAATGAAAACAGAGATGAGAAAAATAATAACAATAATAAAAATAGAAGCGACAAAAACGGTCACCAGAAAAATAACAAACCATCAAAAGATGACAAATCTTCGGATGATAAATCCGATGACAATAAGTCTAAAAAGACACGCGGGCGCGGTAAATCAGCCTCTTCCAAAAAGTCTAACGATGAGAGAACGGAAAGTGTAGAGGATAAAAAGTCAGATAGCAAAGCGTCTGATTCCAATAAAGA
This sequence comes from Micavibrio sp., assembly GCA_002695035.1. Taxonomy (GTDB): domain Bacteria; phylum Pseudomonadota; class Alphaproteobacteria; order Micavibrionales; family Micavibrionaceae; genus UBA2137. The sequence goes on along the minus strand of NZNU01000019.1, from coordinate 10,266 downwards.
CACTTCTAAGGACAACAAAGAAGACACTAAGTCTGGTAAAAAACCTGTAAAAAAGAAAACTACGGCAGATAAAGACACATCGTCAAAGAAAGATGATAAAGACGAAGAAAAGAAGCCTAAAAAGACAGCTTCTAAATCCAAATCAAAGTCATCAGAGAAGACAGATAAGTCCAAAAAGCCTGCCAATGATGAGAAGAAAAAGGCCGAAAAAAAGGATGACTCCCCTAAAGACGATGCTCCTAAAGATTACGAGGTCGTAAACAAGGCTCCTGAAAAGAAGAAAAAGGGCTGGTGGAGCAAGTAAGCGGGTACATATCATGCTGAAACACTTTCTTCTCATATCCCTGCTAGCATTTACCGTGACGGCTACTATTCCCTCTTATGCTCAACGCGCAAGCGATCTGGCAGAAAAGTGGGAACAGAGGACAAACGAAATTATTAATGAAGCCTCTGAGTCACAACGTATCGAGTTTGAAATTCTAACAACGCAAAACGGTGTTATTCATTCTATCGAACATTTATTATCGGGTATGAAAAAAAGCGTTAAAAGCTGTGGCGATGCTAACCCGCAAATGAAAGATGATATCAGAACCGCTTACACAAACTTTAAGGGCCCTCTTGAAGCTCCTCTCGACAATGCAAAAAGACGCTTTTCATCTCTTCTGTCACGTCAAAGTCTCTTAACCACATCTAAAATGAGGGCGTATTTTGATTTGACTAACGAGGTGGCCATTATGCAAGACCAGCAAGTCGACTGGGTTGCGGTTACCCGGAAAGAGGACTGCCAGGACTTTCTTGATGACCTGCATGATACGGGTAAAAGAGATGAACTCGTTGGCTTCCTTAATCGTGATTTTGCTAAAGAGATAAACGCGCAGCTTAAAAAGCAGCAAGCCCGTTAATTAATTGGACATATGTCTTTTACCCCTAAAATTTTGCAAATTATGGCGGGCGCCCGCTTCGGTGGAGCCGAAACGGCATTCGCAGATACCTGTATTGCCTTGGCAGAAGCAGGCTTTGAACAACATATCGTTACCAGAAACCACCCCGAACGACTTTCACGTTTTAGCAGATATAACATACCCTATACTGTGTTGCCCTTCGGTGGCTCCATTGATTTCTACACGCCTTTGCGCCTCACTCATATCATCAACGCATACCAGCCTGATATAGTACAATCATGGATGTCTCGCGCCAGCTCTAAAATTCCTTCCAAACGAAAAAGATACAATTACAAAGTCATTTCAAGGCTCGGGAATTATTACAAGCTTAAGAACTTTAAACAAACTGATGCCTTTCTGGCTATTACCCCTAAAATCAAAGACTACATCATCTCTAATGATGAGCACAAAAGACCTGTTTTTTTCCTTCCCAATTTTGCGGAAACTGAAATTCACAGCGTTAGTATATCCAGGAAAGAACTGGATACACCTGAGGATGCACTCGTTTGCCTGACGCTGGCTCGCTATCATGATAGCAAAGCATTGGATGTTGCCATTAAAGCTATCAAAGAAATACCTCATTGCTATTTATGGCTTGCGGGAGAAGGCCCTGACCGCGAAAAACTTATCGCGCTTGCAAAACGAGAGGGGGTTTATGAGAGATGCCGTTTTCTTGGGTGGCGAGACGACCGTGCCGCATTATTACAAGCTTGCGATATCTGTCTTTTCATATCGCGTTTCGAGCCGTTCGGCACGGTATTTGTGCAAAGCTGGGCACAGAAAACTCCCGTTATCGTATCAGATGCTGATGGTCCTGCTCAATTTGTCGAGGATGGAGAGAATGGTCTTGTTGTTCCCAAAAACAATGTAAATGCTTTAGTTCAAGCGATAAATAAACTTAAAAAATCAAAGCCACTGAGAGAGAAGCTGGTTCAAGAAGGATACAACAAATACAGGAATGTATTTAGCAAAGAAAGCACGATAAAAGCCTATACCCGGCTTTATCAAACTATTTTAGAAAAAGAATGAAAAAAGTTTTTATTTCATTGATCAAAGCTTATCAGTTTCTGGTCTCCCCTCTTTTGGGTGGGAATTGTCGCTTTCATCCGACATGCTCGGCATACACGGTTGAAGCCATTGAGAAACATGGTATAGGCAAGGGTTTTTTCCTGGCCTTAAAACGCATTACCAGATGCCATCCGTGGAGTTCAGCTGGCTTTGAGGACAAAGTACCAAAACGGTTTGCGTGGCGTGATCTCATGGTCTATAAAAAACCCAATTCAACGAAATAAAACTTATTTTTATTCTTAAGGCTAAAGCAAAAGGTTTTTAAATTATGTCTGCGAACAAAAAAGGCGATATGCATCCCGGCGATATGCGCAACCTGATTATTTTTGTACTTGTGGCAATTATCATCTGGGCGGCATTTGACCATTTCATTATGGGCCCAAAAACAGAAGCCCTTCGCGAGGCCCAAAAGCAGAACACACAAAACCAAACAAGCCGTACTTTGGAAACGGCCGGAAATACGCCACAGAATACGTCTATTGATACAAAGCGCGATCGAAATGAAGTATTGTCGGAGTCAGCGAACAGGATCAGCTTTGACGCCCCTGAAATTGATGGGTCGATCTTACTTAAAGGCGCACGCATAGACGACCTCTCGCTTAAAAACTATTATAAAACACTTGAGAAAGAAGAGGAAGTTTCACTCCTCTCTCCTGTCGGGAGCGAATACCCCTATTATGCTGAAACAGGCTGGGTAAGCGCACAACCGAATATCACTGTGCCCGGACCGGACACTGAGTGGTCTGTTGTGGGCGGGAATGCCGATTTAACACCTGAGAGCCCTGTTACACTCCGTTGGCAGTCGCCTCAGGGGCTTATCTTCACCAAACAAATAAGCGTTGATGAACATTATCTTTTCACAGTCAACGATTCAGTAACAAACACAACAGTGTCTTCTGTAACCCTTTTCCCGTATGGTGCTGTCGCACGTCGCGGACGCCCTGCCAATTTGCAGGATCGCGCAATTGTTCATGAAGGACCGCTTGGCTATTTCGACGGAAATCTGGAAGAGCCGGGTTTTTCAGACATGGATGACACGCCTGTACAATCTTTCAAGGCGTCTTCCGGTTGGATAGGTTTTGGACAGAAATACTGGGTCGTCAGCTTACTTCCCGAACAAAACTCAGCCAAGACCTTTCGTTTTGTCCAGTCTCCTTCTCGGGATGCAAATGCGCGCGCGCTTTATCAGTCGGATTTTACTGGTCAAGGCATGGAAATCGCAACCGGTGAAACTGTTGGTAATGAAACGCATATTTACGCAGGTGCCAAAAAAGTAAAAATACTGGATGCCTATGAACAAAATCTAGGGGTAAAGCACTTTGATCTGGCCGTTGATTTCGGAATTTTATACTTTCTGACACGCCCATTCTATTGGCTTTTAACAACATTTTATGATCTTGTCGGCAACTTTGGTGTCGCCATTATTATGCTGACTTTCCTTCTCCGTCTGGCAGTCTTCCCACTTGCCAATGCCTCATTCCGCTCTTTTGCTAAGTTGAAAAAAGTGGCGCCGCAAATGACGGAATTACGTGACCGCTATAAGGATGATAAGGCCAAGTTGCAAAAAGAAATGGTGAAGCTCTACGAAAAAGAAAAGGTCAATCCAATGGCCGGTTGTTTCCCGATTCTGCTTCAGATTCCAATTTTCTTTGCGATGTATAAGGTTATTTACATTACTCTGGAAATGCGTCATGCACCGTTTTTCGGCTGGATTCAGGATCTATCACAACCTGACCCGACATCTATATTCAACCTATTTGGGCTTTTACCCTATGATCCCCCCTCATTTTTAATGATAGGTATCTGGCCATGCATCATGTTGTTTTTCATGGTTTTGCAGCAAAAGCTGAACCCGCCGCCGCAAGACCCTATACAAAAGACGATGATGAAATACTTCCCGTTCTTCATCACGTTCATCCTTTCAGGTTTTGCCGCTGGTCTGGTTATATACTGGACAGTCAGTAACGCGCTCTCTGTTTTACAGCAAATGATCATCATGAAATCCATGGGTGTCCCTATTCACTTGTTTGATAAATCCGCTACCGAAGAAAAACTGGACAAGCAGATTGAAGATGGTCCCGCTATACATCCTCGCATGGAAATGGTTGAGGAAGATGTCGAAGAAGCTCTTTTCGGTGATGAAGAAAGCGACAGCGGAAAAGACTCATCTGACAAACCAGAAAAGAAATAGTATTTCTTATGGATGAGACTGAAGTTGACCCACACATAAAGGCAGAAGCGCGCCGCGTTTTTGCCGGGCCTTGTGATTTTGTGAAAGGGGTTGTTTCACTCGACCAGCTACCTGATCCTGACATGCCGGAAGTGGCCTTTATCGGCCGGTCCAATGTCGGGAAATCTTCTCTGATTAATGCCGTTGTAGGCCGTAAAGCATTGGCGCGCACCTCCAACACACCGGGCAGAACACAGGAACTGAACTTCTTTAACCTTGGTGAAGGACTTGCCTATATTGTTGATTTACCGGGATATGGCTTTGCAAAGGTCTCAAAATCAAAGGTTCGTGACTGGACTAAATTGATGAAGAATTATTTGCGTGGTCGGGTCAATTTGCGTTGTGTTTTCGTCCTTATTGATGCGCGCCACGGGTTGAAACCCTCGGATACTGAGATGATGGAAATGCTGGATGAGGCCGGTGTAAACTACCGAATTGTTTTCACTAAAGCGGATAAGCAAAAACCCACAATATTAAGAGATATCAAAGATAAAACAGAAAAGACGCTTAAAAACCATGCAGCGGCTTTTCCATTAGCGCATTCGACCAGCGCCGTTGAAGGTTATGGGATCGAAGATTTCAAGACTTCAATCTATCAGATTGTATCTGTTTAATTAACTTCCAAAAGGTGATAGTAGAAATAAACATCACCCGTTGGTATGTGCAAACAATAAGCTATTTTTTCCGCGCAATCCGGACAATTAGCCGTTACAGCAGGATCATTCGTTCCTGTCAAAGGTTCGGTGGTACCTAATACCATTTTGTTTAGCTCCTCACAGACCTCTTTTTTTATCCGACGTGCGAGGAATACAGGCTCAGGATCAGAAGTAGGCGTCCACTCAAAATTGCGGACGCTAAACACGAAAGCACTTAGAGTAGGATCTGTTGCAATGCTATCAGGCATACTCCAAAAATTTACACCACCACCCGCTGGGTGGAATAATTTTGTTATATGCGCAGGAGGCTCACTGTCAAACCCTGAAAAAGTGGGCGGCATAACACTGATATCTTCAATATCAACGCCATAATCTGCCATATTTTGGATAGCCATATCCATAGAGGTTTTATATTCTAATATACGAACAGCAAGAGCCTGAGCTTCGGCCTGGCTGAGTTGTGATTCAGTACTCTCGCCCTGGTTGGAACGGCTCATTGTAAATGTTAGCCCGCCCAGCAACACAACCGCGATCAAAAGATAGACAACAATATTTCCATGTTCTTTTTGTCTCATGAAGAACAGTATATCGCGATTAGGATAAAAAATCGTGAAAAACTTTAAAAGCGGGGATCGAATTAAACATTGCCCCTACAGGGTTCACATGCGATAAATATTTCATGCCTACCGGATTCACAATAGATTTTGTCAGCCTTTCCATTGGTCTTGTTTTAGGGGCTATATTTGTTTTTGCCTATGCTATGCGCCGTATTAGTGCCCTTGAAAAAGAAAAGGCCGCAATGGAGAATATGGGCCAGACCTTTGATGCCTTGGCGCAAGAATCCATGAAAAAAAGCGCGGAAAGCTTTTTACAATTGGCCGAGATGCGTCTCAAAGAAGCTCATAAAGATAATTCATATGATCTTGAGAAGCGGCAAAAGGCTATTTCCGATTTACTTGGCCCCGTTAATAAAACGCTTGAGACCATGGATGAGAAGTTACAAACGCTTGAAAAAGCACGCCTGACTGCTTACACGGAACTTCGCACACAAATTTCTCATATGAATGAAGATCAGGCCAAGTTACGTCAGGAAACATCCTCTCTTGTGCAAGCGCTCCGCTCCCCCTCCACACGTGGACAATGGGGTGAAATGCAGCTTAAGCGCTGTTTGGAAATGGCGGGAATGGTTGAGGAAGTCCACTTCTCTCTTCAGGTTTCCGGCGACGGTCAAAGGCCGGACGCAATTGTACATTTGCCCGGTGGCAAACAAGTCATTATTGATGCCAAGGCACCCATTGATTCATACTTAAATGCTTTCAAGGAAGATATTTCGGAGTCGGAACGCAATCAGGCGCTTGACGCCCATGCGCGCCATGTCAAAGACCACATCAAAAGACTTGGTTCTAAATCTTATTGGTCACAATTCGACTCACCTGAATTTGTCATTATGTTTTTACCGGGTGAAAGTTATTTCTCAGCAGCTCTAGAGCGCGATCCAGCCCTTATTGAGGCTGGCGTTGACCAACGCGTAATACCGGCCTCTCCCACAACTTTGATTTCTCTTTGTAAGGCCGTGATGTATGGCTGGTCACAGGAAAAACTCGCCGAGTCTGCCAAGGAAATTTCAGATTTGGGCATGGAGCTTTATAAGCGTATCTCCTCCTTCGGAGGGCACATGGAAAATATGGGCAAAGGTCTTGAGCGTGCCATCGACAGTTATAATAAAGCGGTCGGTTCACTTGAAAGCAATGTCTTGCCCCAAGCCAGGCGCTTCAAAGACTATCAATTGGGCGGGGGTGCAGACAGCTTACCGGATTTAAGTGCCGTAGAAACCACATCACGTCACTTAACCGCCCCTGAATTGACTGAAACTGATGAGAAGAAGGACAGTTAGGCTGGCTTAAAATCTTAGCACTTGTAAAATAACAACCCAGTTTTTATACTCACACCCATGTCAACACTGCCTATAATTCTTATTCCTGATCCTGTTTTGAAAGAGGTCGCAAAGCCTGTTGGAACAGTCGATGATGACTTGCGTAAACAGATGGATAAAATGCTGGAGTCCATGTACGGTGCGCCGGGTATAGGGCTGGCGGCAAATCAAGTGGGCTTATTAAATCGCGTATTTGTTATGGATCTGAATTCCGGATCTGAAAATGAGGAAGAGCGAACCCCCATTTGCATGGTTAATCCGGAAATTATCTGGAGGTCGGAAGAGCCAAGTGTTTGGGAAGAAGGATGCCTGTCTATCCCTGAGCAATTCGCAGAGGTTGAACGCCCTAAAACTGTACGTGTTAAATATATTGATTATCACGGCAAAGAGCAGGAAGGCGAATTCTCCGGTCTTGCATCTCATTGCGTGCAACACGAAATCGACCATCTTGACGGTATTCTTTTTATTGATTACCTGTCCCGCCTGAAACGCAATATGATCGTCAAAAAGGTGGCCAAAATGAAGAAAAATCAGGATATTCTTTAATAAATTTATGGCTAAAGCTCCTTTAAAAATTGTCTTTATGGGCACACCTGATTTCTCCGTGCCTGCTCTTCAGACACTTATTGACACAGAATACGAAATCGCCGCAGTCTATACACAACCGCCTCGCCCCAAAGGCCGTGGGAAGAATGTACAAAAATCCCCTGTTCACCTTCTGGCCGAAGAAAACAATATAGATGTTTTTACCCCCCCTTCTTTTAAGAAGAACAAAGACGCTATAGCCAAATTTAAAAATCATAATGCTGATATTGCAATCGTCGCAGCATATGGCCTTATCCTTCCTGAAGAGGTTTTGAATGCGCCCGCTTATGGGTGTCTAAATATCCATGCATCTCTTTTACCTAAATGGCGCGGGGCCGCACCGATACAATATTCAATCTGGAAAGGTGATGACATTAGCGGTGTAACAATCATGCAGATGGAAAAAGGTCTTGATACCGGCCCGATGATTGTAAAAACCGAGACCCCTATCACTGATACCACTACGGCCCAGTCCCTTCACGACACGCTCGCAAGACAGGGGGCAGACGCGCTTGTAAAAGTGCTTGGCAATATTTGTAAAACAGAGAAAAAACCACATTCTGAAAAACAAAATGATGCAGACTCATCTTATGCTTCTATGCTTAAGAAAGAAGATGGGAAGATCAACTGGCATCAAACAGCAAAAGAAATAAACCGCCAGGTCAGGGCGTTGAATCCGTGGCCCGGAACATATTTCGAGAATAGTCTGGGGAAGCGTTTCAAAGTGAAATCTGCAATTGTTCTTGATGAGTCAGGCGATGAATCTCCCGGTACATTGGTAACGAAAGCAGGTAATGTTGTTTGCGGGCAAGGTACGCTCCTGAAGCTTGACATGATACAACCTGAAAACAAGCAGGCAATGTCTGCGGAAGCAGCCATTAACGGTAATTATCTAGAGACCGGGACCGTTTTGACTTAAAACAGGCGGTTTGTCTTCTCCCTCAAATTCTTCAGTCGTAAGAGGTTTTCTTGATAGCAGATTAACAGGTTCCATAACCTGATCGACGCTCGGATGCTTTGGCCCATACAAATTTCGTTGGTTTGCGTAGGAAACTACAATTTCGGCGTCATGGCCTGCATATTCCGCCAGCAACTGCGTATAAATACGATTAAACATCGCGCCGTGTGATTGATACATACCAGGTTCAGCCGCTCTTTGATCCAGAGCATGAGCCATTTCGTGCAGTAAAGTTGTCTTTGTAGGGTTTACTAAAAGAACCTCATCAGTGTAAGGAAAATATACACCCTCTGTGAGTTGGTTTTTTTTCAACCATTTGATTTGATCATGTCCATCCGGCAACTCACGATAATGTAACTCAGGAGCATCACACCCAAAGTCCTCGCAGATAACATCTATGAGCTCCTGGCATTGTTCCAGGCTAAGTTCGGCCTCTTCATCCAACGATTTGTTATATCCCAGGAAAGACGAAAAATATGCATCCATGCTATAGGTATTATCTTTTGCCGCATCGTCGATGTCTCTGTAACCTTCATTGCCTCCGAGCATTTTGGTAAGAAAAGAAAGCTTTTCGGGCATACGCCCCGCCAATGACTGGTTTTTTATACTCCAAACCCTGGTATCCATCGTATCCGGGCTGGATAAACTTATGATATTATAAAGATAGTCTGCTATCATCAGATCGTCATACTTATCATAGGTATGTGAGACTCCAAGACTTTGCCAATTAAAGCGTACAGCATATTTATTACGCCATGCTTTTTCATTTTCGACCAATTCTATGTGGGCGCCTGCTGCATGAGAAAAGTGTGATCTAAGGACTTTCATCTAACCCATTTCCTGTGACATAGGTTTTAACAAAGGTTTATCCGACAGCATTCCTATTGGCATCATTATATCCCCATACGTGATGCCCGGCCTGAATAAATCAAACCCCTGCATCGCCTCAAATAGCTTATTTCCCTCAAATTCTGTATATTTATCCATCAGCTGCACCTGAAGGCGGTTAAACATCTCCCCGTGATGAGTGCTTATAGAGGGGTCAACAGCATGTGCGTTAACGACATGTGCTATTTCATGGAAAAAAACGAGTGGAGACAGTGTCGATAGGTAGAGCTTATTCTCTTCTACGGAATAATATCCATAGCAGGAATTCCCCTCTTTTTTCTCTATATCCAAAGTTATATTTGGTTTTACAATGCCATAATCAGAACATATTTTGTCTGTAAGATAAGTGACTTCGGCTTCAGTCAAATCAGGCATACTCGTGTTCATCCTAAGGATGTTTCCAAATAAATATGTCTTTTCTTTAAACGGGTCAGCATAGAGTTCGGGATATAAATCTTTTTCCTCCATAACGATAGAGTTTTTAATAGCTTTAAAAAATTTTCCAAAACCTTTCCGGTGATTTTTAAATGCTCCAATAGAGGACAGCTTTTCTTTCCTATCGGCTACCATAAGCGCATTATATTTCGCTTCCGCCTCTTCAAGACTTGAGAATTTAGGACCTTCAATTGTGCCTGCATGGATACCTGCTGCTTCTGTCCAAGTCCAACTCAACTGATATCTCTGACCCTTTGATTTTTTTTCATTAAGCTCAAGATATGCAGATATAGTATGGTCAAAATGTCGCCTTAAACATGTCATCGTGAAATAATACAGATTTTATGTGATTATGTCAATTAAATAGAATGTGACAAATCTGCACGAAGACTTTAGAAATAGCCGATTATGAAACAGCGTTGGAAATTAACAGTTGAATATGATGGTACGCCGTTTTGCGGTTGGCAGATACAGGATAATTTGCCAACCGTTCAGCAGGTGGTTGAAGATGCCCTGAATGCTTTCTGCCAGCAGGATATTCGCGTACAATGTGCGGGCCGCACTGATGCTGG
>NZNU01000018.1 GCA_002695035.1 Micavibrio sp. | reverse complement strand
TTCGCGCCAGCGAGATGTCCTGGCCCAGTGCCCATGACAAAAGAAGCTTGCAGGAAAGCTACAACCATCTTGTGCGTTATGTTGAGGATCTGGATACAGTGCGCGAGCGCGCCCAGATTGTGAAGGAAGAGCTGAACACAGTCTTATCGGATCAGTTGAACAAAAATCTTTATATTCTTTCGGTCATTGCGGCTATCTTTCTACCTCTCGGGTTCCTGACAGGCTTGTTTGGCATTAACATTGGCGGAATGCCGGGCGTTGAAAACGATCTTGCCTTCTGGATTTTCTGTGGCTTCCTTACCGCAGTTACACTTATACAAATCATCATCTTCAAAATCATGCGCTGGTTTTAGCGAGTCATTATTTTATGAATTTTTTAAAAGCCTATTTCCACGCGGCAACGGTTAGTCTGTCGTCAAAATTCATCGCAATATTTGCAAATATTGCCTTACTCTGGTTGGCCGCCCGTATACTCGATAAGAGCGAATTCGGTGTTTTTATGGTTGCGCTGGCCGTAGTCAGTCTGCTGGGGATGGTGTTGGCAGGCCCTTTTTGCAGCATTATCCTGTTTCACGGATCACGCCTAAAAAACGAGCCCGACCAAAATGAATTGGGCCACGAACTGACCGGAAGGGTTATGAGTTGGGTAATAATTTTTGCCTTGCTTGTAACGGGCCTGATGACTGTATCAGCCAGCCTCTGGTCCGATATATTTGATATGCCAAATCTGGACGCCTGGCTTTATGTGTTAAGCCCGATGGTTATACTGGAAGCGCTCAGGCGCGTAATGGCGGCCTGGCACAGAGCGCGTCAGGAAGTGCAAATCTCAATCACATATAACGAAATATGGCCCAATGTTTTGAAGGCTGGATTTTTAATCGGCGCCTATCTTTTTTCTCCCCATATTTACGGTATGGCATTCGCGCTTAATTTGTCATTGCTTGTGCCAGTTATTGCGATTTTTATGAAGGATCCGGTTTATCCAAATCTGGGGCGCAAAGTTTTTACCGAATGGGACATAAAATACGGTTTAAAAAATCTTTTTACCTATGGCCTGAACCAGCAATCGAGAGGGTTTGACCTTATTTTGGTCGGGGCGTTATCCAGTGCCATTACCGCCGCAGATTACGCGATCGCCTCGCGTTTTGGCCGGCTTTTACTGGTTGGCAAGCAAGGCCTTTCCCAGCTCCTTGCGCCGCGACTTGGGGCGCATTTCGGCAGCGAGGCAACTGATATGGCCGCATTCGAATTCAAAATCATGCGTTTTATCGGTTTTGCGATCGCAACGCTCGGGGCGTTGGCAATGCTTGTACTGGGGGAATGGGGAACATCGCTCTTCTGCGACACTTGTGATAACGCCTATCCCGTTTTGCTTATTCTCTCGGCAGCCTTTGTCGTAAACACAAGCTTCGGGTCATTAGAGGATTACATGACTATGGCGGGCCATGCCGGATGGAATCTGGGTCTAAGTATAGTCTCCACAACAGTTATGGTTTTGATGAGCATCATTCTTATCCCTTATCTGGGTGGCAGTGGGGCAGCCTTTGCGGTTCTGGCAGCCTTTGCTGTGCGAGGCATTGCAATGACATTGGCCGTGCGCAGGCTGGATGGGGTTATGCTGGTTACAACGGCCAATATGACGACCGCATTTGCAGCGGCAGGGGTTCTGGTTGGAGCAGCCTATGACCAGATTGGAACCGGACTTGCCTTTTTCCTTATTGTATTAATTACTATTTTACCGCTAGACTATAAAAAACTAATCTCACGCCGTGGCCGCACGCTTCGGTGAGGTATATTTTTTATGAATGACTTCAAAAAACCTGTCGAGCTTTTTCATCTCGGGCCCCCAAAAACGGCCACAACCTGGGTGTATCGGGCCTTATGTGAGAATCCGCAGATCGTGACCAGTGCCGAAGACCGGATTCATTATTTTGATCTGCATTATTCAAAAGGTGAAGACTGGTACGATCTACAATTTACGCACAACGCAAAAGGCGAAGATGAAAATAAAATCAGGTTTGATCCGACTTATTCCTATATATGCAGCCCCTATGCGTTGGAGCGGATAGCGGGATATAACCCGGATGCAAAGCTGATATTTGGACTTAGAAACCCGATTGACCGGGCCTTCTCGCATTACTGGCACATAAAAAAACAGGGAATTGGTGCTAATTTTTCTTTTGGTGATATCCTTGTTCACTACAACAGCTATGCGACATGGATGGAGCACGGGCTTTTATCAAAGCCGGTGAAATATATGCTGGAGAACTTCCCCCGCGAGAATATAAAGCCTTTGATGATGGAGGAAATGGAAGGCCGCGGCGAAGATACGTACAGGGATATATGTGCATTTGCAGGCATTGAGGCGGGCACCACGCCGGGGGTCGTCAATCGCAAAATAAACGTTGCCGGACCAAAGAAGACAAAAGCAAGCTACATGAAAAACAGATTTGGGAAGCTCCTCTTTGGTCGGGAAACCATGGAGGGAAATACAAGTGGCAACAGGGTGCAAAATCTGTTCTCAGGCAAACAGGAATATCGGTCAGGCATTGACCCTGAACTTCGTGAAGAGCTTCGCGCCTATGTCATTGAAGACATAGAAAATCTTGAAAAATTACTGGATATAGATTTGTCCGCTTGGAAATCAGCTTAAAAAGGAAACTCATGCGAAAAGATACTCAAACTAAGGAAACCTACGGACTTCCCGCGGATTATGAGCCTAATGAAACGCTTGAAACTATGGATGCGGTTAGTGGCAAAGACTATTGGGACGCCAACAGAACGCGCCAGGCTTTTCTGTACCAGTATTATGTGTATGTTTATGCGGCAGAACTTGCGGAAAAGCGCGATATCAAAACCATTATGGATGTAGGTTGTGGGCCGGCGCCCAAGCTGAGACTGGTGCATAACAAGAATCCAAAAGCGCATATTATAGGTGTTGACCAGCCCTCTGCGATTGAATATTGCCAGAGCACATATAATTACGGAACATGGGTTGTTGATGATTTCGAAAACCCAAAAGAGGATATGGATCTTCCCAAGGCGGATTTAATTATCAGTTCAGATGTTATCGAGCATCTTATGAACCCTGATAAATTACTGGATTACGCGCGTTTAAAGCTGGCAGATGACGGGGTCATATTATTTTCCACGCCTGACCGTGCCCGAATGACGCATGAAGACCAAAAGACGCCCGACAACCCACACCACATTCGTGAGTGGACTTATCGGGAGCTGGAAGACTATTTTGTATCGCGTGGATTTGAGGTGGTTGAACATTTCCACCAATGGCCGCTGAGGCTTGTGCCCTCAAAAGCGCTGGTGCGTAAAATTATCTCAAAGATTTTCAAAGGCGAGCCGCGCAAGTGGAAATATAATCAGGTAATAGTGGTCAGACCAAAAACCTGATTTCAGTCCATTTTATTTTTCTTCAGCATGTTCCCCAATGCCGAGGGCTTTCTCAATAGAAAGCTTTCCGAGTGTTTCATGCCTGTCTTCAAGCATGGTATCCAGCAATTTTGCCACAGGCGCAGGTGAGGCGGGCGCAGCAAGGCTCAATTTTCCGGCGCGCCCATAGCTTTCCAGCGCATCAAAGACATCCTGCATGGGCGTCGTCGCAAAGGACACAGCCGGGTGCCAGGTCGGTTCATTATCCCCTGTGGCCAGAACAAGACCCTTTTCGGTCAAGGCGTCCAGAATTCTTTCAACTGCAATCGGGGGCGCATTGACACTTTTGGCCAAGCCTTCCGTTGTCCATTTGAGATTGCGATCATGGTGTGATTTTCCGATATAATAAACAATACTCAGCCCGTAATTGTGCATCAGGCGGGTGGACAAAAGAAGCGGCTGGCGACTTATTCTAAGAAAGCGCGGATGCTGTGCGTAGAAAGCAATATTGCAGCCCAGCAGAACCACCAGCCATCCGATATAAATCCAGACCATAAATAAAATCAGCGTTGCGAAGGCGGCATATATCGCAACATACGTGGTCGAGCTTGTCACAAATAGGGAGAAAACATATCCCATGACCTTCCAGATAAATGCCGCAAAAAGACCCCCGACAAAAGCGGGCATAATCTGGACTTTTGTATTGGGCATGAATATATAGAGTGCCGCAAAACCAATTGCCAGAACCAGCCAAGGCACAAGAAGCCCGAAAAACGACAATATTGAGCCAACGAAGGCCATATCCTGCAGTGTCAGGTAAAAATCGGAATGGCGCAGTATGGTCGTGGCGCTGGTAGAAAGGAATATAGCCAGAGGCCCGATAAATAAAACCGTTAGATAGTCGCTAAAACGCTTAGCCACTGACCGACCCTGACCAACACGCCAGATATAGTTAAATGACCATTCAATTTTTTGCATCAAAGAGACGACAGAATAAATCAGGAAGGCCAGACCGATCGCACCAAGCACGCCGACCTTAATATTATCTACGAAGTCGACAATTTTTTCTGTAATTTCCTGTGCCTGTGCACTGCCTAAACCGCTTAAAAGCTGACCCAGAAACGGCTCAAGCTGATTTTGCACGCCAAATCCTTTTAACACTGAAAACGAAACGGCAAGAAGGGGCACGATGGTGATGAGCGTGGTGTAGACAAGACTCATCGCGCGCAGGGAAAACTGAGTGTCTGTGCCGTCACGAACAAGCGCAAAAAGAAAGCGGGCGATCATGTGTCCCTCACGAACAAGAAAAGGCTTATCGGAGAGGTCGGCCTTTAAAAAAGCATCGACTTTTTCTTGCATTACAGAGCTTTTGGACATTATTGCATAACCAATCTGTTCATATCCTTAGGAAGAAACACATAATATGTGCCGCGGGATTTCATTTTGCCAGCTAATAGTTCGGCGCGCTTGCCCGATCCCCAGAAGATATCACCGCGCACAGCGCCTTTAATAGCACCGCCTGTATCCTGCCCCACCATAAGCTTTTGGAAAACAGCTTTGGTTTCATCCGGGTGTTGCGTGCTAACCCAGAATGGCAAACCATAAGGCCAAATGCCGTGGTCTATTGCAAGCGATCTCTCAGCCGTCAGGGCAATGCCCTCCCCGCCTTTTGGCCCCTCAGTATCTTTGCTTTCTTCGAAGAAAACATAAGACGGATTGGTGTTCATGATTTCGGTGGCACGAGCAGGATTGTTTTCAAGCCACGCACGTATACTTTGCATGGATACTTTTTCTTTTTGCAGCTCATTTTGTTCCACCAGCGTCTTGCCGATTGCTTTATATAGGTGCCCGTTCTGACCTGCATATCCGACCCGCACGGTCTCACCATTTTCAAGTTTAACTATGCCCGATCCTTGGATTTCCAGAAAAAAAGCATCAATCGGGCTATCAACCCATAGCAGAGCCTTATCCTGTTCCTGAGGCAAAGCCCCTGAAGTAATTTGCTCACGGTTTTCGTAAGGTTTGAGACGACCATCAATGTTTCGCCCTGCGATGCGCTGGCCTTTCAACTCATCGCGGAATTCACCAAGATTGACCATAATCAGATCATCAGGTCTGGCCCGTAATGGCACATTATACCTGTCTGTTTTTTCATATGACCCGCTCAGATAAGCTTCATAATAACCAGTAAACAGACCCTCGGAAGAAATGCCATCGCTGACCTCAAATACATTGAAGTTTTCAACCAGCCATGAGGTAATCAGGCCTTCATCTTCAGGCATTTTTTCACAAATATCGAGCCAATCCTGCACATAACCAAACCTTCCGTTATCGCCGATAGGCGCATTTTTATCTTTTTTGGAAAGGCGGGCACATGTTTTTGAAAAGGCATCGATGAAACCGGCGGGTCTTTTTTCAGGCCAGCCGGGAAGGGATGAAAACTCTGTTTGTGTCAGTGCAAGCTGCTGCATTTCGGGTTGTGCGATATCGGGTGGGGGTGAGGAATTACACCCGGTAAGTCCGAAACCAAGAATACAGGCAAAAAAGGCGCAAGCCCAGAAAAAATTACGAGGCATCGGGAAGGGGGGTTTTATGATCTTCTGGTTCGCCATCCTGAGTCTCGTAAATAAGCCAGGTTGGATCTTTTGATTTAAGTTTGCGTCCGAATGTCCACAAATCGGCCATTTCGGTGATGCGGTCGGGGTCGCCGCTTATGATTTTACCATCGCGATCCCTGATGACAGCCGTTTCTTCTGCGCGAATACGCAGCGTAACAAAGGCAAAGCCATCGCGTATGCCGGCCTCGTTAACATCGGCGGCCTGTACGGCATGGATTTCGGTATCCACGGATTCGCCAGTCCTGCTGCGCTCATCAATTGCCGCCTCAAAACCCTCGTAAACCTGAGGGGCGAGCAACTCGGAAAGCATTTCCTTGTCGCCGTCGGCAAATGCCTCAACAACGATAACAAATGCCTCTTTTGCGTTTTTGATAAAATCTTGCGGGTGGAACATGCGGTCAGCGCGCGCGATTTCCATGAAGCCGTCTTTGGCGTCTTCGCTTTCGAATGCGATATTTTTAAGAGCATTATCAGATAAGTCGGAAAGGGGGATCGCGCCTTCTTCGGAATTTGCCGGAATAGGCTCTACGGTCTGGTTAGATGCGGGCGGTTGATTTTCAAAGGGATTGGGCCTTTGGTGCTCATCCCCACTTCTTGTGCCAAGCGTATTGCGCAGCCACACAACAAGCGCGCCTGCTATGATAATGTAAATTAAAAGATCTGCCGGTATTCCGCCCATAATTTATAAACTTTTCCGTTACTTCTTATATCGGTTGTTCTTGATTAACTTCAAGCCTTGCCTTAATACTAAATACAAGGAAAGACAAAGGAAACTTTAAATGACCAAAGACAAAAAGACCACAGAATCCTCATCAAAAAAAGTAGAAACTTCAAATAAAGTTGAAGAGCGCAATGCCGAATCTCTGCAACTGCAAATTCTGGCGCAGTATTTGAAGGACGTCTCTTTTGAAAGCCCCAATTCACCTTACTCGCTGCGCGCCGGTCAGGAAAACCCGAAAACGGAATTGTCGTTTAACCTTGAAACGCGCGAAATCGATAAAGAAAAAGGCAGCGATCTTTATGAAGTGGCTATCAAAGTAACCGCAAAAGCAATGCGCGGCAAAGACGTTGTCTTTATCACAGAGGTTGATTACGGAACGCTTGTTTCCATGAAAGGTGTGCCAGCCGAAAAAATCGGTCCGCTTCTTCTTATCGAAGTACCGCGCCTGACATTTCCTTTTGTGCGTAAGGTTATTGCCGACTTAACTCAAGAAGGTGGGTTTCCACCACTTCTGCTTAACCCTGTTGATTTTACATCACTTTACAAAAAGGGTTCGGATAAGGCCAAGGCGTCTAAGAAAACCAAATAAATCAGGAATCGTATTTTTCCCAGAGCGGGTCGCTGAGTTGCGCGAGAAATTCGGCGTGAGCCTGTTTTTCATTATCATTCAACAAGAACTGCCGGGGCTCACGGAAAGGTTTTCCTGAAGAGTTGGTGTCAGAAGACATGGTTTTCGCGGCCGCCATATTCTCTCGCGCCAAAGATAGCCCGTGCTGGCGCCCCCCCATGAGCTCCAGATACACTTCTGCAAGAAGCTGGGAGTCAAGAAGCGCGCCGTGCAGTTCGCGGTTGGTGTTATCTATCCCGAAGCGGCGGCAAAGCGCATCCAAATTAGCCGGGGAGCCCGGAAACTTTTGGCGGGCAATTTGTAATGTATCAATGTGGTCTTTTAAACGCAGTGAAGGATAACCAAAAGCTTTAAGCTCTGCGTTTAAAAATTTTATATCAAATTCAGCGTTGTGAATGACCATGCGGTTATTGCCGATGAAATCCATGAAATCGCCGACAACTTCGCCAAAGGTCGGTTTGTCCTTTAAAAATTCTGTGGTTATGCCGTGAACAGCAACCGCGTCTGCGGGAACATCGCGCTCCGGGTTTATGTACTGCCAGTACGTACGGCCTGTTGGTATAAAATTCTCAACCTCTACACACCCGATTTCAATGATGCGGTCACCATTATCAGGGTCAAATCCGGTTGTTTCGGTATCGAGTATAATTTCACGCATGATGTCTATCCTTGAGTGTGGCCAGTATAGATTTGACTTCCCGCATTGAAAAGGCCTTTCCTGCACCTGTGTGGACAATAAAATCCGCCAGCGCACATTTTTCACTGTCCGGCATTTGGCTGTTCAGTATCCCTGCAAGCTTATCATGTGTCATTCCGGGACGCTTCATAGCGCGCTGTTTTTGAATAAATTCCGGCGCAGTTACAACAACCACATAATCAAGACGTTTATCTGCACCAGTCTCATATAGAAGCGGTATATCAAACAAAATAACGGGCGCCCCCATTTTCTGATGGAGAGCTGTGAAAGCGGCTTGCTCCTCCCACACAAAGGGGTGAAGTATGTTTTCCAGCTGGGTGCGCTTTTCAGCATCAGAAAAAACAATCTGTCCCAGCTTTTGACGGTCAATGGTCTGGCTTTTTCTATCCCAGCTTTTAGGGAAGGTGCGGGCAATTTCTGAAAAAACAGGCGACACCGGCAAGAAGGCTTTGTGTACGGCTTTATCGGAATCGTGAACAGGCACGCCATTTGCGGCAAACATCGCCGCAACTGTTGACTTACCCATGGCAATGGATCCGGTAAGGCCAAGTTTAATCATTTTGCGATCGCTTCCTTTGAGCTGTCGTCAACACGCGGGGAGAGGCCTGTCCAGATTTCAAAACTTTTTTGTGCCTGATAAAAAAACATATCCGCGCCCGTCACCACTGTATTACCCCGTTCCAGGGCCTGCGTCAGAAGGGGTGTCATAAGAGGAGTGTAGACGATGTCGGTGACCAATGCGCGTTCCGGCAGGTTTTCCAGATTAATATTGAGGGGTTTTCCACCCTGCATTCCCAGACTGGTTGCATTTATCAGGATATTTGCGCCCTTCAATGCCTTTTCGCGGTCTTCCCATTCCATAAAATGCCCGCCGAAATCCTCCGCTAAATTAACGCCTTTGAGTGCAGTGCGGTTTACGATACGAATTTCCGGCGCATTATTCTGCCGTAAAACATATGCTGCGGCACGGGCTGCGCCGCCTGCGCCTAAAATTACGGCAGGCCCATCACTCCAATTAAACGTCGGGGCGTTAATCTCAATATTGCGCTGAAATCCGTAGATATCGGTATTGTAAGCATAGAGTTTGTGGTCCTTCAAATGAATGGTGTTAACCGCCCCTGTGGCCTGCGCACCACCATCGAAAAAATCGCAAAAAACACCTATTTTTTCTTTTAAAGGTACCGTGACATTGAACCCTTCATATCCAGCTTCCAGTAATTTTCCAAAATCATGTTCCAGATTTTCCGGTTTTATCTCAATGGCCTCATAAGTCCCCTGGATATTATTTTCCGCAAGCCAGTGCCCGTGAAGTGCCGGGGATTTGCTGTGCGATATAGGTGAGCCAAGTACAGCCAGTTTCACGAGAGTATATCCTTTTTATCTGGTGGGTTTTTGCCTTTGCGCCGCTGAAGAAGAAACATGATTTCTGCCGCGGTTTCCTCAACCGATTTTTTGGTGACATCAATAATAGGCCAGCCGTTTTTACGGAAAAATTTTGTCGCATCGCGGATTTCCTCATCCACTGCCTCTGGGTCAAGATAAGAGTTTCCAAAAAGCGAGGCTTGGGGCGAATCCATTTTTAGACGGCTTGAGCGTAACTGGATCAGCCGGTCGGGGGACTCGGTCAACCCGACAAATAAAGGCGTTTTTAATTCAAGCACCTTATCAGGAAAAGGTACGCGTGGGACAAGCGGGATATTGGCAGCGCGTATCCCTCTTCTTGCAAGATATACACATGTAGGCGTTTTAGACGTACGCGATACACCGACAAGAATAACATCGGCCTCTTCAATCCCCGTCAGGTTTTGCCCGTCATCGAAGCCGAGCGCAAAATCAATCGCGTCCACCCTTTTAAAATAGCTCTCATCAAGGGCGTGTTGCGCGCCCGGAACGCCTTGTGCAATCAGGCCGGTATAAGAAGATACGGCCTTTAAAATAGGATCAAGAACCGCAACGCAGGGTATGTTCAATTTATTACAATGCGCCTTTAGTTCGCGGCGTAATTGTGAATCTACAAATGTGTAAAAAACAAGCCCTGGGTTTTTCTCAACATCGTCCAGCGCGCGTCTTAATTGTTTATGCGTGCGTATTAAGGGCCAATAGCGTTCTGTGGGTGTTATGTTTTCAAATTGAGCAAGCGCTGCCCGAGCAAGGCCTTGCAGGGTTGTGCCTGTCGCATCTGAAATCAGATGAACATAAAACTCGTGTCTCTTTTCCCGCTTGGCTACCATAGATGCAAAGCTTAGCACCTTGGGCGACCCAGTGGAAAAAGAAATTAGAAACTATCGGGAAAAATTTTGCGGGCAAGCTCTTGATCGCGGAAGGGAATTGCTTCAACAGATGCGGTTTCCATCTCATCAGCGATCTGCATAAAGTGCATCATGCAAATATCGTCATGGATCCGGCTATAATCGGGGTTTATTGCAAGTTCCTGAGATAGATTTTCCAAATATTGTCCGTGCTCGGATAATGTGAAGGCCGTGGATATAAGGTTGGCTGTTATGCGCTCGTTACGCAAATCCATGTCCGTATCCGATTTCAATATGGCATCCATTTCGTCGAGCGCAAATTTATCGCTTTCTGTCACGCGGCTGGCATCGGAGAACCACTCAATAAAGGCCAATGCCAGGCATTTTTCTTCAAAATCCGGGTTGCCAAGATGTGTGTGTTCGCACGTTTCAAAACTGAGCGCGACGTCACCCTCGCCATGCGAGAGTATATGATTCCAAAGATGCTGGTGATCATCACTATGCGACAAGTCCCGTGCGCATGAAAGTGTAAAGACAGTGGTGTCGGCCCGGCGCAGACGCTCCCATTTCAAAAGCTCCTCCAATCTTAGGCTTTTAGCATAAGATGAGGTGTATGTGTCGTGCCAGATATCCCTTAGACCCTGTATGGCATCCAGTAGAACACTGTTTCTTAAATACAGGCTTGTTTTAATATTTGCGGCGGGCTGTCCGTCTGTTCCGATGTAGATGCACTGCTCTTCCAGATCATACGAGTAGCCCTCAAGATCTTCGCGCAGAGAAACCTCCCAATCCTCAATTGTCAGGGAGAAAAGAACGCCGGCGGCAGGGCGGCTCTCAAGAATGGTGGAAAAAATCCATAAAAGGGCCGTATATTCATTATCTATATGAGACAAAAATCTGCGTGAATTGCTTTCAGACTCATCAATACGCTCAATAAGTTCTGATACGGAAAAGCGCCCTTCTTGTGTTAGGTCTTCGGTACAGGGCTGAGCGCGCAAGGGCTCGCCATAATCATAATCGGCAGTTAAATCGTATTCTTTTAAAGGCGAATGCCTTCCATCATAAAATTCGGTCATTAATCTCTCGCTCCTGCCGGCATTGCACCGGTTTGAAAGGTCGTGCTATCTTTAAAACTAACCGAAAGGGAGTATCGTTCCGCCATCTTTGCCGCTGCCTGATGCAGCTTTTCTGGAAGGCTCTCGAGATCCGCTCTCAGCGCGGGGGAAGGCAATAATTTCAGTTTCATTTTCTTGTGTATAACTTTTCTCGCCGGGGGCTGTTGTATCATTTTGTGACCCCTGAGTCACGGCCTCTTTCTTTTGCAAGGATTGTTCCGCTTCTGAATATGAGTTCTCAAATTTGATAAACCATAGGAAATTCGCGTTGGCGCGGTCCCTGATTTCGCAAAATATAGGGTCATCCAGAATGTATTGAACGTGAGATGCCAGGTAATTTTTTCCGTATGGGGTTTCACCAAGGGCATAAATCAGGTTTGCTGCTGCCTGTCTGGAGATAGACTCTGACTGGTCAAAGCTTTTTTCAGTGGGGCCGGCCAGCATGCGCTGGATATATTTGCGGTCCATTTTTCTGCAACGCTCGGATAAAAACCAGGCCTCGATCACACCCAAAGCCGCTTGTCCGTTATTTATTGACCTGAAGTCGTTGCAGGCTTCACGCGCAAAGGCGCGGCCCAAATCTGAAAGTGAGGAATTTTCAACACATACCCATGCATCTTTGTCACCGGCTAGCTGCATTTCCCATGCTGTGCGTACCATAGAGACAGAAAGATCGGCTTCCTGAATACGGTTTATAAGGATACCCTGATCCGGATAAAAAGCAGTTGGGTCAATGAGGACCCCATTTTTATGCTGCCAGACACGCCTTAATTCGCGCGCTGCGGATAAAACCTGTAGTGCTTTGTCAAGGCCGGGGTTAATCAATACTTTATTAGCGTTGCGGTCGTAATCGGCTGTCTCGGCCAGTGGCGACCATTCAAGGGCAACACCGTGCTGTTCGGCAAAATCAAGGAGTGTTTTAAGGTAGCGGCTTTCCGAGCATCTGCGGATAAATGAAGCCATGTCCGGCACAGATGCGGCGGACCCCCCACAAATTTCGTCGCAACTTTCTGCAAATAAATCTGCAACATGCGTATCGCTTACCCGGAATTGCTGTGAAATTTTGTCATAGGCATTCAGTTTATGCTCCATAGCATCAATTTCCAGGCTAAGGTCATCGATGAAGGCGGCATCAAACAAGCCGGCTTCTTCGGTTGCATCTTCTGTATCAAGGAAAAACAGGGGCTCGTCGCCAATGAAGCTGCAACGCACCGGCTGATAATTATTCAAAGTATAAGATACTTTACATCCCGGATTGGGGCTGATTTGAATTTCCTGATTGTTGTCTCTTGGTCCCTTCATTTGTCCGACCCATTTTCCTTTGTTGTTATTCTTTTAGCGGGGAATAAATTTTTTCAGTGCTTTCCCCTTACCTTCCCTATTATCGCGCGCAAATATTAATCAATTACTACCAACTAGGAAAAAATTTCCTTGTGAACCAATTGTTTACATAAAAAACCAAAAAGATATTGATTTGATGCTATTTTTTAGTGAGAATAAATTTAACCGTGAGGGAGAACAGCGTGTATAAATCAAAATTTTCAGAAAAAGACTGGTCGTTTTTGGTGCAATATCCTTGTCGAGTCGGGCTTTGGATGTCCGATCTTGAAATGGGTGGTGGTGATGGAGCCGAGATTGCGGAGCGCAGGGCGCTTGAAAATATTATTATCCGCGCCCAGGAAAAATATGAAAACCGCGCCTTTATCAAAGAGCTTATCAAAGAAACCGAAGAGACCTCCTGTGATATACAGGCGGCAAATGACCAGAATGTTCTTCAGGACGCGCCTAAGGTTTTAAATATGTTGCAGGCAAATGTCGAAAAAATAGACGTGAACTGCTTCAAGCTTATTTGCCTGGATGTTGCCGAGGCAGTAGCCAAGGCCGCCCCTGACCGTGAGTTTGGCGCTCATAATTTACATGGCGGCCCTGAATCAGGCTGGTTCGGACTTTACCCCTTATTATCGAGCCTGTTGAGGCTTGGCCGCGGTCCAAAGGTCAGCCCAACTGAAAAAAATGGCATTAACGCTTTAATCGATGCTCTGAAGGCTAATAACATTGCCATGAAATGGCGGGTTTAACTTTTTTCTTTTTCCTTCCAGGCCTGATACATAAGGATAGCCCAAAGCTGTGCTGGAATATTGCGCTGGCCTGACTGGTGCAGATCCCAGGCCTGTGTGACCGGTTTCGGGTTAAAGCCGTTTGCTTCAAGTCGCTCGGGCCTCAAAAGCTCTTCTGCCCAACCTCTTAAATCGCCAAGCAACCACTCGGCAAGAGGTGGGGAAAATCCTTTCTTTGGACGATCAAACATCTCCTCAGGTATGTGGCGCGCAAGAACCTGCCTTAAAAGCCATTTTCCTTTACCCCCCCTTATTTTCATGTGCTCAGGTAGTCCCCAGACATGCTCATAAAGCCTTTTATCAAGAAGAGGTGCGCGCGCCTCCAGCGATACGGCCATTGAAGCGCGATCCACTTTGGTCAGAATGTCGTTGGGCAGATAGGATATGCTGTCACGCCACATTAGCTCCTCGGCAAAGGAAAGGTTGTCCGGCAGTTTTTTCCTGTCATTGAAGGGCAGAGGCAAATATTGAGCGTCGGGCACAATTTTATAGGGGTCCTCCCAGAATCCGAGGAGAAAGTCATGCACACCTACCCAATCATCCTGGCGCATCAAACCGGAAAGCTTTGCTATTGAATCAGACAGAAGAACGTCACGCTTTGGCCAAAGAGCATTTAACCCGCCCGCGTTAAGAGTTGAGAGCATCCGCCCCAACGCTTTCCGCACAGAGTGGGGCATTTTGTTCAGCTTGCCCCATATCGGAGGAATTAGGAAATGCCTGCGATAACCACCAAGCAGCTCGTCCCCGCCATCTCCTGATAAGGCAACCGTCACATGCTCTCGTGCAAATTTGGAAACCAGATAGGTCGGGATTTGGGAAATATCAGCAAAAGGCTCGTCATAAATGCGCGGCAGATCGGGAATAACATCCAAAGCATCTTTTGGCGTGAGATACATTTCATGGTGCTCTGTGCCCAGATGGTTGGCAACTTCCTTAGCAAATTCGGCTTCATTAAACCCTTCTGCCTCAAACCCGATCGAAAAAGTCTTAACGGGCCGGCTGCTTTGTTTTTGCATGAGAGCAACAATGGTACTGGAATCAATGCCGCCTGACAGGAATGCGCCCAGCGGCACATCGGAAATCATTCTTTCACGGACGCATTGTGATAGAAGTTTGGAAAAATCCCCTATTACCGTTTCATCATTGTGGGGTTGCTGCCGGGAAATGTGTCCTTTTTCAATAATATCTGAGGGCGACCAGAAAGGAACCATCATTTCTGTCAGGTTCTGCCTCTCCTCCAGTTTTTCAGGGTTAAGTGTCAGGCTGTGTCCCGGCAATAGCTGCCACGTATTCTTATATATAGAGTAGGGAGCGGGTACGCAGGCATATTTTAAATAGAGAGCCTGCACATCCGGGTTGACCTCAGGTTTGAAATCAGGGGCAGCTTTCAGAGCCTTCAGCTCCGAGGCCATAAGTAGAGAATCGCCCGCCCAGCCAATATAAAGGGGCTTTTTACCGAGTGGATCGCGCAGTAATGTAATCGTGCCCTCAAGTCTGTCCCATAGAATAATGGCGAACATCCCTGAGATTTTTTCAAGTGTCTTCTGAACCCCATATTCCTCGAATGCCGTTAGCAAAACTTCGGTATCAGAGTGACCCCTGAATTTGTGCCCCTTCTCCTCAAGGGCGGCTTGAAGATAAAGATAATTATAAATTTCACCGTTATAGCTCATAACAAAGCGGCCAGAGGCGGATTGCATCGGCTGGTGTCCCGCAGGTGACAAATCAAGTATAGCGAGCCTGCGGTGACCAAGGGCAATGCCCATTTTATCATCTTTCCAGAATCCGTCACCATCTGGCCCCCGGTAATTAATGGTGCGGGTCATGGCCCGTATGGGCTTGGTAAGGTCATCTTTTGGGGATAGGGATAATATGCCTGTAATGCCGCACATAAGCAAAATGCCTTTATCTGTTATATATATTGCATGTAGTCTTTGGTAAAACCGGACTGCTCATGTTAAAATGTAGCCTAAGCAGAAAATATATCAAAGATATGAATATAGATCTTTTCTTTTCCAGTAAAAATTTTCCCGGCCTCGTCTGTGATGAGGGTTTTGACTATGTTCCAAGCGGTATCATATTTGACATGCGGTTAAGCAGCCTTACTCTGGAATTTGCGCCAAAAGGCAAGGATTTCGCAGAGGCTTTCGAGATGAATGTTGCCGTATCTGACGATTTTGCCCCGGTTCTGGCCGAGACGGAAATGATATTGCTGGGCATCATGGACAAGCAGGAATTGTCAAAAGCCTGGGTTTTACCGATAGGCGTTCTGGAGGATGATGGTGATTTTGCTTATGCCATTGATACAATCCGCATGAATCCTGCGCGTGACGGATTAAGAGAAATGATTTTTTTCTTAAAAGATGCCGAAAAAGGCCAGCCGGTTCACCGCGAACATATTTCTCAAGGTGGCGCTATTAAGCCCGTTACCGAAAAGCAGGATTTGAAGGAAATCACCCTCACCAAAACGGCAGAGCGCGGTTTAAGACAAGAAGCGCGCAATGCCCCAACCTCTCCAGCCAACCGTGTGGCGCCGCCAGTGCCACAGCCTAAAAAATAATCAAGTTTTTGAACTTAAACGGAATTTATGCGTTTTTAGCTTGAAATCACACAGACAAATCCTAGTTAAGGATTCGAACACATTATTAGATTTTTTGGGAAAGGATATTAAGATGTCTAAAGAAAATTACATGAGCGGCCAAGCAAATAAGAAGATTGTCGAGGGCCTTACCAAGGTATTGGCCAATACTTTTGTGTTGTATTTTAAAACGCACAGCTATCACTGGAATGTGGAAGGGATGCAGTTCAAGGCGCTGCACGAAATGTTTGAAGAGCAATATACAGCTCTTTGGGAGTCAACCGACGAGATTGCCGAGCGTATTCGTGCGCTTGATGCTTACGCGCCAACAACTTTTGCCGGGCTGATCGATCAGGCTGACTTGAAGGAAGAAGCCAAGGTTCTAAAGGCAGAGGCTATGGTGAAGTCTCTGGCTGATGACCGTGAAAAAATTGTAAAAGCCACTTACCCTGTGCTGCGTGATGCAGAAGATGCGGGCGATGAGGCAACAGTTGATATGTTGATTGAGTTAATAAATGCGCATGAAATGGCTGCATGGATGCTTAAATCTACCGCCAAGTAACTTCGGGGAATGGCTAACCAAACTTAAAAGGCACTGCGTGAAACTGTATCGGTTCTCCCCCGGCGGATGGATTGAAAATAACTTTCACGCTGTGTATACCGATACTGTCGGGATGTAGCTCGCGCGCAGCGCGGGCTATTTTATTGAAATATTCCCTGCCTTCATGGATACCGCCTTCAAGGGGCAGCGTACCTACCAGGGCCCCCAAATCCTTTATGTGATTGCCATTTAATTGTTTCTCTGTCGAAAGGTAGGCTCTGCCCATAACCGCGGCTCCTGCTTTGTAAATGTTACTTGAGTTTTTTCTTATATTTTAGTACAAGATTATGGCAATGAAAGTATATCACTACACGAGCAGGGGCAAGTGGGAAAATATGCAGCCAACGGATAAGCATCCGGATGGCGGCATAAGTACCAGCTATGGCATTAATGCCTTTCACCCGGATCATTCTGATGACATGACCAAGGTCTTAAAAAAAGCTTTCTGGGCCATGCCTGATAAATTACCGAAAGAATGGGATGCTTATAAAGCAGACCGCTATGGTCTGGGTTATCTCTTCAATCGCTGCGCGGATGGGGACGAGCTGGTTTTACTCGAAATAGAACTGGACGATGCTGACGATGTCTGGGTTGCTGACTGGGCAGGTTTTTTGAAAGATATTGAGGGAAAACGCTTTCCTGATATGACCAATTATGAAAGCTCTATGCGCCGTTACAAATCCAAGAGTGATTTAAAAGGGATCAAATATCCTGAAATCATCTGCTTTAACGATATGCCTGTATCGCGCATTCGTGAAATTCCTGTTCCTGCACGCGCTCTTGCCAAGATGCAATCTGAGGATATAAACCCGCCGCAGCCCTAAGGTTTAGAAGGCCTTATTGTCCTGACCTGATTTTACGCCACTTGGCAACATTCCTGTTATGTTCATCCAGCGTCTTTGAAAAGGCATGACCGCCGGTGCCGTCTGCGACGAAATAAAAATAGTCATGTCGTTCAGGGTTAAGAGCCGCTTCGATCGATTCTTTGCCGGGATTGCAAATCGGCCCGGGAGGAAGCCCCTCATTCATATAGGTATTATAAGGCGTATCTTTTCTTAAATCTCTGGTCAGTAAACGCCTGTTTAGGGGCCCTTCACCGTCTTGTGCGTGCCTGCCCTCAGTTAACCCGTATATAACTGTTGGATCGGTCTGCAATAGCATGCCTTTCTCAAGACGGTTAATAAAGACGCCGGCAACGCGTCGCCGCTCTTCCGGCGCGCCCGTTTCTTTTTCAATAATGGAGGCAAGTATCAATGCTTCTTGTTTGTTGTTCAGTGGCAAATTGCCTGCGCGCTTTTCCCAAGCTGTATTTAAGGCAGTTTCCATGCCGCTGCGCATTTTTTCAATTATGGCCCGTGCTGTGTCACCAGATTGATATCTGTATGTTCCGGGCAATAAGCTGCCTTCATCAGGTATACTCAATTCTTTGGTTTCGGATTTTTTCAAGCCATCATGCGCCTTTAAAATCTGCACGGTTTCATAGCTGGTTTTACCCTCGGGTATTGTCACCTGCCGGACAAAAATATCACCGCTGGCGATTTTATCGATAACGCGGTCCATAGATATGCCCCGCTCAAATTTATATTCACCAGCTTGCAGTTTTGACTGCTTCTCTGACAGGCGTACAGCTATTTTGAACAGCAGGGGAGAAGAAATGACATTTTCCGAATCCAGCGTGGCTGCAATCGTGCTAACGCCTGAGCCCGGGGCTATAATCACAAATTTTTCCTGACTGAGCGGACCTGTATCCGAATAGAGGTGAAGACCAAACAAGACGCCGGCCGCCGCCAGAAAGGCGGTTAGAAAAAGCAGAGATATAAAACCTAGAAAGCCGCGCATATTTATTCAATCCGTAATGTTGTCAAAGATAAACTGTTTATAATTTATGTCAGGTATATAGGGTGTGTAGGGGGGATAAAACATACCATGACGTGAATAAAGTCCATAAACATAAGAAAAAGGTCGCTTCATCAGCCAGTAGATCTCGCCCTTATTCCCGCTGTCCCAATTATAGCTGGTGTTGCCGGCACGGTCATGAAGCTCGGCCAGACTTACAGGCTGACCGGAAGAGGTAAGTGATATCCACCGGGTATTTGTGTCGACTATAAGCCATCCTTTTTCTGTTTCGACCTCGACCACTGCATGCGAACGAAGATCATTGCCGCTGTCAATCGCCATTGTTTCTGGTGGTATGAAAGTTTTATCACGGCTGAAAAGAGAGGCGTATCTTACATTATAGTCCAGCATCAAAAGGGCTTTTTCAATTGCCCGTGCGCGGTCGCTGCACTGGCCATGACCCTCTTCAAGCAAGTCGGCGGGCTCCCGCTCCTGTTTAACAGGGATTTTTTTTAATGTCGGTGAGGCGTTCAGAACAGAATCCTGGACAGCGCGTATGGCCTTAACTTGTTCTTCGAAAAGACCTGTATCGGAAAGGTCTGATATAGTATAATCACCTTTATCAAACATCGATTGCAGGGCAGCCCTGTCCGCCGAAGTTATGTTTGTGTCAACCTTATGAATAAACAAAACCAGCAGCCCGACGCATGACAACGCCAGAAAGAGCAAGACCAACCTGATGCTTCCGGAGTCACCTTTTTTACATTCGTCGCATAAAGCGCCTACCTCTTTCATATGGGTTTGGGCCATATATTTATTTCTTTCACCATTTTATTTATTCAAAAGCGGATATCCGCAACCAGCAGATATTCTCATATTTTTTGCGATTTGTCTGTATTTTGCGCTGACATTATTAAATTTTCAAAAGGAAATTCGCTCAGTTTATGTCTTTGGAGCGATGTTTGTCGGGTTGACGTTTACAATTAACTTTATCCATTATTTTTTTATACCCGACATAAAATTTGCCCTGCACTCTTTTATCTACCTTTTTAATTTCTTTATTTTCATGTTTGTGGTGATGTTATTTGATCGCGATCCTGAGCGCATGAATCTAACAACCTATAAAACCCTGCTGGTCATGATTGTGTTCCAGTTGTTTGTGCTTTTGCTTTTCCCTGATAACGATGATGTGCGCGCCAGCGGTACTTTTAACAGATCCAACCAACTTGCGTATTGGTGCGTTCTGACTGCGGCCATGCTCCTGGTTTTAAAAAGGCGAATGAGATTTACGATTATTGACTTGGCGGCCTTTGCGATTTTGACATACATGCAGATGCTGGCTCTTTCCAAAGCAGGAATAGTTGTGTTTTTTCTTCTTTTCTTCATGTTCGTGTTCTCGCCAAACATGCCCCGACGCTACAGGTATTTTGTTTTGCTTTTTGCAGCCCTTTTTTCCATTTCTTACGTGGGAAATGCCCCCAAAATATATGATTTTTTTATGGGCTTTGATGCGGTAGATGCTGTCTCAAAAAGACTGGGAACATTTGGAAAACAGAGCGATGATACGCCTGAGGCGCGCGGGTATATGAGACTTGTGGAATATCCGGGTTACCTTTTAATTGGTGCGGGGGAAGGCGCATATTATCGCTTTGGCCGGCAGGAATTACATTCGGGCATAGCTACACTGCTTTTCAGCTACGGCATTTTCGGATTCGGATTTTTTATCGCGTTTCTTGCCTCTGCTTTTTACAGGTTATCATTCTTCTACACAGCGCTGCTGGTCCCTATATTCCTGTTTGGCCTGACACACCAGAATATAAGGTTCAGCTTTTTCTGGATTTTCTTGGCTGTGGCCTATGCGGGACATTTTTTTAAAGACAAAGGGGTCTATACGGAAACTGTGAAAAAAGGTAAACTCGCAAATAAGGCGAGGGAATAAATGAAGCAAATCAAGTTGTATAATGCCTATAAAGATGCACGTGATACGCGAGGCATCTCCCGCGCGTTGCCCGGCTACTTGCTTGTTGTATGGATTTCTTACCTTTTGCTGTCCCCGTTTTACGTCTTTTATAGCGGCATGCCACAGCCGGCAGATATGGTGCTGGTCTTGGGCTTGTTCCCTATGGTCATTCTGTCGGCCTTATTGCCTGAACCGAAACTCGACTCTGCTTATTTATTAGGCGGGGCGTTTGCTATACTGACATTTGTGGTTAACCTGACATATTATGCATTTACGCTGGACACGCTCTTTCTTCTGAGTAGCGCATTTTATATTTTTAACTTCCTTGCATTTTGCTTTGTCATTTTTCTGTTTCGGCGGGCCCCATATACGATGAACCAGGCCACGTACATTTGTGTGGCCATAATTACGGTTATGCAGTTTTTGTATGTTCTCTTTCTGGATTCGAGCGGGCCCCGCCATACCGGTACATTCAATAATCCGAACCAGCTGGCTTACTGGTCGCTTCTGATGGCGTGCATTCTGATCGTTCTTAAAAGATCCAGCTCGTTAAATCTTTTTGATATGGCTCTGTTCTCAATGTTGGCGTTTGTTCAGGCTGAAGCCCTTTCCAAGGCCGGCCTCATTACGTTCGGCCTTGTGGTTGTCTTTATGGCATTTTCACCTGTGGCAAATAAACGTCTTAAGGCCTTGTTTATGCTTGGGCTTGCGGCACTAATCATTACCAAGGTTACTGCCCCGGGCGAGATCAGCATACTGATTACCAATGCAGACAGTATCGAGGCGGTTAGCAACAGGCTTTCTAAAATCGGCGATGATAGAGATGACAGTGCGCGTGTCCGCGGCTATTCCCGCCTTATCGACTACCCCCAATATCTGATAGCAGGTGCAGGTGAAGGCGCGCATTACCGCTTTAATGCGCGTCAAGAACTGCACTCCGGTATCGCTACAATTTTGTTTTCGTATGGCATTATAGGCTTCACGCTGTTCTTTACGTTTCTTGCCATGGTGTTTAGAAGGCTACCTATATATTACGGCGCATTGCTGATCCCGATTATACTATATGGGCTGACGCACCAGAATTTCAGAAATACAGGTTTTTGGGTGTTTCTGGCACTCAGCTATTCCTATGCTTTCTTTAAGCCAGCGCAACGCGAGAGCCAAAACCGCGAGCTTGATCACCGATTGGATTTCTTCATTAACAAGGGATAGTTTAGGTAAATTTACGAAACTGACTTTATGGCGATGCTGGCATTTGTGCCGCCAAAACCAAAGGAGTTGGATAATACGGCATCAACCTTTTTCTCTTTTGCCTGTAAAGGCACAAGATCAATCCCCTTGCATGGCTCGGAGATGTTTTCAAGATTGAGTGTCGGCGGCAAAATACCTGTCTCCATTGCCTTTACCGCGTATATGGCCTCAACGGCCCCTGCCGCACCAAGCAAATGCCCGATAGCAGATTTTGTTGAAGACATGGAGACCGTATCAAGTGCGGGCTCGAATAGGCGCTTAACGGCTGTACATTCAATTCCATCACCAAGCGGTGTGGATGTGCCATGTGCGTTAATATAATCAATATCTTCCGGATTAAGTCCTGCATTTTTCAATGCGGCCTTCATCGCGCGATATCCGCCATCACCGTTTTCGGCGGGAGATGTAATGTGGTACGCGTCCCCTGAAAGGCCGTAACCTGTGACTTCACCGTAAATTTTCGCACCACGCTTTTTGGCGTGTTCATATTCTTCTAAAACAACTACACCAGCACCTTCAGCGATCACAAACCCGTCGCGGCCCTCATCAAACGGGCGGGAGGCTTGTTCAGGGCTGTCGTTATATGATGTGGACAGCGCTCGTGCGGCCGCAAAACAGGCAACACCTAAGCGATTGACAGCGGCCTCTGCGCCGCCTGCTACCATTACATCCGCATCACCAAGCATAATGAGGCGCGCTGCATCCCCAATAGCGTGTGTGCCGGTTGCGCAGGCTGTTACAACAGAGTGGTTTGGGCCTTTAAAGCCATACTTAATAGAGACATGACCGGATGCCAGATTGATAAGCATCGCAGGGATTGAAAAGGGCGATACGCGGCGCGGACCCTTTTCGTTCAGGGTCATGGATGTATCGTAAACTGTTTGGAGGCCGCCGATGCCCGAGCCGATCATAACGCCAGTGCGCTCAAGACTTTCCGCGTCTTGCGGTGTCCACTCTGCATCTTGTACGGCCTCTTCAGCCGCGGCCAAAGCATAAAGAATAAAAGTATCTACTTTTTTCTGCTCTTTGGGGGAGGCCACATCATCAGGGTGGAATTTGTAAGAATTTTCGCCGGCATTATCGGCGTAGGGGACGAGTCCCGCGACCTGGGATGTGATATCAGACACATCAAAACGGTTTATTTTCTGGATACCGCTTGTGCCGGATGTGATTTTATCCCAATTGTGAGACACCCCTGCTCCGAGGGGTGAAACCATACCTAAACCTGTGATAACAACACGTTTCATGTGATATAAAGCGAATTGGTGTAAAATAACACCAAAAACAGACGATTACTCGGCTGAGTTGTCCTTGATGAACTGAACGGCGTCACCAACAGTCTGGATTTTTTCAGCAGCATCATCAGGAATTTCAACATTGAATTCTTCTTCAAATGCCATAACCAGCTCAACTGTGTCCAGAGAGTCAGCGCCCAGGTCATCGATAAAGCTTGCGCTCTCAGTTACTTTGTCTTCTTCTACGCCAAGATGTTCTACAACAATCTTTTTTACGCGCTCAGCAACATCACTCATAATTTTTCCTCTTTTTGGTTAAACTTTTTGAAAAGTAATCGGAGCAGAACATAATCATGCCTTGCTCCAATTGCAAGCGATTTCATGTTTAATATCACGAACCGTGCCCCAAAGTGAAAATATTTACATGATTAAAGGACGTCGTGATGTGGATAAACCCATCAGGGCCGCCCGCCATCGATCACAAGGAAGCGCCCGACTGACTTTATTGTGCCATTCAGGCCGTCCAATGTTTCCCTCGCCCGGTCAAGCGTGTATCGAAAATAAGGATTATCGACATCCAGCATTAAAATATCGTCATGGTTTTGCGAGCCAGCAGCTTTTTGGTAGTGGTAGCTTAGCCTTGTGTCCTGCAGGCTCACATCATCAGGTGTGCCTATGGCAGCTAGTAAATTAACAACCTGAACGTCAGAAGCGTTGAGGGGGCGCCCCTGCTGGAAGCGCAAATCAACCTCATCAACAAATCGCTCCCACTCTTCTTTTAAAGCCTTCATGGACCCTGCCCTTATATCATTGCCATGCCGCCATTAACATGCAGCGTCATGCCTGTCACGTATCCGGCCTCATCACTTGCAAGATAGGCGCAAGCCCCTGCAATATCCTCGGATGTACCCATTTTGGCCATCGGGATTGTTGTATTGATTTTT
This sequence comes from Micavibrio sp., assembly GCA_002695035.1. Taxonomy (GTDB): domain Bacteria; phylum Pseudomonadota; class Alphaproteobacteria; order Micavibrionales; family Micavibrionaceae; genus UBA2137. The sequence goes on along the minus strand of NZNU01000018.1, from coordinate 15,216 downwards.
GATTTTTGATCATCGGTCAGCGCATCTGTCATGGCGGTTGCAATAAAGCCGGGTGCGACACAATTAATGGTAATCCCGCGTGAGGCCACTTCCTGCGCCATCGCCTTTGACCAGCCGATCATCCCGGCTTTTGAAGCCACGTAATTGGCCTGTCCCGGGTTTCCGGTTACACCAACAACAGAGGCAATATTTATGATGCGGCCCCAGCGGCGTTTCATCATACCGCGCTGGACGGCCTTGGCCAGTTTGAATGTGGCCGTCAGGTTAACGTCTAAAACTTCCTGCCATTCTTCATCCTTCATGCGCATAGACAAATTATCGCGGGTCAGCCCTGCGTTATTAACCAGAATATCAATCTGGCCCATTGCTTCTTCGGCTGCCTTGACCAGCGCATCAACCGCGCCCTCTGCAGATAAATCCGCAGGCAAAACATGAACGCGGTCGCCCAGCTCATCAGCCAAAGCCTTTAATTTGCCTTCATTCCGGCCCGAGATTCCCACTGTGGCACCTTGGGCGTGAAGTGATTTTGCAATTGCCCCGCCAATACCGCCTGTTGCGCCTGTGACCAAAGCTGTTTTTCCATCTAAATTAAACATGAGGTTTATCCTTTGAGTTTAGTAAGTAATTCGTCAATTTGTGCAGGTGTTTCCGCGTTAAATGTTGCAATATCACGGTCGATGCGGCGAACAAGGCCTGTCAGCACTTTACCGGCGCCCAGCTCTACCATTTCAGTCACCCCTTGCTCTTTCATCCAAAGAACAGATTCGCGCCAGCGCACTGTGCCGGTCACCTGTTGAACCAGAAGTTTTCTTATCTCTTCCGGATCCTCAACCGCCTCGGCTGTTACATTGGCAACAATCGGCACGGAAGGAATATCAATTTGTTCCGCATCAAGTCTTTCGCGCATTTCTTCTTCTGCGGGCTTCATCAGTTTTGAATGAAACGGTGCACTGACCGGAAGCTCGATTGCGCGCTTTGCGCCCTTCTCGGTGGCAAGCTCGATAGCCTTGGCTACCGCGCCTTTATGGCCACTGACCACAATCTGACCGGGGGAGTTATCATTGGCGGATTCGCATGTTTCACCGGGCCCTGCGCGGCTGGACGCATTCAGGGCGATTTCACGCACATCATCAATTTCAAGACCCAAAATAGCGGCCATTGACCCTTGGCCTACAGGCACGGCACGTTGCATGGCCTGCCCACGCAGTCTTAAAAGGCTTGCGGCCTGAGGCACATTGAATGATCTTGCGGCGGTCAGGGCAGAATATTCACCTAAAGAGTGGCCGGCTGCGAAATCAACCGCGTCTCTTAAAACAATCCCGCCTTGACGTTCCAAAACGCGCATTACGGCTAAAGATACGGCCATTAATGCGGGCTGTGTATTTTCTGTCAGGTTCAGGTCGTCTGCCTCGCCTTCCATCATAAGCTTGGACAGGTTCTGGCTCAGCGCCTCATCAACTTCTTCGAAAATTTCGCGGGCCTCTGCATATGTGTCATGCAGCTCTTTACCCATTCCGATATATTGTGACCCTTGTCCGGGGAATATAAATGCGCGCATTAAAATTGCTCCTCATTATATGTTTGTTTCATGTGATGAATAGAAAAGCTAAAGACTTCCAAGTCAAGAAAAAACCTATACTAATTAGTTTCTAAAACTATTAGCCTGTTGTCTTTTTGTACATAAATTAAAACCATATCTCCTGGTTCACTGTATGTGAAAAAATTATTCTTAGATGCAACGCTTTGGTTGAAATAGGTCTGGATTTCTTTGTCATCATCAAAACAATATTGTGCCGACATAATTGTTATATGAACCAACCCACCTTTTTCATAATCTCCATCTATAGGGGTTCTTTCCCAAGGAAGATATGAATTGTTTTGTGATTTAGGTAAATTTGAATTCTCAATATAATGAGAATATTGTTTTTTAAAGCTTTCGCCAATATCAAAAATATTTACTGCGCAAGTGATCAGCTCAGCTTTTGTATACAATAAATTTTTTATAGGGATATAATCAGGGACGTAATAAGCCATATTGGGCTGAGAAAAGTCGTCATCACATGCCGTTAATAACAAAATAAAGAAAATTATCAAAAGGCGGACTTCCATGAAAAATTTTATTTTTCAGTCCCCATGTTTCTAATTTTGAAAATCATACGTTGTAGCCCTTTTGCACCCATCACAAGGTAGAATCCCACCAGAAAATAAAGTCCGATCATAATGGATTTTTCTAAGGCACTATAATTTTTTATCAGTATGGAGCGTTTTGGTTCCTCGCTAAAATAAATAGCACCCATTTCGGACAGATGTGGTATCGCCTGACTCAGGATAATGCACCCGGCACCTACGAAAACGGCACTCATGAAATCCTGTGGTGGAAAAATGGATACGGGGATTTCTTTATTCTCGGCGGCCATAAAACTACCCAGCTTTCCTGCGCTAAGCCACAAAGCAATACCAAAAACCGCATACAAAAATATATTGATTACAAGATGAAACCGGAAAAACTGATCGGCTCCTATTTGTCCCAAAAATATAGGGAGGAGAGCCGAAAGGAAAAACCAGACGGCTTTATAGAAATGGTATACCGCAAAAGACTTGAATATAATTGCGCATAATTCAGATTTGGTCATGATGGTCCCTCGTAAATTTTTCACTCAGAAGACGGGAAGAAAAGGCCTTTGACGCGGCCGCCGCCCTGTTCGCCGAACATCTGGGAAACGCCTGTTTCCAGATTGACTGTGGCGCGCACGCCTTCAAGCTCGTTTTTGCCCTGAACCACTTTGACATCGCCGGTTAGCTCGGCAATGGAGGTATCGGCATCATATGTGGCGCGGTTGCCTGTGGCCGTTTCGGTTTCCGTCTTTATAACGACATTTCCGTCAGCCTCCGCGCGGTCAAGCCCGCCGCCATCCGCTTTTGTCCATGCGGTCAGGGTGTCGCCCGTTATGCTGCGGCCGGGTTCGCTGGCAACAGCGTTTCCAACCGCCATGAATTTATTTTCATTTGTGAAATATTGCAGGCTTTCTTCGGCTGTAACCGACATGTTTTCTCCTGTGGCGGAAAGATTGCCGCCCGTCAGCTCTGCGCGGCCTTCGCTTACCAGATAAACACCGCGCGCGCCCTTTACAACCCCATCGGGTGAGGTGATGGTGACGTTGTTTTCGGCCTCAACCTTCCAGATGGATGTATTGCCGTTTGCATCATCCCGGTAATGCGCCTTTAAAACAGCGGCATTAATCCTGGTTTCGCCTTGTTGTGCCTGTGCATTTCCGCGCGCTACATATATGTTTTCGGCGCGACGCCATTCAAGCGCATCATCGGCGGTAATTTCGATAGGGCTGCTTTTTCCGCTCTCTGTGCCTGATAAGCCCTGCGCATTTGCGCAAGCACCAAATAACAACAAAGTAAAAGCGGTTAGAAATAGTTTATAAGCCATGCGGGACATTCGTTTATTCGCCTTCATCTTCATTATTTAAATTGTCGAGGGTAAGTTTTGCAGGTCCTTTAAAAATAAGCACGGAGGATTTACCGTCCGCATCCAGCCCGTTTGCCTGTATATGCGCATCAGGCCCATCCGCCTCCACAGCATCGCTTGTGCTTGCAGTATTGTCCCTCACGTTCAGTTTAAGGGTATTCGTCCTTAAGGTGTAGCCCGCATCGTGATCGAGCATAACATCGCCTGAAAGGTCCAATATCTGGTCGTTTTGATTGTAAAGCCCGCCGACAGATTTCAGGGAAAAATTGGCGCCGTCACTCATCCGCATATCGGCGGTTGGTTGTTCCAGGGTTATGAGGTCCATATTATCCGGCGACTGGAAGGCGCGCTCCGCTGTTAAAGTATAGGGTTGCGAATTTTGATCAACGGCTTCAAAACGGGGTGATAGCAATTCATTTTCACCCATTTGCTGTGGTGCCACCTCTTCAATCGGGCGAATATCCGCAAATTCATTCCTGTCTTGCATTATAAAAATTGCCAACACAACCAGAGCGCCAAGGATCGGCAGGAAAACGCGAAGGAAGCGCACATATTTTGTTCGTTTGCGATTGCGCTCTACCTGATGCTGATTTGAACCCGGTATATCAAGTTGCTCCAGGGATTTACGCTTGGGCGGCTGATCTGTGTCTTGAACGCTTGCCATTGATAACCTTTAAGCTATACCTGCCTGAAGGCATTGCTGAATACGAAGCAAACCGCAAAGCTTGCCTTCCTCTGTAACAATCAGTGAGGTGATTGGTGTTTTGAAGTGATTCATCATAATATCCAGCCCCTCAGCCGCCAGTGCATCCGGCTTAATTGATTTCGGGTTGGTGCTCATGACGTTTTCTGCGGTCAGTGTCAGGAAATCAGGCCCCATGAATCGTTTAAGGTCACCATCGGTTATAATTCCCAATACCGTTTTATCTTCGGCAGTAATAATGGCCGACCCTATGTTTTTTTCGGCCATAACCACGATGACTTCATCCATTGTCATTGTCGGGGAAACGCATGGTAACTCGCCCACGGGCAGCATAAGGTCTTCGACTTTTTTCAGCTTTTGGCCAAGTTTTCCGCCGGGATGGAATTGTGAAAAATCCTCTTTCGTTAAGCCCATCATTTCCAACAGGGTTACCGCCAGCGCATCACCCAGCGCAAGCATCATGGTGGTTGATGTCGTGGGCGCCATACCAATGGAGCATGCCTCTTTTGCTTTTGGTATCAAAAGAGCAAGATCGCTGTGCTTGGCTAGGGCGCTATTTGGGTTGCTGGTCATAGCGATCAAAGTAATATTAAAGCGGCGCGTATAGGCAATAATATCGGAAAGTTCTGAATTTTCTCCTGAATTGGAAAGAAGTAAGACAATATCTTCTTCGGTAATCATACCCAGATCACCGTGAGAGGCTTCATTGGGATGCACAAAAAAGGACGGCGTCCCGGTAGAGGCCATAGTGGCTGCGATTTTTGTGGCAATATGCCCAGATTTACCAATCCCGGACAGAATAAGTCGCCCGTTCTTGCGGGACTTCATTTTCGAAATAAGCGAGATGGCCTTGTCAAAGCTGACATCAATGCTTTCAGACAGAGCCTTCAACCCTTCTGCTTCAATGTCGAGTATGCGGCGCGCGCTCTCCAGTGTGTCAATTTGAGAAGGTGTTTTCATGGGCAATGTCATATTAATATCTCGTTTTAAATGTATCAGGAATGTGAAAATATATCAGTCTCGGCCCAGCCTTGCAGGTCCAGTGCGGCCCTGGTCGGTAAAAACTCAAAGCAGGCCTGTGCAAGGGCTGTACGTCCCTCGCGCTCAAGGCGGGATCTCAAACCATCACGCACTTCATGCAGATACAAAACGTCACTGGCAGCGTATTTTATCTGCTGATCGGTCAATTCCTCGGCGGCCCAATCGGAGCTTTGTTGCTGCTTGTCCAGTTCCGTATTACAGAATTCGCGAACGACATCCTTAAGGCCGTGACGATCCGTATAGGTGCGCGTCAGTTTCGAGGCAATTTTCGTGCAAAATACGGGAGCACACTCAACGCCGAGATAATGTTTCATAACAGCCACATCAAAACGCGCAAAATGAAAGATTTTTTCAACTGATTCATCTTCCAGTAATTTTTTCAAATTCGGAGCCGAATAATCATGTCCGTCCATTTGCACAATATGGGCCGTGCCGTCACCGGCAGAAAGCTGCACAAGGCATAACCTGTCGCGCAAGGGGTTTAATCCTAATGTTTCGGTATCAATGGCAACGCTTTTGCCGAAATCCGTGCCGTCGGGCAGATCGTTTTTATGTATTTGGACTGTCATAATATCAAAGGCTGTATGTGAATGTATGTTTCATCTTATATTTACCCCTAAGGGTTTATCCTTCTCACAAACAAAATGCAAGATTTTGCTGTTCCTGTGTAGGGGTTGATAGCCTGAATAACCAAATAAATATAAAAACCTGTGGCTTTTTTTGTCGGGCTTACGCAAGATAAGGACCATGTTATCGCTTGTTTCATACACACTCGGTATTTTATCGATCATATACGGGGCTGCAATGCTTGTCCCTCTTGGGTTCGAGTTCGCCGAATCCGGAGTGGATATGCCGGCATTCCTGATTGCTTCTATTCTTGCCCTTTTTCTCGGCGGCTTGCTTTTCTTTGTCAGTAACAACGACCAGAAAAGTATGACGGCCGCACAGGCTTTTTTGCTGACGACAATGAGCTGGATATGGATGGCGCTTTTATGCACGCTGCCGCTCTACATGAGTACGCTTGATTTGACATTTACCGATGCGTTTTTCGAGGCAATGTCGGGCTTGACAACAACCGGGGCAACAGTTCTGACCGATCTTGAGCATACTTCACGAGGTGTTCTCGTCTGGCGCTCAATAAGTCAGTGGTTCGGCGGTTTTGGAATTATAGCTTTTGCCATTATTCTTTTGCCGGTTTTGCGTGTCGGGGGTATGCATCTTTTTCACGCAGAATCCTCAGACCGCTCCAGCAAATCAATTCCGCTTACGGCCCATTACATTTACTCTCTGATGAGCGCTTATGTTTTTCTGACGTTTATGTGCTATATCACCTATTCGCTTTTGGATATGAACCCGTTTGATGCCTTCAACCATGCTTTAACGACAGTCTCAACGGGTGGATTCTCAACGCATGATACGTCGTTCGCCTTTTTTGACAGTCAGGCACTTATGTTTGCCGCTACGATTTTTATGCTGTCCGGGGCCATCCCTTTTGTCCTTTACACCAATATGATTTTTCAAAAAAAATGGAATTTTTTTCGTGATGAGCAGGTTGTCGCACTTTTGAAAATTATTTTGTTAACCTCGTTTTTCCTCCTTATCGGTGAAACTCTGACTGGCGAGCAGTCCTTTTTCAGAGAGGTTATACCCGCCCTGTTTAATGTCGTATCGGTCATCACGACAACAGGATATGTCTCAGAAGATTACCAGCTTTGGGGTGGCTTCGCGGTTGGTATCTTTTTCTTTCTGACATATCTGGGATCTTGTGCAGGATCGACTTCGGGGGGATTAAAAATATTCCGTATTGTTATTTTAATGCGCGTTATTAAGCATCAGTTGCAAAGACTTGTGTACCCAAGCGGTGTATTTGCAACAGAATATAACGGCAAGGCGGTCAAGACTGAGACCATACTTTCGATTGTCGGATTTTTCTTTATTTATCTCTTTACCAATCTGGTTCTTGCCATGCTGCTCAGTACAACCGGGGTCGATTTTATAACGGCTGTATCCGGGTCAGCAACGGCGATTGCAAATGTTGGGCCCGGACTTGGAGAGGTCATAGGCCCGGTTGGAAATTTCAGCACGCTGACCGATGCTGCGAAATGGTATCTCTCGGCGGGTATGCTGGCCGGGCGATTGGAGATTTTAACCATGCTGGTTCTTTTTATTCCCGCCTTATGGAAAAATTAATGCCTTGGTATTTTGACCCTTTCCAAATTGCTGCTTTCGTGAAAATATAGAAAAAGGCCAAACTGTTTCAACGGATTCAAATTGTGAAAATACTACTTATTGACAGAGACGAAGCTTCAAGCAACCAGATTGCCTTAAGACTGCAATCTATGGGATATGAAGTTATGGTGGAGACCTCACGAGAGGCGGCGCTACAAATGGTAGGCAAGCAGGATTTCAAGATTGTTATCGCCGACCCTGCGCCTTTAAGAGAGCCGCGCCAGTTTTTTACGGCCCTGCGGAATGCTTCAAAATCCTATCCTTACATAATTATGCTCAACCATGATGAGCCGGAAAATATTCTTAAAGCGGGTGCAAATAAATTTTTAAATAAACCAGCAGACCCAACTGTTTTGGAAAAAACTATTCTGGAAGCTACGGATCTTTTACAGCTTCGGGGGAAGCTGTCTGATCTCAAAACGGACTATCCGAGTGAGAGGGGGATTATTTCAAAATCTGCCTTTAACCAGATTTTCCTGTCTTGTGTTGAGAGGGCTGATAGACATGGAGAGCCAACATATTGCCTGTTTATCAGGGTTGAAAATCACAGGCAGCTAAGTGCGGATAGCCCCGATGCGGCAAAGCTGGCAACGGCAAAGCTGGCCCATCAGCTATCGGCCACAAGGCGACAAAGTGACATATTGGGCCAGCTGGATGAGGCTGAATATGCCGTACTCTTCTTGTTGATATCGTCTGAAGGTGAGCCGCGCGAGGCAACCTTGCGCTTTGTGGACAATCTGTCTGCTGCAAAAGGATTTAAGGACAGGCCGGAACTGGACGTTATTATAAATTTAAGACTTGTTGAGCTTCCGTCCGGCGCGACGCTTTTAAACAAAAGCTTTTCGGCCAATTAATAATCCACATTCTTTGGAAAACTCTGGTCATAATGTTTCGGAATGCTATAATTAGGTGATTCGCCAGCGCTCTCTTCAGGGGTGCTCTCACCACTATTATTCACGCTTTTAACTTTTCTAAAGCACTCAACATGTTTGTAAAACACACTTATTCCGGCTATTTAAAGCTGTGCCTGCTGCTATTTGTTTTTGCGGCGGCACAGGCAATGCCCTTATGTATAAAAAGTGCCGCTGCATCTGAATCCATAGATCAACCCACCGAAGAAGATGCTAATTTCGGAGAGGTCTATGATGTACGCTCGGTTGCGCGTGAACCTGATGAAGAAACTTTCCTGCCGGTAAAAGACAGGCAATTTCCTGATCTGGCTCCGAAAGGCGTCATTATTGGCAAACTTAATGTTTTGCCCCAACTCTCATTTCAAACACTTTATAACGACAATCTTTATGCGACCAGTGAGAATGAAACTTCGGATATAGCCGAACATGTTATACCGGCCATAACGGTCAAAACTTTACAGGACAGACATTTTTTTGGTCTTCAAGCAAATGCGGAAATTATACGTCAGCTGGAGCAAACTTCAGAAAATCGTGAAAATTATTACGTGAACGCAGGTGGTTATTTTGAGGCGCGTCACGACCTTCTGCTTCCCTACAACCTGACATATACTGTTGACCACCAGAGCAGGGCGGATAATTTATCACAGGTATTCACCCGCGACCCTTTGGAAATTTCCGAGCTGGTCGCAGAGGCGGGTGTTGCCTACAGGCCAAATCGCATAGGGCTATCGGCAACAGGGCGACACATTCGCAAAAGATATGATGACGGGGTGTCTTTGCGGGATCCATCGGTAAGGGTGGTTAAAAGCGATGCGGATTTTAATACAAACGAATTGGAACTGGAGGCCTCATACGAGTTTCCTGTAAATCACACAGCCTTCATTCGCGGGACAGCCGGAAAAACAGAATTTGAAGACAGCATATATGATGATGGCAGTAACACATATACGGGTACGTTCAGAGATAGTGTCAATGGCCGCATATTGGCGGGGATTGTAACAAATTATAAAGGAATTCTGCTGAGTGATATCGGTGTCGGATATGCCGCAACAAATTACGATGATGAGAGCATTGATGATGTGGGAAGCTTTGCGGTGGATGCGGATATAGAATGGAACATTACTAAGTTAACGACGCTTGGACTGAACGTAACGCGGAGCATCGTGCAGGATAATGAAATCGTTCAAGGTATTGTCCAGACCGCCGGAACCTTTACCGTTGATCATGAATTGCAAAGGAATTTGCTTCTTAATGGGTATATAACATATCTGAACCGTGATTTTGAAAACATAACACGCGAAGATGACTTATACAGGTTGGGTCTGGGCGTTTTGTACAGACCAAGTCCGTATTTCAATATAAAAGGCGAATATATCCATACGAATCAAGACAGTACTTTCGATGGAAGCGAGTTTGATCAAAACATTTTTATGGTGAGGCTGACGGGCCAATATTAAAATATTTTGAAGAAAAAACAAATTATATCAGTTATTTAAAAGGAGTATGTCGCGAGCTTAGAGAAAATTTAAAAGGGGTGTTGTCAATTAGGGCAAAACAATATTATTATTAATAATGTATAGGAGCTTGATTCTCCAGTGATTCTCTTTGCTCCATGGTTCTCATGGTTATGATTATTAAAAAACGACTATTATATATAAGCATTTTAATTTCGGCAGTTATTATAGCTGTTTCCGGACAGTATGTTTATGCCAATGGTAATCAGGACGCCTTGATGGTGATCGAGGATGCGGAGCCTCTTTTGCCTGTCAGGAATGCCAAATCCGAAAACACGACAGTGATCGTTGAGAAAGAGGTAATCGTAACTGAAGGGTCCTCAGAAGAAGTGCAAGACGTTTTGCCCGCCGAAACCGTTTTGCTTGTGGATGACCCAGATACTATGACTGTGCGCAATGCCTATCGTGTGGGACCCGGTGACCGTTTGGAAATGACGGTTTATGGGGAGGAGGCTTTGTCAAAACAATATCAGGTGGATGGCCAGGGAAATATTTCTGTACCCCTTATTGGCGTTATACCTGTTGAGGGATTGACGCCGATTGAAATTGAAGACCTGATTGCCGAGCGTTTACGCGATGGTTATCTGGTGGATCCCAGCGTGTCTATCGAAATCACAGAATATCGCCCGTTTTACATTATGGGTGAGGTCAGACGCCCGGGGAGCTATAACTATATAGATGGGATGAATGTTTTAAACGCTGTTGCGGTCGGTGGTGGATTTACTTATCGCGCCAAGACCAAAGAAATTGAGGTTGTGCGTTCTGCGGGAGATGATAACATTACCGTGATGCTCAAGCCTGAAGACCAGATTATGCCGGGCGATATAATTCGCATCAAGGAGCGTTTCTTTTGATAGGCTGATTTTATGGATAATCGTATAATGAATGAAAACCCGAATAATTCCCCGAAGATGTTGCATCATTTTGATGAGCTGGATGTCGATCTTCGCCGCCTTTTGATGCTGTTATGGCGCAGGAAGTGGGTTGTTATGGGTATTGTTGTGGTGACTGTAGCTGTTGCAGCCATCATATCGTCTCTTCTTCCGACACGGTATACTGCCCAGTCTCTTGTGATGATCGAGAGTGAGAGCATTAATCCGAAAGGCATAGAGTTACAAAACTTTATGTCGGAAATGCGCCTTGATACGGCCTTGGTTTTAAGTGAAGTGGAGGTTTTGAAGTCGCGTGAAACAGCGCGCCGTGTAATCATGCGCCTCAACATGATGGCAGAGGATGAGACTTCTTCACAATCCCTTATGACCACACCTGCGGAAAATGAAACTGAATTTAAAAGCCTTTCAGTTTACAGAACCGAAATGACGTCGGATGAAAACCCCGTTTTATCGGATAAAATGAACCGTGCTATTGCCGTTTTCCAAAACAATCTTGCTGTAAAGCCGGTTCCCGGATCCTATGTCATCCAAATTTCCTATACGTCAGGTGACCCACAAAGAGCAGCGCTGGTCGCCAATATTGTTATGGATGTCTACATGGAGCAGCGCCTCGAGGAGAAATTCCTTGCGACGCAAAAGGTCACGAACTGGCTGGATAACCGCTTAACTGCGTTAAGGGAGCAGGTGCGCCAGTCTGAAAAGGCTGTCGAAGATTACAGGTCGCGCAATAACCTGATTGAAGGTGCGCGATTCGAGATGACCGCACAGCAACTTTCAGAACTGAACACACAGCTTGTACTGGCTAAGTCAAAAAGGGCTGAGGCACTTGCAAGATTAAATGATACTGAAGGATATGTTGCCAATTCCGGTGTTGCCGATGCCAGCCCGGATGTTTTAAATGCACGCTATATTCAGGATCTCAAAAGATCAGAAACGGAGCTGCTACAGCAAAAAGCTGATTTATCGTCTCGTTATGGTCCAAAGCACCCGACAATTATCAAAATAAATGCCGAGTTAGCGGATTTGCGCTCAACCCTGCGGCGTGAAACACAGCAGGTTGCCGATGCGGTGCGCGCCGAGTATGAAGTCGCCGATGCGCGCGTGGAAGAGCTGCAAAAAGCATTGGCAGAAATGCAGGGACAAAAACGTGTCGAAAACAAGGCTATGATCGACTTGCGTGAACTGACGCGCGAGGCAGAATCAAACCGTCTTATCTTTGATAATTTTCTGGAAACATACAAGCGTTCCGATCAGAGAGAACAGCTTGAAGAGCCTGAGGCACGCGTTCTCTCCTATGCGAGTGTGCCGGAGGACCCATCCTATCCCAACAAGCCTTTGATCATTTCCCTGGCGGCGGCCATTTCTCTTTTCCTTGGAATCGCTTTTGTTTTGATTTTGGAAAAACTTGATAACGCCTTCAGGAGCGCGTCACAGCTGGAGCAAAGAACCGGTTACCCATGTTTTGGCCTGATCCCTGCCGCAGATTCGTCGGTTACCAAACACGGCATCGCGGATTATATTATTAAAAAGCCGTCTTCTGCTGTTGCGGAATCCATCAGAACACTCCGAATGGTTTTAAATCTCAGATCCGGTAATGATGAGGCAAGTCGCCCGCGTGTTGTGACAGTTACATCGTCATTACCCGCAGAGGGTAAGACGACTATTTCGGCCTGGCTTGGCCGCGTTGCCGCAAAATCCGGCGAGAAAGTTATTGTTATAGACTGTGACCTAAGGCGTCCGAATCTGCACCGTGTCATGAAAATGTCTAACGAAAAAACCCTTGTCGATTATTTGACAGGCGATATGAAGTTAAATCAAGTGGTCAATAAGGACGATCCGTCCGGCGCCCATATTATCTGTGCGCGCGCGGTTGCGAATTCAGCGCTGGATCTTATCTCATCAGAAAAAATGCGCAAATTGATAAAGTCCCTCAAGGAAACTTATGATCTTGTTATTCTGGATACACCCGCAGCGCTGGCCGTGTCTGATGCCAGAATTCTGGCGAGCGAATCCGATTTCACTCTTTATATTGTTGAGTGGGATAAGACACCGCGCGAAGTTGTGACGACCGGTGTTAAGCAATTTTCTGACTTTGGCTACGAAAACCTGGCTTTTGTGTTGTCCGGAGTCGATGTGAGACGACATGCGCGATATGGCTATGGGGACACGGCTTATTACTACGGGCGCTATAGGGAATATTATCAGGAATAAAGAAAACTTGACAAAAGAACAATTATAGAACATTGTTTGGTTAACAACGCCATATTTGTATTTAAATGAAACCGTCCATCTGGGCGGTTTTTTTTATTTCTATAACTTTAAAGGAGACACCAAATGACACTTTTACCAGTAGATTCAAATGACAATGTAATACCTGCATTGGCACTCAAGCCTGACGGAGCAAAAACGGTTTCGGCAATGACCTCAATATCAACGAGAAACGCAACCCCCTTCGATAGTGCTACACGGGTTTTGAGCCTTTATGCGGATGTTCCGGTTTACATCAGATTCGGAGAGGCGAATGTAGAAGCCGGCTCTTCCGATCATTATTTTCCTGCCAATGTTTATTACGATTTTTCAATAGGGGGTAACGGCAGTGATCACACACCTTATGTTGCGGTAATGGCGGCAGAAGAGAACGGCACAGTATATATATCAGAAAAGAGATAAGAACAGTCACGGGCGGCCAGATAAAGCTGCCCGTTATTTCTAGAGCTTTTTCATGAAAGCTTGCTTAGAAGAATTTTTGCCAATTTTGCAGCAGAGGCCGGATTTTGGCCTGTTATCAAATTTTTGTCTTCTGCTACATGACATTTCATTGGCGGTGCATTTTCAAACAGGCCGCCACATGCGCGTAATTTACTTTCCAACAGAAAAGGCATGACATCGTGCATATTCATTTCCCGCTCTTCTTCATCCGTAAAGCAGTTTATGCGCCTGTTTTTCACCAAGGGTAAACCATCACTATTTTTGGCATTCACCAATGCGGCAGGACCGTGGCAAACCGCAGCAATAATTTTGCCGGTATTGTTCATTTCCTCTACAAATTTGATGACGTGTTTGTCGCATGGAAGATCCCACATCGCACCATAGCCGCCGGGAAAATAAACGCCTTCATAAGCGTCGGGTTTCAAACTGGATAAATTAAGAGGCTTTTTTATTTTTTCCAAAGCGGCTTCATCTTTCATAAAGCGTTGGACAGACTTTTCATTCTTTGAAATTGTGTCTTTGTCGAAACTATCGGGCGCGGGGTGAGCCTCTTTTCCCTCAACTGTTGCGATATCAATATCTATACCACTATCAGATAGGCCATAGTAAACATCTGCCATTTCCTGATAATGGAAACCGGTCGGGCGGCCCGCTTCTCCCATTTCAGTTGTCTTTGTCAGGATAAATAACAACCGTGCCATATCGTTTACAACCTTTCTGTCAGGTATAAACCTAACCTATTAGGTAAACGAAAAAAAGACGGATGTGTTCCTTGAAGAAACTCCTGCAAAAGAACTTTATATATTAAAGGTTATATTTTTATCCGGGACTTTAAGGCTTTGTTGATTAGAGCAGGACACAATATAGTCGCCTTCATTGGTCTGAGCACGGTAACATTGATTGCTCTGAAGTAAGACTTCCCAATTATTTATGGAATTATCATATTCTTCTAATAAATGAGGCGCTTTTCTTTCAAAGAAATTCCGAACCTGTCTGGCCATTTCTTTTCCTTCATCGCCATATTGCATTTTAAAGCGTACAACACCTCCCGTGGCCAGATGCATCATTCTTTCGGTGCGTGGTATTTGTCCAGCTGGCAAAGGATTGGTACGATCTTCATAAATTGCTTGATCCACCAAAGCCATAGCGCGATTAACTTCAAGGCAGGAAAAATCCCAAGAGATATGTTCTGTGCCTTTTGTGGTTTGGCAGGATGCTTCATTAAAAACCTTAGGCGTAGAAGCACAGCCACCCAAAACAGCTGCGCCAGTCAATAATCCGGCTAATGTTGCTTTTTGAAAATTAGATACTGCCATTGATATTCTCCTTTTATAGTTGAAGATTATAGTGGTTATATGGACTTATGTCAATAAAATAGAAATTTATCTATTGGGATTAATGGCTTAGGATGGAGAGGATGTTTGGCTTTGTGCTTGGTTTTCTCTCTCTAGCCCGGCTGACTGGCTAAACCCTAAATATTCCATGGTTCTGGTTTCATCTTCGGGAAGAATGAATAACGCCATATCAGTCATATGGATATTTGGTGATCCACCACTGCGGTTATCACGCGCCAAATTAAGTACAGTTTGCCAGGTTTGAGGATCAATATTAACGCAGCCATTAGAAATATAATTATCTTCTGAAGTCGGACTTAAAAGACGCCGGGGTCTGTTTTCTGACTGAACCGCTGTCCATGTCTGATGCAAGGACGTGCATAAACTGCGCTCTTTGTTACATA
>NZNU01000017.1 GCA_002695035.1 Micavibrio sp. | reverse complement strand
GATATTGCTGCCTGTCGGATATATTGGCCGCCTCTTCCAACGCCCCGAGCACCGAGGGCGTTTCTCCGCCTTCTGTGGAGGCAATCAGTAAATCTGTCTCGCCAAAACCAAGATCACGTAAATGCTCTGCGGCCCATTCGGGATAATCCTCGGCACTTTCAATAGAATTGACCAGTGCGACATCGCCGCCTGTCATGAAATCAACTATGCGTCCTCTCAGGCCCGCAATTCTGTCTTTTAAAGGCAAACCATCAAGGTCGCTGCCTTTGGTAATGCTGCGGATATGATTATAGAAACGTTTTTTTGTATCTTTAGGCAAATCATCGTAATTATCCATCATGTAACGCCACATATAGCCTGTGGACAGGGACAGCCGCCCTGTTGCTCCGCACCCATAGAAAAAAATGCGCCCGCCCTTGCGCAAAGTATCGCGCATATCTGCTTTCATCGCATCGAATTGACGTCCTTGCGCTAAAACTGTTTCAATGGCGTTAATATCAATTTTTTTGAAGACGTTTATAGCCTGCCCAAGATCGTCGCGCACAAGCTCGTCCATATTCCGTGTTTCAGGATGGCTTTGTTCGGTTGGCAAGTGACCCAGCTGGAATTTATCCTTTACGAGAAGAAATTCATCAGCCTCGGCCCTTGCCTGCAGGCGCTGGGCTTCATTTAACATGCGGTAACATTAATCAGGCAAAGTTAAAAAGTCAATTTATTTTTACATATTAAGAAAAGGGTAAATAAAAGTTTTTCAGCCATTTAGCCGAATTTCTACTGGTCAATCGCCGCCCCAAAGGTTAAATATTATCTCTATGTCTCTAGCCGATTTATTCCTCTCCGCCTTTGTCGCGTTATTTGTAATTGCTGACCCTGTCGGTACAGCCAGTATTTTTGCCGTTTTAACACGCAACATGAAAAATGCGCAAAGCCGCCGTATCGCTGTCAAAGCAGGTGTGATGGCAACTGTAATACTGGTTATTTTTGGTTTTGTCGGCACTTGGCTGCTAAACATTCTGGGTATCAGCGTGGCTGCTTTCCGTATAGCCGGAGGTCTTTTGCTGTTCGTAACAGCATTTAGAATGATTGTTGGTTTTCACGATCCCGACCAACTTGAATCTGAGAAATCCGCCTATGGAAAAAACTCCGGCAATGACGATTCTATTGCTGTTTTCCCGCTTGCCATACCTTTGCTGGCGGGACCAGGTTGTATGACGGCTGTTGTTCTTCATATGACCACAGCCTCAGGGGATCTAAGCGCCAAGGCCATTGTTATCCTTGCAGTACTTCTGGTACAGGGCTTATCAATCCTGACCATGCTCGGCTCATCAAAGGTTATCCGTGCCGTTGGTGAAACGGGCAGCTCGCTGATCGCGCGTATCATGGGGATTTTGCTGGCCGCGCTTTCTATCCAGTTCGTTGCCGACGGATTAAAAGCTATTTTTGAGATCTAAATCAGAAACTATCATCTTATCAAAAAGAAAATGAGAATTATTCTCATTTATGATTGACGGCTGGGATGACTCGATGTATCACTGCACCTAAATCTTATTTGAAAACGATTCTCATTATCAAGGGTGTTTAAAATGTTACAGCTTTCCCAAGCTACGGAAAACCAAACTACTCCGCCAAATCTGCAAAGCGACTTTATCGCTGCTGCAAAACATACTCATCATGAGCTTTCAAGACAAAACGATTTGTCACCGGCCAATGATACGGTCAACCGTTGCCTAAGTGATTTTGTAAACGCCGTACTCAATTTCTCCGTTGAGAAGGATGCCGCAAAAGTTCTGGAAACAGAAGAAATTCAGAATTTAAGACCGGAATTATTGAGCTATCTTTCACGAGCCGAGTTTGAAATGGAAACTTATTTCGCCAAGATTTTTGCCCAGATGCCTGTCATTGAAGAAAAGGATTTGGATCTTTTCTGGTACAAACAATGTTATCAGGATCTCGTTGATGCAGAAATAGAGCAGCTTGATACGCTGGATATCTCACCTGATGCAGAAATTGCTTTTGTCGGGTCTGGACCACTGCCTTTGACAGCCATTGAATATTACCTGCAAACAGGCAATAAAATGACATGTTTTGATACAGACGCGGACGCGGTCAGATTATCGCGCCAGATGATACAGAATATGGGGCTGTCAGACATGATAGAGGTTAGGCATCAAGCTGGTGAAGACGCAGACTACTCCCAATTCGATGTTGTTATGGTGGCTTCCCTTGTAAAAGATAAAGAAAAGACACTTGATCGTATCCGCACAACTGCGCCCGATGCAAAAGTTGCGGTGCGCTCGGTAGAAGGTGTGAAGGCCATGTTATACGAAGTGGTTAATAAGGATGACTTTGAAGCGCATAGCCTTGAATATGCCGGGTCTACGAAAGATGATCCCGCAACGATCAACACGACTCTATTCTTTAGACCCGCTTAAAAACGGCAAATGTCATGCGAATTGCTTTGGTGAAGTGCTCAAAATGGGATGCGGATAAAGATATTGTTCTTCTTCAAAATTATCTGGACTCCGAAGGGCATAAAGTAAGTGTTCCTGCATGGACCGATGACATTTCATGGCAGGATTTTGACCGTATATATATTTCTTCCTGTTGGGACTATTATCTCAATATTCCGGCTTATAAGAACTGGCTTAAACATTTAAAGGGACTGGCGCCAAAAACCCTTACCTTCAACGCGCCCGATGTCATCTTGTGGAATCTTCATAAAGAGTTATATTTGAAAGAGCTTGAAAACCGCGATGTGAGGATAGTTCCTACACAAGTCATCACCAATGCGGAGGAAATTGAAAGCAAGCTGAACTCATTTTACGTTGCCCAGTCTCATTATGATGACTTTGTTGTTAAACCCTCAATTTCCGCCTCGTCATATAAAACAAACTCCATCTCATCTGAAAAACTGATATCCGAGGCACCTGCGCATATATGCGAGATTTTGGAAGATACGCCTGTTCTGGTGCAGCCACTTATCTCTGATATCCGTAAAAATGGCGAAATATCTTTGGTTTTTATAGATGGTGAGTTTTGTCATGCTATTGTTAAAACACCACAAAGCGGAGAATTCAGATGCCAAAGCTCTTTCGGAGGCAAGGCAGAACATTTTCAACCATCAGAGGAACTCACAGAAACAGCAAAGCAAATTCTGGACAAACTTCCCTTTGAGCCGCCCCTATACGCGCGAATCGATGGAGTAGAAACAGCGGATGGATTTTTGCTTATGGAGGTTGAATTGAATGAGCCCTATCTTTTTCTTGAGCATAACCCTGATACCTTGAAAACGCTGGCCCGCTGCCTCGTCGGTTCGACAAATCGCTCTTAAAAAACAGCACCCCTTGACTGTGGATAGATATGTGGTAACCTTGTAGATAAGAATTATCTAACCAAGGGCTCTCCTTGAACTTATCAGATTATTTAAAAGAATTCGGCGCCAGCGAGGCGCATCCCGGCAAAGGCCTTAATCCGCCCTGTGCAGTGCCTGCCGCAAAAAAGTTTAACCCTCTCTCCCTCATACGCAGCCTTATTGGCTGCGTTTTTTTTATTCAGAAATTATCCACTATCCTTTTATCCACAACCCCCAACCGTAAAGGAGTCATTCATGGCTAAAAAATCCCGTAAATCCACCGCGCAAGCAAAGCATTTACACGCGATTAAAGGAGGGCGTGACGGATATGGATACCAACCCGACTGGCATCCGCTTGACGATGAAATAGACGCAGCACGTGACAAAAAATATGTGAAGAATGTAAAACCTCGTTCTGAAGGCCAGGCCGAATTAATGAAAGCCATGCAGGAGTATAATCTTTGTCTGGCGATGGGACCTGCTGGTACAGGAAAAACGTATCTGGCTATATGTGCTGCTGTTGATGCGTATGAAAAAGGTCAGGTCGAGCGTATAATCCTCTCCCGCCCCGCTATGGAGGCCGGCGAATCTCTGGGGTACTTGCCCGGGGATTTACAAGAGAAAATGGCACCGTTCCTTAGACCCTTATATGACTCTTTAGGCGACCGCATGGGCGGCAAAAAGGTTCGCCAGATGATTGATGACGGAACAATAGAAATAGCACCAGTCGGGTATATGCGCGGACGTACATTAAACAACGCCTTTGTAGTGATTGATGAGGCCCAGAACTGTACCTATGGTCAGTTAAAGATGCTTCTGTCCCGCCTTGGTTGGCATTCCACAATGGTCGTGACAGGCGATCCGGCACAAAGTGATTTACTTGACGGGATTTCGGGTTTGCCTGAAATTGCCCGCAAGCTCAAAACAGTCAGCAATATATCTGTCATAGAGCTGGGACAATCAGATATTGTTCGTCACCCGCTTGTGGCCGAAATGCTGGACGTTTTGTAACTTGAATTTTTAAGGCTCTCTCCTCAACCTTGATAAGGCGGTGTAAAAACCGCCTTCTTTTTTTCTTGGCGTGATCCTTCAAGGTCGGTATAAGAGGGGTATGACTAAGAAGATTTCCAGACTCCAGACTTTCCGAATTGTATTTGCCTGTATTGCACTCGCCGTGCTTGCCGCTTTGGCTGTCGGGTATTTTGCTACTCAAAACAAAGGCGTTCCGGGCAGCCCGCTTGCTGTCGCCCCGTCTTTCGTACCTGAATATGAACTAGTCAATCAGGATGGGCAAATAGTCACACAAGATACATATGCCGGCGAATATCAGCTTGTATATTTCGGCTTCACCTCATGTCCCGAAATTTGCCCGACAGAGCTGCAAAAAATGACATTGGCTCTCCAGAATCTGCCTGAAGGAATGGAGAACGAAATCGTTCCTATCCTAATCTCGGTTGACCCTGAGCGCGATACACCAGATGTCATGAAAAGCTATCTGGAGTCCTTCCACCCGAATTTCAGAGGCTTCACTGGAACCGAAGACAGCGTGGACAAAGCAATGGAAGGGTTTAAGGTCTATGCGTCGCGGGTGGATGACCCCAATTACAGTGATTATATGATGAACCACTCATCCTATATCTACTTCATTGCACCCAATGGTGACTTGCTTAAACTTTATAAGACAGAAGATACGCCTGATTTCATTGCAGCCGATATGCAGTCTTTCATGGAGTCCTAATTCTTGGCATCCAGAAATTCTGAAATAAGGACATCTTCATCCCACGTGGCTGAAAACTCCGCAGGCAAGTCTCTCAACTTCAATAACATTTGTACATATTCGGGCTGAGGAATTTCATAAGCGCCGAATTGCTCCAAATGCGGGTTCATAAATTGGGCATCTAATATTTTAAATCCGGTTTTCCAAAGGCGTGCGCATAAATGAACAAGCGCGACACGGCTTGCATTGCTTGTCCGTGAAAACATGCTTTCACCACAAAAAATTCTGCCAACTTGTACGCCGTACAGGCCACCTGCAAGCTTTCCTTGCTCCCAGTATTCGACACTATGAGCATGGCCTTTTTCATGCAGTGATTTAAAAATTGAGATAATCGGGGGATTAATCCACGTTTCGTAACGGTCTTCCGTGAGTTCTGCGCAAGCCTTTATAACGTCGCCAAATGCCGTATCAATTCTGATTTCATATTCTGTTTGCCGCATGAATTTATTCAGGCTGCGGGGAATATGAAGGTCCAGTATCGGGATGAGGGCGCGCTGTTTCGGCTCTACAAGATAAAAGTCATGCGTATTTCCGGAATCGGCCATGGGGAACACGCCCTTCCGGTAAGCGTCCAATATAATGTCATCAAAACCTTGGGACATGACCGTGGGTAGCTTAAGGCCTATTCTTGCTCGGCCAAATGTTTTTCCAGCCAGTGAATAGTGTAATCACCTTTTACGAAATCTTCGTGATTTGTAATCCAAAGGTGAAGAGGTAAGGTCGTTTTAACACCATCCACAATTGTTTCAGACATGGCACGGCGCAGACGTTTGATACATTCTTCGCGGTTACGCCCATGAACAATCAACTTACCAATCATAGAGTCATAATATGGCGGGATTTTATAGCCGTTATAGACGGCTGAATCAAATCTGACACCCAGACCACCAGCGGCATGGAATTGCTTTATCGTACCGGGTGACGGCATGAATGTCTTAGGATCTTCCGCATTGATACGCACTTCGATAGCATGGCCACGCAGATGAATTCTGTCTTTGTTAACGCTCAATTCCTCACCGGCAGCTACACGAATTTGCTCGGCGATCAGGTCAATTCCTGTAATCATTTCTGTAACAGGGTGTTCCACCTGAATACGGGTATTCATTTCCATGAAATAGAATTTGCCGTCTTCGTATAGATATTCGATTGTTCCGGCACCAACATATCCCATTTTGCGGATGGCATCTGCAGAAAGAGTACCGATATAATCACGCTCTTTTTCAGTCAGTGTCGGTGAAGGAGCCTCTTCCAAGACTTTCTGGTGACGTCTTTGCAGGGAACAATCACGCTCACCTAGATGGATGGCGTGTCCGTGCTTATCTCCGAAGACCTGTATTTCAATATGGCGTGGTTTAAGAAGATATTTCTCCATGTAAACCGTATCGTCGCCGAAATTGGCCTTGGCCTCGGAGCGGGCAGTTGAATAGGCTTCCTTGAATTCTTCTTCCTTATGGACAACTTTCATGCCCTTACCGCCACCACCGGAGGCTGCCTTAATAAGGATCGGGAAACCCATATTTTTGGCATCTTCAAAACCGCTTTCAAAGCTTTCAATCGCACCATCAGAACCAGGAACAACCGGAAGACCAAGCTCAACAGCCGTTTTCTTGGCCATAACCTTATCACCCATCTTCACAATGTGCTCAGCATTAGGCCCGATAAAGGTAAAGCCATGCTCTTCAACCATGCGCGCGAATTCAGCGTTTTCTGATAAGAACCCATAGCCCGGGTGGATGGCGTCAGCGTTGGTCAGGCTTGCAGCCGTTAAAATCGCCGGTACGTTCAGATAACTGTCACGGGATGATGCTGGGCCTATACATACGGACTCATCTGCCAAGCGCACCGCCATGGAATTGGCGTCGGCTGTTGAGTGAACAACTACAGTTTCGATGCCCATTTCCTTACAGGCACGGTGAATACGCAGTGCGATTTCGCCTCTATTTGCAATCAGGACTTTTTTAAACATAAGGTTTACTCAATCACCATAAGAACATCGCCGAATTCAACAGGCTGCTCGTTTTTGACGATGATACTTGTAACTTCGCCGGAATGTGGCGCCTTGATCGGATTCATAACTTTCATCGCTTCGATGATCATTAATGTATCACCTTCCTTGACCTTGTCGCCTTTTTTAACAAAGTCAGGCGCACCTGGCTCCGCTGCCAGATATGCCGTTCCAACCATTGGCGATGTAATCGCACCCGGGTGGCTCTCAGCTGTGGCTCCACCTTGTGATCCTTGAATGTTAGCTGCCTGTGGCACGGTCGGGTCAGAGGCAGGAACAGGAGCTTGCGGCACGGCATGATGTGCGTGGTTACCATGACCGTGCATGATTACGCCGCCTTTATTAACACGAATAAACTTTTCACCTTCAGCGACCTCAATTTCGGTCAGTCCGGTTTCATTTAGCAGCTCTGCAAGCTGGCGGATAGCATCTTCATTTATTTTCATGGGAATTTTCTCGACGTGTCGTTTTTTTTAAATTTAAGTGTCTTTATAAAAGTACCGAGTTCTTTTTGTGTGTATTCATCATTTAAAGATATTTTTTCAAAATGTCAAAAGCTGCGATACAGTTTTTCACATATCACCTTGCCGCATAATGGCTAAGCGGCAAGTATGAAGTAAAAAAATGAATTCCAAAGAGCCTAAGCTGTTGCCTTTTCAACCCATTCGGTCAGTTGTGTTTTGCTCATACCGCCGACCTTGGTTTCCTTGACTGCACCGTCCTTGAATACCATAAATGTGGGAATGCCGCGCACGCCGTATTTTGTCGGGACTTCTGGATTTTCGTCAATATTGACCTTAACAACTTTGACTTTTTCGCTCATCTCGGAAGATAACTCATCAACCAGCGGAGACATTGCCTTACAGGGGCCGCACCATTCTGCCCAAAAATCAACAATTACGGGCTTGTCCGATTTAAGGACTTCCTGTTCGAATTCTGTGTCTGAAACCTGCTGTGTCATGTTTTTCTACCTTTGTCGTTTCGTTTTTTGAATTTTATTAGAATATGCTATTTCAGCATCGCTTTTCAAGCATATGACCATCTTTATTCACCCAAGAGTGAGTCTATAAGCCGGTTCGTGTTATCGGATTGAGTGTCTCCGGAATTAACTTCGTCGCTATCTTCAATAATATCAGATGTAGCTGCACCTTCTGGACTCTCATTTTGGCTATCGACTGTCTCCCCAGTATTTACTTCTGCCTGCTCATCATCCATTTCGGGCTCTGCGGCAGGCTCGGGCTCAGGGTCAGGTCCTATACACTGTATAACCCAGACATCATAAATAACATGGTCCATCGCAGACAGGGCAGGATTGGAGGCAAACATCCAGCCTGAAAAAACCCAGCGCGACTGTGCCGCCTCGGCTTCCTGTTCCCAAACCTGTATAAAGGCCGCGGATTCCAGCTTTTCAATAGCGGGGGGCTTACGGCAAGCCTGTACTTTTATATAGATATCACCAAAACGGACTGTTTCGCCCACGCGTGTTTTAAAGGTAGTGGCCCGCGCCGTGATTTTATCTAATGCGCGCAGTTCTATTTCGGGATAATCATACCAGCTCACAGGCTTCTGCGTGGCGGAGTCCTCTTCTGAAGACATTGCCGAAGTTTGTCCCTGTGTGTTTTCACTGTCCGAAGCAGGCAAGAATATTTGTGCCTGCGCGGGCATGGCTAGGCTTACCACGACAAAAATTGCCGCCACGCGCAGCGCAGCACCAAATCCTGCTAAATATGCAGGATTATAGATCCTGGTCTTCAGGGAATTGATCATCTGATGATGCGTCCTCGTCTTTGCTGTCCTGGACACTAAAGATAAACTGACCTAGCAATTGTTCAAGATTTTGCGGCGCCTGAGTGTAAATTATACGTCCGCCATCTTCTAAATATGTGTCTGATGCACCTGGCTCTAACAGCATAAAGCGACCACCCAGTAAACTTTCGCTTGAAATCAGAGCAGCTGTATCATCGGGAATTTGGATATTATCGTCAATGTCCATGGATACGCGCGCCAGATATGTATCTGTATTCAATGAAACATCTGAAATCGTGCCGATTTTCACACCGCTAATTTGCACGGAATCGCCTGCCTTTAATCCCCCAATGCCAGAGAAATCAGCCAGAATTGTAAAACCTGAGCCGGAGCTTATATTTGACATGCGGTAACTCAAGATAAGAAATATAACCGCAACTATTAACACAAATGCGCCAAGCGCTGTTTCAAATGTATTTTTATTCATAACTTAAAATCCGTTTATTTATCTTTTTGAAAAATTCTAATTCTCAGGAGTCCATGCTTCGTAATCGCCTGTGGCTTTATCACGCTCTCCGCCTTCCAGAATATGTCCGGGCGGGTGATAGGCCGCGTCTGTTCCTGTCATATTGGGTGTATATTCCTTTTGCCATTCCCTGCGATAGTTTTGCCCGGCTTCACTTGGAACGATATTTGTTTGATGATGTATCCAACAATGCCATTCTGGCGGAATTTTGGTGGCCTCTGGCGCACCCTTATACATGACCCAGCGTCGGGGGCGTTTGTATCCCTTTATAGGCTTGCCTTCATAATACGTATTACCGAACTGGTCCGTACCCACCTTTTTCCCGCGTGAGAAAAGGGTGAAAAACCCGATATGCGCCTTGGACTGTACACCTAAAAAACTGAAGAAACCCATTATTAACCAACTTGGCCTTATTCTAAGTAAATTTTCAACTTTTACTCATGGCGCACTGAGGAAAAAAAATCAAGGTCTAATCCAAATCCTGTAACAAGGTTATTTGGATTTTTGTTTATCCTTTGTCTTTGACTTGGATGATTTTTTTTCAACATCATAGTCAAATTGCAATTCATCATCCTTGAAATCAATGGTGACCGCCCCGCCATTATCGGATAGGACACCAAACAGGATTTCGTTGGCCAGCACCTTCTTGATTTTCTCCTGAATTACACGTGACAGTGGCCTTGCGCCCATAGCAGGATCATATCCTTCCCGTGCAAGATAATCGCGCGCATCATCGGTCAGCGAAATAATTACGTTTTTCTCCGAAAGCTGTGCTTCAAGTTGCATAACGAACTTGTCCACCACACGGGCCACAGTTTTTTCACTAAGCGATGAAAACGGTACAATCGCATCCAGCCTGTTTCTGAATTCGGGTGAGAACACACGGTTTATTTCCTCGCGGTCATCATCAACCCGTGCACCGCGTTCAAAGCCTATTGGTGCTTTGGATAGTTGGGCCGCGCCTGCATTGGTCGTCATGATGAGAATGACATTTCTGAAATCTATTGTTTTTCCGTTATTATCGGTCAGCTTCCCGTAATCCATAACCTGAAGCAGGATATTATAAATGTCGGGATGTGCCTTTTCGATCTCATCAAGCAACAACACACAATGCGGGTTTTGATCAACCTTGTCAGTCAGAAGACCGCCTTGTTCAAAACCGACATAGCCGGGAGGTGTTCCTATCAAACGGGCAACCGAGTGACGCTCCATATATTCCGACATGTCCAAACGAACAAGTTCTACTCCAAGCGTATTTGAAAGCTGGCGGGCAACTTCTGTTTTACCAACACCGGTGGGACCTGAAAACAAATAAGACCCTATCGGTTTGTCCCCGTCCCGCAAACCGGCACGTGCCATTTTGATAGAATCAGAAAGCATATCGATCGCGTCATCCTGATCAAAAACAAGCGTTTTCAAATCACGCTCCATATTTGAGAGGATTTCCTTATCGTCCTTGGTTACGGTTTTAGGAGGCATCCGCGCTATCGCTGCGACCACGCCTTCAATATCTTTGAGTGTGATTGTTTTTTTGCGCTTTGATTTTGGTACGAGCATTTGTGCCGCCCCTACTTCATCAATAATATCAATCGCCTTGTCGGGCAGTTTGCGGTCACCAATATAACGATTCGACAGCTCTACTGCAGCAGTCAATGCCTCATTTGTATATTTAACCTTATGATGGTCTTCGAAATAAGACTTCAAACCCTTCAGAATTTTTATCGTATCCTCAACACTTGGTTCGTGAACATCAATTTTCTGGAAACGTCGCACCAGCGCGCGATCCTTTTCAAAGAAGTTCCGGTATTCCTTATAAGTGGTTGACCCGATACAACGGATAGATCCATTGGCCAGCGCAGGTTTCAGAAGATTTGACGCATCCATTGCCCCACTGCTGGTCGCACCTGCACCAATAATTGTATGGATTTCGTCAATAAAAAGAATTGCCCCTTCAATGCCTTGTAATTCCTGAACAACGGCTTTTAATCGTTCTTCAAAGTCACCGCGGTAACGCGTTCCAGCCAGCAGTACACCCATATCCAGAGAATAAATAATTGAATCCTTCAGGACTTCCGGTACATCATTATCTATTATTTTCTTGGCCAGACCTTCTGCAATTGCTGTTTTACCAACTCCGGGATCACCAACATAAAGGGGGTTGTTTTTTGAACGGCGACACAGAATCTGGATGGTGCGTGAAACTTCTGCTTCACGTCCGATAAGCGGGTCAATTTTGCCTGCGCGCGCGCGATCATTCAAATTTATGCAATAGGTTTTAAGCGTATCAGCCGATGCGCCCGGTTCTGTGCCCGGATGCTCTTCCCCTTCCGCACCTCGCGGCGTTTTCGGGACCGGAGGGGCGGCTCCCGGCACTTTTGCTATACCGTGAGAAATATAATTAACAGCATCGAATCTGGTCATATCCTGCTCGGACAGAAAGTATACCGCGTGGCTTTCCCGTTCTGAAAACAGGGCAACAAGCACATTGGCGCCCGTCACTTCTTCACGGCCAGATGACTGAACATGAATGGCGGCGCGTTGAAGCACACGCTGAAAGGCGGTTGTTGGCTTGGATTCAGACACATTTTTATTCGCAAGATAACCAAGCTCGTTATCCAGATAATGCTCAAGCTGCTCTCTCAGGTCTGTAAGGGCTATGCCGCAGGAGCGCAGAACAGCCATGGCGTCCTGATCCTCGGTCAGCGAGAGCAGGAGATGCTCAAGCGTTGCATATTCATGTGTTCTCGCATTGGCTGCTGCCAGTGCCCTGTGTAATGTCTGTTCTAAATTCCGTGATAACATTTACCCGTCCTCATACCCCTAAAAATTAAATAATGTCTGCTTATTCCTTCTCCATTATGCACTGAAGAGGCTGTTCATTGGCTTTTGCAAACTCAGTAACCTGCACGACTTTTGTTTCTGCAACTTCGTGCGTAAAGACACCGCAGACACCCACACCCCGCCTGTGAACATGGAGCATGATATCTGTTGCCTCCTGCCTATTCTTATTGAAAAACCTTTCTAAAATATGAATAACGAACTC
>NZNU01000016.1 GCA_002695035.1 Micavibrio sp. | reverse complement strand
CCAGAATCCTATCGCTACAATGACTAGTGGGTGTTGTCTCCACTATTGAATGTGATCAAACAGACTATTGCCGAGCTCACTATATTCAGTGCGGGCTGCTGAATAACGCTCCTCTCCTATTCTTGTCCAATGTGTATCAAGATCTTTTAGGGAGTTGGTGGCAGCACCAAAGTCATGGTCTGAACGTATAATTGCACTATCTGCAAAATCCAGATATTCAGCTGGCAATGCAAAGCGCGGAGCGCGTAACCCTAAATCAACCAGAACTTTTGTTACATGCGCCTCTGAACATGCAGTCATGTCAGACACAAATTGTATTGCCGTCAGGATTTTGACCTCTGCACGGCTATGCGGGATCATTCTCAAATGCCTCATAAATCTGGCATATATATCCATTTCCAACTGCAGACTAATGTCTTCTGGTGGTAACGGAAGTACGATACGGTCTCCAAAATTATTATCATTTGCTTTCATATGTTGCCTCCTTTGTTGGCAGAAAAAAGCTTTAGTAATTCAAGCTTTGACTTGCGTTGCTTAACGAACTCTTAACGTGGCCAAAAGTGCCCCGAGAAAGCTTCAATTCCTGTGGATATGTGTATAACTTTGGAAGTATTAAAGGAGATTCTGAAAATAACTATAGAATCGTGTCAATTCCTGCGCGGGCAAGAGAATCAGCGCGTTCATTTTCCGGATGACCTGCATGGCCCTTAACCCAATGAAAGGTTACGATATGCTTAGATACCATTTTGTCTAGCTCCTGCCAAAGATCTTTATTTTTCACAGGTTTTTTGGAGGCTGTTTTCCAATTTTTGGCTTTCCAACCCTCCAGCCATTCATTAATACCCTTTTGAACGTAGGTACTATCTGTATACAAATCAACTTTGCATGGTCTGGTAAGGGTTTCGAGCGCTTTAATCGCAGCCATTAACTCCATGCGATTATTAGTCGTCTCCTGCTCTCCGCCGGATAATTCTTTTTCGTGGCCTTTATACCTAAGAACTGCGCCCCAGCCTCCCGGACCAGGATTTCCGCTGCAAGCACCATCTGTGTAAATTTCTACGGGCATAAATGACTCAGGCCGTCTGCTTCTTTTCCGCATCTCTAAGGATACGCGGTATATTAAACACTACATTTTCTTCTGTATGCGCAACTTCTTCTACAGTAACTTCATACTTGCTTTTCAAAGCTTCTATAACCTCTTCAATGAGGATATCAGGGGCTGAGGCTCCTGCAGATAGACCCAGGGTATACACCCCGTCCAGAAACTCATAGCTTAATCCCTCTGCCCGTTCTACTAACATGGCTTTCTCACAGCCATAGACCTTTGAAACCTCAACAAGACGGTTTGAATTTGATGAGTTAGGGGCACCCAGCACAATCATTGCATCACAATTTGCAGCAATATGCTTAACGGCAGCCTGTCGGTTTGTGGTCGCGTAACAGATATCCTCTTTATGTGGCTGTACGATATCAGGATATTTAGTCTTTAATGCTTCCACCAACTCGGCTGTATCATCAACTGACAGTGTTGTTTGCGTACAATAAGCGATCTCTTTATCGGTATCGAGCTCAAGCTTTTCTATATCCTTCTGGGTTTCAACAAGACTGACAGCACCCTGGGGTAATTGACCCATAGTACCTATGACTTCGGGATGACCCTTGTGTCCGATAAGGACAATGTGGCGACCTGCGTCAAAATGACGTTCGGCTTCCTTGTGAACCTTGCTTACTAATGGGCATGTTGCATCAATATAAAACATGTTACGTTTTTCTGCGGTATCAGGCACTGATTTCGGGACGCCGTGTGCTGAGAAAATAACAGGTTGCCCATCATTTGGGATCTCATCCAGTTCCTCTACAAATACAGCACCCTTTTTCTTTAGGCCCTCAACAACAAAGGCGTTATGAACGATTTCATGTCGCACATAAACCGGCGCTCCATATTTTTCCAAAGCCTTTTCAACGATTTGGATGGCACGATCCACACCGGCGCAAAAACCTCTTGGGGCTGCGAGCAAAATTTTAAGTTTTCGGTTCGTCTGGGTCATGACACTTATATAGGGGAAGACTGCTTTGCCTGCAACTTTTCTACGTGGCCGCCCTCAATAATAATGGCGGAGATCAAACCACTGTCGTAATAGCCCGTGTCAATACCAATACGGTTGGGAAGGATTTCTACATCACTGGATATACTGTGCCCGTGAACGACACGTTTCTCATGTAGGACTTCACTTTTCAGGAAAGGGGACCGGATAGTAGTAAAATCGTTTCGCTTCTGCTTTTCCAGCGGTTTTGAAGGGTCTATCCCGGCATGCACGAAAAGATACCCCCCTGCCTCGTGGTGTGTCTCAAGCGAGAGAAGAAAATCAATATGAGCTTTAGGAGTTTTTTCTTTGAGCAATCGTGAATAATTCTCCATTTCCCCCGGCAGAATAGTTTTGGAATTAGCAACTTCAATGCCATAACTCTGTAAGGTTTGAACACCACCATATTTCAACCAGTTCGGACCGTAGGTCAGCGGATCTTTCATAAACCCCAGAAAAGCCAGCTCATGGTTTCCCAGCAAAAAAACCCTGTCTATGCCATCATCCTCATCTTTCAGAAGGCTCAGCCGTGACAGCATTTTTGAGCTTTCAGGCCCCCTGTCAATATAGTCCCCTACATAGACAATACGGATATTATCATGCGGATTTTCCTGTATATGTTTATCTATTTGCAGATGTATTGCAACCAGTGCATCATAATGACCATGCAGATCACCTATTGCATAAATGCGAAGCCCCTTAGGTGCAAAATAAACGGTTTGGGAAGAGTAAGTATCCATGTCTTATAAAATATATGCACATTCAGACTTTATCAAACACCAATTATCAGAAAACCATCCCGAAAGCCCGGAACGGTTAAAAATTCTGAACGAGTTGTTCGATGAAGCCCCTTTTTCTCAATATCTGACATCAATAGACAGAAAGGCCACGCAGGAAGACATACTTGCAGCACATACAAAAAGCTATTTTGCCCTTCTTGAAGAATCCGTACCTGATGAGGGTTATATGCCGATTGGTCATGAGGCGATATTGAACCCCTACTCACTGAATGCCGCCCTTCTCGCCTCCGGTACCATGCTGCAAGCTGTAGATGGTGTTAAAACAGGTAATACGGACAGAGTTTTTTGCGCTCTGCGTCCGCCGGGGCATCACGCAGAAAGTCACAGAGGCATGGGATTTTGTCTGCTCAATCATATTTTTATTGCGGCCCTATACGCGAAAAAACAGGGCTTCAAAAAAATTGCCCTCATTGATTTTGATGTACACCATGGCAACGGTACGGATGAAATGATGAAACGACATGGTCCTGAAGATATGCTATTTATTTCAACCCATGAGTTTCCACTATATCCGGGAACTGGTGGTCCAAATACGGATATCCCTGGCTCAGTTAAAAACATCTGCCTTCCCAAACATTCAGGCTCAAAGGAAATGCGCAAGATCTACACAGAAGATATTTTCCCTGAACTCGAGGAATTCTCCCCTGACCTTGTTCTGTTATCTGCCGGGTTTGATGCACATACGAGTGATCCTCTTGCCACACTGGGCTGGACAGAGGAAGATTATAACTGGCTCGGTGAAAATTTTTCTCACTATAAAGCTATTGCTTGTTTGGAAGGCGGGTATCAACTTGAAGCTTTAAAGTCTTCTGCTGAGGCTTTCTTACGTGGCTTTTTTAATATTCAGCCTTGAGTTGGGTGCCATTCTGACATACACTCTTGGCTAATTTTTGACACTTGAAAAAGATAGTATTCAGCAATGAGCGATACAAAAACACCTATTAAAGAAATGAGCTTTGAAACGGCGTTGAGCGAACTTGAAGGTATTGTCCGCTCACTTGAGTCAGGGCAAACCTCTTTGGAAGAGTCTATCAATGCTTATGAGCGCGGGACAGAGCTGAAACTGCACTGCGAGAAAAAACTGAAAGATGCCCAGTTAAAAATAGAAAAAATCACCCTTGCTTCTGATGGTACGCCAAAAACAGAAGCAATGGACAAATAAGAAAACAAAACTGTTTATTAAAGGAAAATATCATGGCCCCATCACCCCGCGCTGCCAGCCCCGAACTTGAAGGTCTGATGAAAGACTCAGCTGATGCGGTCAATAAAACAATAAGACATTTACTGCCTGAAAGTGACCTGCCAGAAGCCCCTCTATACGAGGCTATGAGATACGGAACACTTAATGGCGGTAAACGACTGCGTCCTTTCATGGTTTGCCAGGCCGCGAAATTATTTGGAGTAGATGAAATGCGCGCTCGTAGAACAGCAGCTGCTCTTGAATGTCTGCACTCTTACTCCCTGATACATGATGATTTGCCCGCAATGGATAATGCCGATACACGCCGTGGCAAGCCTTCGACACATGTGGAGTTTGACGAGGCAACGGCTATACTTGCAGGTGACGCCCTTTTGACATTCGCCTTTGAGGTCTTAAGCAATGAAGAAACGCATGCAGATCCGCGCGTACGTATCGAACTTGTAAATATGCTGGCCGTGGCTGCCGGTGGACACGGAATGGTCGGCGGTCAAATGCTCGACCTTATCGGTGAGGGTGAAGAGTTTGATTTAGGCACAATCAGCCGTATGCAGCGCATGAAAACCGGAAAACTTATGGCCTTTGCCTGCGAATCCGGTGCTGTTCTTGGCAAGGCAAGCGAAGTTTTTCGTCGCGCCTTAAGAAATTATGCCTACGATCTTGGCCTTGCCTTCCAGGTCACAGATGATGTTTTGGACGTTGAGGAAAGCCCAAGCGTTTTGGGTAAACCTGCCAATCAAGATGAGGCCGCCGGAAAATCGACCTTCGTATCAACAATGGGTAAGGAACAGGCCAAGCAGCGCGCCGAGATGCTGGTCGAGCAGGCCGTGCGTCACTTGCATGTATTTGACGGCCGCGCAGATACTTTAATAGAACTTGCCTATTACGTGCTTGAACGCCGCGCCTAACCGCTTTATATAGGTTGGCATGACAACATTATCTGTAAAACATTCGGAAACGCACTCCGATACTGAACAAACGTCTCTGCTTGGCAAGATATCAACGCCTGCTGATTTAAAGGGGCTGTCTGATGCACAGCTTATCTCACTTGCCTCGGAAATCCGCGATGATTTGGTCAATAACGTCTCAAAAACAGGCGGACATCTGGGCGCAAGTCTTGGCGTGGTCGAGCTGACTGTTGCCATACATGCTGTTTTCGACACCCCACAAGACAGACTTATCTGGGATGTCGGGCATCAATGTTATCCCCATAAAATGCTAACCGGACGCAGAGATAAAATGCAAACCATCCGCCAAGGCAATGGTTTGTCAGGCTTTACCAAGCGTGACGAGAGCGAATATGACCCATTTGGTGCGGCACATTCCTCAACCTCTATCTCCTCAGGCTTGGGCATGGCTGTTGCACGCGATTTGGCCAACAAGGACAATGATGTCATTGCGGTCATTGGTGATGGCGCAATGTCGGCCGGTATGGCCTATGAGGCTATGAATAATGCAGGTGCGCTCGATTCTCGCCTGATCGTAGTCCTAAATGATAACGAAATGTCGATTGCCCCACCTGTTGGCGCCCTCAGCCGTCATTTGAATCGTCTGACATCTTCAAAGCCATATATAACCGCGCGTGAATTTGGGAAACAGGTCACGAATTACCTGCCCGGTCCAATTCAGCGCATGGCAAAACGTGCAGAAGAAGCCGCCCGCATCCGCATGGGGGAAGGCTCCCTGTTTGAAGAGATGGGTTTTTACTATATTGGCCCTGTTGACGGCCATGATTTAAACCAGCTTTTGCCTATTCTGCGCAACATTAAAGAGAATAAAGATACTGGCCCTATACTCATTCACGCGCGCACGAAAAAAGGTAAAGGATACGCCCCTGCCGAGGCAGCCTCTGATAAAATGCACGGCGTATCTAAATTTGATGTTGTCACAGGCACACAAAGTAAACCAAAGCTCGGCGCCCCTTCTTACACGAAAATATTTGCCCAAAGCTTAATAAAGGAAGCTGATCGTGATAACAAAATTGTCGGTATAACTGCTGCCATGCCGTCCGGCACTGGTATCGATATCTTCCAGGCAGCACATCCGGACAAAAGTTTTGATGTTGGTATTGCCGAACAACACGCCGTGACTTTTGCGGCAGGAATGGCAACAGAGGGTTACAGACCGTTTTGTGCAATATATTCAACATTTTTGCAACGCGGGTATGACCAGCTTGTGCATGATGTTGCCATTCAAAACCTGCCTGTGCGTTTTGCAATGGACAGGGCTGGACTAGTTGGTGCCGATGGTTGCACACATGCAGGTGCGTTTGATGTCGCTTACTTGACCTGTCTGCCAAACATGACTGTTATGGCCCCGTCTGACGAGGCAGAGCTTGTTCACATGGTTCATACGGCAGCATTACACGATACTGGTCCTATTGCCTTCCGCTTTCCTCGCGGTGCGGGCACAGGGGTTGATTTGCCGGAAACACCTGAAAGACTGGAAATTGGAAAAGGCCGCATTGTCAGGCAAGGACAAGGAACAGCAATTCTCAGCTTTGGTGCGCGCCTTGAAGAGGCCCTTCTGGCAGCTGAGAAAACAGGCTCGACAGTTGCCGATGCGCGTTTTGCAAAGCCCTTGGATACCGCTCTGATTGATAAACTGGTTCAAGAGCATGAAGCACTTGTTACTATCGAAGAAGGCTCAAAAGGAGGGTTTGGCGCGCATGTGCTGCACTATTTGGCCGAATCAGGAGCCTTGGACAAAGGTTTAAAAGTCAGGACAATGACACTGCCCGACAAATTTCAGGATCAGGACACACCAGAAAAGCAATATGAAGAAGCTGGACTGACCTCAAAGGATATCAGCACTCTTATCCAGTCACTGAACAGTTAGAGGCTGGTAGGTCTGATAAGATCTGCCTTCTTCTCCTAAACCAAAGCTATTCATAAAAATCTCAGCTTTCGATATAAGCTTATTGAGCCTTGCCTGGCTCGCCGCTTCACTGTCAAAGACAGACATGATTTTTTCAAGCGGCCTTTTTGTTCTTGGATAATCAATCAATGCTATATCTGCGCGAGAGTTAAGACCAATTTCATGTGCTGTTTCATCCATGGCCTCGCGCAATCCACCGATTCTATCAACCAGATTGCGCTCTAATGCCTGACGGCCAGTCCACACACGGCCCCTTGCCACATTTTCTGCCTCGTCAAGCGTCAGCCCACGCCCCTGGGCCACACGTGTTATAAAATTAGCATAGGTGACATCCAGCATTTTATTAAACTGTTTGGCCTGCTCTTCATTAAAAGGTTGCGCGAGTGACCATAGCCCTGCGTTATTCCCATAGCGTACACTCTCCCAATTTACATGAACTTTGGAAAGCAATTCCTGCGCTGAAACCTTACCACCAACGACTCCGATTGATCCGGTTAGCGTTGATGGCAGGGCAAATATTTTGCTGGCCCCTGCTGCTGCCCAATAGCCCCCGGATGCCGCCGTTGTCGACATCGACACTATAACAGGTTTTTTATATTCAATAGCTTTTGCAACGGCATGGCGTATAAGCTCAGCCGCAGATGGTGTTCCGCCAGGACTATCAATCCTGAGAATAATAGCCTTGATTTCCGGATCTTCTGCCGCACGAAATATAGACTCTGCAATCCCTGAACCGGATCTAAGCCTTTCCTCCTCATCTGCAAATGGATCAGTGTTTTCAACTAAACTCATTGCCCCTAGAACTCTGACATAGGCGACACTGGCTTTAGGTTTAAAAAATTTTCTGTTTTCTTCGTTGTCCGAGACGTAATTAACAAAAGACACTCTTTCAAGCGGTCCTTCTTTCATATCCAGTTCAGTTATCAGTGCATCCCCGAATCCGAGCGTGTCAATCAAACCAGATTGTCTTGCCTCTGGTCCTGTAATCAAGGCCTTATCTATTGACGCTTTGATCTCTTGCTCGGAAACATTTCTGTCAGCCGCTATGCGTTTGACTATTCTGTCACCAATATCTGTCAGAACACTGTTCAAAACGCGGCGATTTTCATCACTCATTTCTTCGGAAGTTAAATTTTCAAAAGCAGTTTTAAATTCTTTCCTTTGGAAAAACTGGGGCTCAATCCCCATTTTCTCTAAAAGCTCGCCCAAATAAGGTGATTCTGCTGACAAACCCGGAACAGACAGCACGCCAACCGGGTGCAACCAGACTTCATCAAACGCGCTTGCAAGGTAATATTCAGCCAAACCGCCTCCACCTACGCCATAATCCGCTGCAATAATATAAGTGCGCTTTCCTTTTTCACGTATCAGCTTTACTGCATTTCTAAGCTCCTCAACCTGTGTAAGATTAAGCCCTACTCCGTGCAGTGACACGACGAGAGCTTTAACACGAGGGTCATGCGCTACCGCATCCAACCCCATTACAAAGCTTTTCATATCTGGTGTGTAATTGGGAAACGGGTTTGTAAGGGAAGGTTTTACAGGAGCTTCAGCAACCGTGAAGTCCAAATTGAGATGCACAATCATTTCACCTGGAAGGCTTTTTGTTTTTTCGCCTGGTGCAAGCGCGCCTATGACCACACCCAATAATACAAAGAAAAGCATAATGCTCCCCAGTACCAGTGCCGCTCCTCTAAAGAGCTTGCCAACTGCAATTAACAGAACTGCAAGACCAGTAGTCTTCTGGGTATCTGTTTTCTTACTTTGTCGATTACGTGGCTTGAAAAGGCTTGTTTTATATCGGTATTTATTCATTCAAAAAGTCTTTCATCGTCTATTTACACTGCGCTTTATGCCTCAACCAGTGATCTGCCAGCACACACGCAACCATAGCTTCTGCTACGGGTGTTCCTCTCAGCCCTACACATGGGTCGTGCCTGCCTTTGGTAATAATCTCAGTATTTTCGCCTGTCGATGTTACTGTCTTCCTTGGAGTAAGGATAGAGCTTGTAGGCTTGAAGGCCACCCGCGAAATAATTGTCTGACCAGATGATATACCTCCGAGTATGCCACCTGCTTTGTTCGAAAGGAATTCTTCCTTACCGTCTTCCATTTGTATTTCATCGGCGTTTTCTTCACCACCAAGCTCAACGGAACCGAAGCCCTCGCCTATTTCAACTGCCTTCGTTGCATTAATTGACATCAGGGCCTTTGCAATATCCGCATCCAACTTATCGTAAACTGGTGCCCCAAGCCCCGCAGGTATACCTTCGGCATGTATCTCCACTAATGCGCCCGCACTAGAACCCTTTTTGCGCTGTGCGTCCAAATAGGACTCCCATATCTTGGCGGCTTGTTTGTCAGGACACCATAAGGCGTTATTTTCCAGCTCTGTCCAGTCCCAATTTGTACGGTCTATTTCATGAGGTCCGACTTTAACGACAGCACCCTTGATTGCAACGAATTCACCGATTTGGGTAGATAGGATTTTACGGGCAATCGCACCAGCGGCAACGCGGCAGGCAGTTTCACGTGCTGAAGACCTTCCCCCACCGCGATAATCGCGAATACCATATTTCTGATGATATGTGTAATCGGCGTGTCCCGGTCTGAACTTATCCTTTATATCAGAATAATCCTTTGATCTTTGATCTGTGTTTTCAATGATAAGGCTAATCGGTGTCCCTGTTGTTTTTCCCTCAAAAACGCCGGAGAGTATTTTAACCTCATCGGCCTCCCGCCTCTGTGTTGTAAAACGGGACTGTCCGGGTTTTCTCTTATCAAGCCAGATTTGTATATCTTCTTCTGAAAGTTCAATAAGAGGCGGCACACCATCAACAACTACGCCAATGGCAGGACCGTGGGATTCTCCCCATGTCTGGTATTGAAATAATGTTCCGAAACGATTGCCACTCATATAAACCTCTTCAGCGCTGAATATAGCTTATTTAAACCGCATCACCAAACATCAATCTTTGTTGACAATGTTTATTGTTTTATGTAAATATTTAGCTTAAAGGAAAAGAATGTCAGACCTCATTGATTATATTTCTCATTTTCACGGTGATTCTGCGGGAAACCAGCTAGAAGAATGTTTTGCGTTTTATGATCTGCCTGCCCCAAACCGTAATGAATTCATAAAAACGTCTGATATAGGCGCTATAGTTTTTCTTGAGCCTTATGGATTGACTTTTCGTATCACAAATCAGGAAAGATACCCGCATTTTGAGAACACACATATATTACAGCCTTTAGGAAGTAAGCCCTTAGGAACAGTTCGTCTGGATATTAATTCGGGCGTCACTACTTTTACACTTTCAGAAAGTGATATTGCTAAATCCCATGTCAGAAAACTTCAAAGGAGCCTGCAAAAACATGGAATGGATTTCTACGATGACCATATTTACAATATAGGTCTTGTAGCCTCCGAAGATGCCCCCCGCCCGGTTGTAATAGATCCCGGCGCTTGCAAAAAAATGGATGATGGCAGCGCACGAACTTTACTTAGTCAATTATGGGCCTCTGCTCAATGTAAAGTGTTAGGAGAAATTCCTGAGAGCGAAGATGGATATAGCAACCTTCGTACTTCTTACTCTATAGCCACAAAGAAAAGCGATATGTCAGTTTTCTTCGATGATTGTTCTAAAGCAAAGGAAGACGGACTTTTAAAAGCTGATTGGACGACTCATCCTCAATATAGTCATGTAAGCGGATTTTACCGTCAAAGACTGGGGCTTTAAGTCACTTACAATAAATAGCTTTATTCATTTCAACTGTATCAACTGATACAGAGCACTCAATGTCAACTATATGACTGGATATTATTCTGTAGAGGGCTTTGGCCATTTTGCCGCGCAGGATCTCGTCACGCCCTTCCAGTAACTTCAAAACTACGTGAATGAACAGGTCTTTATCACTATCCTCACCGACAATCGTATTTTGAACAGCTATTGTTCTTGTTTTGATATCTTTACGCACCACAGTTTCCTGTTCAGCCAGAGACAAATGCAATGCCTTAGCCAGAGCCGGCAAATTAATACGTTCGGAGAGCTCTGCAGAATGTTCAATAACAATATGTGGCATATTGGAAACCTATTTCAGGTGAATGGCTTTTTTTTGCGTGGACAGTGTACCGTGGTCGATGATTGCAACCGTTAAGCGGCTGATGGCCACCCGTTTACCTGTCGCATCTTCGGTTATATCCGTTTGCCAGACCTGCGTTCTGCGCCCTGTATGAATTGGTGTACATTTACCCGTCACTTTTCCTTCAGTAACGGCGCGAATATGATTTGCATTAATCTCTATACCAACCGCCCGATGTGTTTCCGGATTTATAGTCATCCAGGCCGCGACGCTTCCGAGAGTTTCAGACAAAACGCATGAAGCACCACCATGCAGTATACCGAAAGGTTGTGTAGTGCGATGATCTACGGGCAGTGAACCACAAATGAAATCGTCTCCAATATCTGTAAACTCAAAGCCAATATGTGTTCCCATATTGGCGTTTCTCATACCCTCAAGGTCTTTTATCGCGTATTTTTTGAACCACAGCATAGTTGGATGACATTATGCCGCTTCAGTTTTACCGGATTTCGGGCTAATGCTTTTTAAAAGCTCCGCTGTTTCCTCTGCCGCATCTACTGAAACCATACCTACAGTGTGGTAACCGCTATCAACATGAAGAACCTCTCCTGTTACGCCGCTGCCAAGATCAGACAAAAGGTAAAGACCTGAACGTCCGACATCTTCCAATGTAACATTACGTTTAAGAGGAGAATTCAACTCATTCCACTTCAGAATATAGCGGAAGTCACCAATACCGCTCGCGGCCAAGGTTTTAATTGGGCCTGCAGAAATAGCGTTTACACGAATATTTTGGCCACCTAGATCGGCAGCAAGATATCTCACAGAAGCCTCTAATGCTGCTTTGGCAACACCCATAACATTATAATGTGGCATTACCCTTTCTGCACCGTAATAAGTCAGGGTAACTAAAGAGCCGCCTTCTTTCATCATTGGTACGGCGCGTTGTGCAACGGCTGTGAATGAATAAACAGAAATATCCATTGTTTTAAGGAAGTTCTCACGTGTGGTATTCAAGTATAAACCATCAAGTTCGCTTTTATCTGAAAACGCTATGGCGTGAACTACAAAGTCGATTTTACCCCATTTTTCCTCAAGTTCGGAAAACGCATCATCAATACTTTGAGCATCTGTAACATCGCATGGAAGTATAACATCCGAATTCAGGCTCTCAGCCAGAGGTTTCACCCTTTTTAAAAGAGCATCGCCCTGATAAGTAAAGGCTATTTCAGCGCCTTGCTCGTGAAGTTGTTTTGCGATTCCCCAGGCAATCGAGCGGTCATTTGCAACACCCATAATAAGGCCGCGCTTGCCCTGCATTATTTTTGTAGAAGTCATAATTTTCTCTTAAAGATTATTGGCTAATGTTTATCAGAGGCTCATCTTACACAGGCATTCTGGAAATATCCAGTGCGTTTTGGTTTTTTGCAGTGTTTAATCCTTTAATTTGGTAGTATACTGTTAATATTCACCTGTTATATTACCTTCATTATGGCTTTAAAGATTGATTACATTCAGGACGTATGCAAAGGCTTTACAAATTATGTAGAAGCCCGATATCCCGGCCTTGTCTTAAAATATATTCTTCACCACCGTGGGCAGCGTAACGATGCCATTGAAATGGAAAGAAACTTCTTTAACGACCACCCTGCAGGTTCAGTCGCCCATAACATTCTCAAGAAATCAAAAGCAACACAGCAAT
The DNA here is from genome assembly GCA_002695035.1 of Micavibrio sp. GTDB lineage: Bacteria > Pseudomonadota > Alphaproteobacteria > Micavibrionales > Micavibrionaceae > UBA2137. The sequence goes on along the minus strand of NZNU01000016.1, from coordinate 4,540 downwards.
CCGGTTTTCACGGACTTGCCGTTCAAAAGAAACGCTACTTTTTCGGCTTGAAGAAAAAGCTCGATTGCGTAGGTGTCATGACTATAAATCTTGATGACTACGGTACAGACCAGGCGGTTCTGGCCGATATATATCATTATGGCTGCCATGCTATCGAAACATATAATCTTTTAAACCACCCGAAATATAAAGATCGCTTCACCCAAGGCCCTCTTATTCCTAAGCGAAGCCCCTTAAGCCTTGCAAAAGTAAATCTTCTCGCTGACATATTTTCCGTACTTATTCTTGCTCACCAAGGATATGAAAGCATGATACAGGCGTTGGCTTCCGAGCGTTCCTTAAACACGATGCTTGCAAAACCCAATGGCAGGCCCTGGCATTTTCCTTATCCGCTCGCCTATCAGGCAACCGAAAAAATCTGGACCGATATTATCGGCCCCAAAAATAAAAATTACGACCCCATAAAGACACCTTTGGATATGGCGCACAGCTTACTCGCCAGCTATGAGGATGAAAGCTTCACCCAGTGGTGGGCCTTTTGTGAGCCTGCACAGGAAATGGCATGGTATGGTGAATTGCCTGAAACTATATTAGGTGCTGCCTTGCACACGAGTGACAACCCGCTTGTTAAGGCAAATGCCATTCTTGTTGAAAGTGCGCTCCAGATGTCCCCCGCTGATGAAACAGCATTGGAGGGCAAATACAATGCGTTTGTTAAAGAAGAAACACAGGTAGAACGCCATAGTCACAAAGTGGAAGAGACCTTTGAACTTATTCTGGCACAAGGTATCCTTAAAGAGAGCTCCCGCCCCTTCATGGAGGCTGCCAATGCCCAGAATATACAGCTGGCCGAGGGTAAAATATTCGGTTGGTGTGCATCTGCCCTGCAATCTGCCGGCCGGGCTTTTGAAAGTGCCTTATCAGGGCAAAGAGAGCCATCACAAGCCGCACAAATAGAATTTAAAGGCGCACAATTACAGATTAAATATGACGGTCTGAAAAGCGTGAGCAACGAAATTATGAAACGCAGGCAGGCAGGACAAACCGTTACTGTCAACGATGTTAAGGATGTAGTAGGTTCCTCAGAGGATACTTTCTTTATTGAACGCTCAATCGAAACAACAATGAATGATCCTGAATATGAACAGATGCTTGATGCGGCATTGACCCCCGCTCCCATTGTAGCTCCTAAAGCCCCCGGCCCCTCTGGTCCCGCACCAAACAGCCCGGCTCCAAAAGTAGCGCCACAAGCAGCTCCACAGGCAAGCATGCCGGGCATGGGAGCCGGACCTATGAGTGGCGGCCTTCCGTCCTCCCCGCCTGTCTCTCAAAAACGCACAGCAGAAGACCAGACCGAAAACGAAAAGCAAGGTGAAAAGACATAAAAAAAGCCGGGAAATCCCGGCTTTTTCTTTTCTTAGCTTGAGGCTATTAGTTAGCCATAGTCCATGTACCATCTGCATTCTTACAAGCTGTGCCATATGCAGTTTCCTGACGGCCATCAACATAGATTGTTTGCTTGTACTCACGGCAGTAACGTCCTGATGTGTTTCCGTAACCTTCGTTTACAGGTGTATAGCTACCGTAGTTACCGCTTTCTGGGTTTGTCCATGATACAGTCTCACCTATAGGAGCCTGATAGGCTTGTGTCATTGCACGGTCAGCATAAGCTCTGTCAGCGCGATCAAGTGATTTACCCACTTCGCTACCTACTAGCGCACCAAGAAGTACGCCTGCACCCGTTGCCCATAGCTGGCCGCTTCCGCCGCCAATTTGTGATCCTAGAAGACCACCACCAACAGCACCAGCTGCTGTACCGACAGTTTGTTTAGTACCGGCATCCCAGCCTGTCCCGTTTTGAGCACATGCTGATAAAGCCAATGCCAGCATTGCAAAAGATAATGTAAAGATATTTCTCATTTGGTTTAACCTCATAAAAATTATTAATGTATTGGTCAGCACGACCGAAAGTGATACACAATTTAGTATGAATTCCTTCGTAGTCCAGAAATTTTATTTGTAAGAGGTATTTATGAACACACAAAAAATTCCTGACGCATCATCACCTTATACATTATTTACCCAGTGGTTCGGAATGGCGAAGAAGGCCGAGCCAAATAATCCTAATGCGATGTGCCTGAGCACGGTCAATAAAAATGGTGAGCCCAGCAGTCGCATGGTTTTATTGAAAGGCTATGACAGTAAAGGCTTCGTTTTTTATACCAATTATGAAAGCCAAAAAGGTCAGGAAATTCTTTCTACAGGAAAAGCCGCCTTATGTTTTTACTGGAAAACTCTCCAGAAACAGATTCGTATCAGCGGTATTGTTACAAGCGTTTCCCCCGAAGAAGCCGATGCCTATTTTTCGACACGCCCAAGAGGAAGCAAAATTGGGGCCTGGGCCTCAAAACAGTCCAGAATTTTAAAGGGAGGAAGAACTGAATTAGAAGAATCCATTAAAAAATATGAAGAAAAATTTGGCAGCGAGGACGACATTCCCCGTCCACCGCATTGGTCTGGTTTCAGAGTTGCACCGGACTCTATCGAATTCTGGCAGGAAATGCCTTATCGCTTACATGACAGAGTTTTCTATGAAAAATCAGGCAAAGGATGGAAAACCAGACGGCTGTACCCCTAAGACAAATAGCTTATAACAAACCTTGATGATGGGTTTCGATCATATCTTCAATGTCTTCATCGGAAAATTCAAAGTAAGATCCGATTTCCTCAATCATAATTTGCCTGACCAGACTGCTAAGATCGGTTTCTTCTTCCGCCCATAAATCAAGTATAGGTCGGCGGAAGAGAATAATGGTATCTTCCCCGTCAGATTCTTTCTTCTCAATACCTGGGGATAATTGCTTTGCACATGCGTAATAACCTAACAAATCATAATCATCCTCTACATTTAGGTCATGCTTAACGGTATCATCGGGAAAATTTTCAATTGTAATTGAAAGATCTTCCACGTAATCCTGCAATTCATCGGGGAGGTTGTCGAGCAGTTCTTCAGCCATAACCTGCAGGTCGTCAAGACCGGGAGGGTTACCAAAGTTCATTATAATATTTTTTCTGTTACTCATCGTAATTTTACGGCCCCCTTGTTCTGCAAGGGCAAAAACATATCTGGAATCATTAAGTTATTTTTATCTTACGAAAGAACCGGAGAGTTGTAAATCATGTCCAAATTGAATTCACAGGAAATAGAAAAACAAGCCAATAAACTCGAAAACTGGACTGTCTCAAGTGATGGCAGCAAACTCATTGCAAGCTACCAATTCAAGGACTTTAAAAGAGCCTGGGCTTTTATGAGTGCCTGCGCCCTGAAGGCTGAGCAGATGCAACACCACCCGGAATGGTCGAATGTTTACAACAAAGTCGATATAGAACTAACCACGCATGATGTTGGTGGCCTTACTGAAAAAGACTTTGAAATGGCAGCTTTTATGGATGAATTTAGTAAATAGATTGTATTTTCCCTCCTCTCCCTATATAAAGACATAATAATATAAAGGGAGAGAATAAAAAAATGCCTAATAAAGGCTCCACTGCGTCAAATAAAAAAAATAAGCGAACGAGGCAGCGTCCTAAAAAACCAGCTTCTATAGCTACCGCTGTTGTAAGCCACGTGAATGACAATGGCCAAGCCATACTTGAAATTGATGGGCAGCAAAAGCCTTTTAAACTTTCTAAACGTCAATCTAATAAATTTCAACTTGAAGAGAACAATAGACTTATTGTGATCTTTAAGCCCGTAAAACACGGACTCGAAGTCATAGTTTCAGAAAAATATGACGATAAACCACCCTCTTTCCTTGTTAAATATGCAGGACCAGAAAAAAAGAAACTGTTACTCGAAAATGACCGGGTAAAGAGTCAGTTTTCAATCGCGGCCGGCTCTATTACACCGGGAAAACAGGAAAATCTGTTTACCGCACGTCTGCCGGAAAATTACAACCCGCACAACCCTGCACTTAAAATTGTTTCGGAAACTGTCTCTCCGGAAGACAAGCCACAGGATGCGGAAGAAAAGGTATTGCATGAAAAAGGCGTGCAGAAAGGTTTTACCCTGAATGCCGAAGCCGAGGCTAGAAAACTTTCTTACTCACATGTAAAGGGCAACCCTGCTTTTTCATCTTATAAAGACCGTACGGATCTACCTTTTATTACTATAGATCCTCCACAGGCGAAAGATTTAGATGATGCCATCTGCATTTTAAGAACCGATGAGGGTTTCAGCGTACTTAAAGCCATCACAGATGTTCCAGCCCTTATACATACGCAAAGCCTGCTCGATCAGGAAGCCTTTGAAAGAGGGCTGACACATTATCTCCCGGGTGGCGTTATACATATGCTTCCAGCGGCTTTGAGCGAGAGCAAATTCTCCCTGCTGCGTGGCAAAGAGCGTCCTGTGATCTTGGTTGAACACCTTTATGATGAAAACAAACAACTTCTCAAAATGAATGTCGAGCATGCAATAATCCGCTCGCGCGCAAAATTAAACTATTCAGGATTTAATGAGTATCTCGCCCAGAAACCT
>NZNU01000015.1 GCA_002695035.1 Micavibrio sp. | reverse complement strand
TCCCCGAAAACAGAGCCGGTGACCAAGCTGTGATCCGAGAAAACAGATTGCTTTACAAGGCTCTTGTCAAATTTGGCATTGCCGTATGCCGCTGTGTAATATTCAGATAGTGAGTGTTTTCCGCCTGATTTTTGGTAATTTTCTGAAAAAAGAGGCATACGATCCAGTTTGTAAACACCGGCTTTTGCCTTTTTCAACGCATCCTGATTTATATCTGTTGCATAAAACATTGTACGCTCTTCCAAGCCCTCTTCCCGGAAAAGTATAGCAAGGGAATAAAGCTCTTCCCCTGCAGAGCATCCTGCAACCCATACTTTTAAAGAAGGGTAGGTTTTGAGATGAGGGATGACATTTTCACGCAATGATTTGAAATAGCTCGGATCACGAAACATCTCAGAAACCTGAACAGTCAGGTAAGACAATAATTCCGGGAAAACATCCTCATCGTGCATCACCATATCTTGCAGCATTGAATAGCTGCGACAATTAAAATTTTCGCGCGCTTTTATAAGCCGTCTTTTAATTGAGGCCATTGCGTAATTGCGAAAATCATAGTGGTATTTATGATATATAGCCTCTATCAGCAGGCGTAATTCTATATCCTCAAAATCGGTATGCATTTGGGTTTTCCTTATCTAGGCATCCAAACGCGCACAAGCGACAGAAGTTTCTCCACGTCCAAAGGTTTAGCCATATAATCATTAGCCCCGGCATCAAGGCAACGCTTCTGGTCGTCTTTCATGGCCTTTGCTGTCAGCATAATAATAGGTAGGTTTTTCCAGTGTTTTTCTTTTCTAAGTTCACGGGTTGCTGTGATTCCGTCCATTTCTGGCATCATGACATCCATAAGGACTAGATCAATTTTGTCGCTATCATTGTCGCGGGATTGTTCCAGCATTTTCAGCGCCTCTTTACCATTTCTGGCAATCTGCAATTTCGCGCCGCGTGGCTCAAGAATACTGGTCAGGGAATACACATTTCGCATATCATCTTCAACAATCATAATGTTGCGCCCTTCGAGAATTGAGTCACGGTTCTTGGCTTTACGTATGATTTTTTGGTGTTCATCCGGCAAATCGGCAACCACCTGATGCAGGAAGAGGGAGACCTCGTCAAAGAGGCGTTCAGGTGATTTGGCGCCCTTAATAATAATAGAGCGTGAATATTTCTTCAGTTTCTGCTCCTCATTTGAAGAAAGATCGCGGCCTGTGTAAACAATGACTGGCGGGAAAGAATACCCGTCTTCCCGGCTGAGCGTTTCTAATAAGTCATAACCTGACGCATCGGGCAGGGACAAGTCCATCACCATGCAGTCAAAGGTTTCGTTCTTCAGTAATTTTAAACATTGCTTTGCTGTACTTACACCTGTGGTTTGAACATCCTGCCCTTCGAGAAGTTTTTGCAGGCTTTCAAGCTGAACCGGGTCATCTTCTACAATCAGCAACTGGCGCATATGACGTGTAAATTTTGTCTCCATATCTTTAAGCGCGCTTGCAAGCTGATCACGTTTGACAGGTTTCATCATGTAACCGATAGCACCCAGTGAATATGCCGTGTGTGACATGTCCTCGGCTGAGACAACATGAACAGGAATATGGCGCGTGCGTGAATCGCTTTTAACCCGGTCCAGTACGGATAAGCCGGAATGGTCTGGAAGCCCGATATCAAGAACCACTGCATCGGGCCTATATTCAAGACAATCTTTCCAACCCTGTTCTGCTGTGTTGGCCAGCAGGCATTGGAAATTAAGCTCATGGGCCAGATCATAAAGGATGCGGGAAAACGCCTCATCATCTTCCACTATCAGGATAGTATTTTTCGACCCGTCAAGGTCATGGCGGTCATCATCAAACCCTTCTGCGAATACTGAGAGCTCTTCATTCTTATCACGTTTTCTTTTGCCGGCACTGGCAGCAGATGATTTTCCGGAGCCTTCTTTTGAAGATGTATCATCATCTTCCCCATCCTCAGATACTGTGCGCGGAATAGTGCTTTTTTCTGTGTTTTCTTTAATTTGCTCAATCCTGCGCGGCTTGACCTTTTCGGGTGCATATTTTTCAGGAACGATAAGAGTGAACGTACTGCCTTCACCTTCTTTGCTTTCAACTTCCAATGTTCCGCCAAGCAACCTTGTTAACTCCCGCGAAATGGAGAGACCAAGACCTGTTCCGCCGAATTTGCGGCTTGTTGTCCCATCGGCCTGATGAAACGCCTGGAAAATAAGCTCTTTTTTGTTATCCGGGATTCCGACACCTGTATCGGTCACCGAAAAGGCAATGTTTTTATCGGATCTGCGCTGAACCGATAACGTTACTTTGCCCTCTTCAGTAAATTTCAGGGCGTTTGAGAGGAGGTTCTTCAAAACCTGTTCGATGCGCTGACTGTCCGTTTCCATGAATTTCGGCAGGCTGCCTTTGAATTCAGTTTCGTATTCAATGTTTTTCTCATTGGCCTGCGGTTCAAATGCGGCGGTTAACCCCTCAACAATGTTTTTGGGATTAACGGCCTCTATCTGCATTTCCATATGCCCTGCCTCTATCTTTGACAGGTCAAGTATATCGTTAATGAGGATGAGAAGGTCATTTCCGGAAGACTGAATTGTTTCGGCATATTTAACCTGATCAGGGGTCAGGTTGTCCTCATTATTATCTGCAAGTAATTTAGCCAGAATAAGCGTGGAGTTTAACGGTGTACGCAATTCATGACTCATATTCGCAAGGAAATCTGATTTGTACTGGCTGGCTTGAGAAAGCTCCCGGGCGCGCAATTGAAGATTTGATTTTGTTTGCTCCAACTCATCGCGCTGGCTTTCCAGAAGCTGTGTTTGCTCTTCAAGTTGCGCATTGGTCTGTTCCAGCTCAGCCTGTTGCTGTTCAAGGCGGCTTTGCGATTCAAGAAGTGCGTTACTTTGCTCTTCCAGTTCTTCGTTGGAGACGCGCAATTCTTCCCCTTGAGCCTCCATTTCCTCAGCTTGGCGCTGGGTTTCTTCCAGAAGATTTTGCAGATGCAATCTGTAATTTGCTGTACGCAAAGCAATCCCGATGGCCTCGGATGTACGCTCCAGCAACTCCTGCACTGTCTCATCCTGTATTTTATCAAACCCCAGCTCTATAACTGCATTCACCTCACCATCGGCTGTCATTGGACAGATAAGGAGTTGTTTTGGTTTCGCATACCCAAACGCGGATCCGTAAGAGAGATAGCCGTCAGGTACGTCTTGTATGAAAAAGCTGCGATTATCTTTCACCGCTTGCCCAAGTAACCCGTCGCCAAGTGTGAAGCTTTTCGGGATGGATTTGTCAGGAACGCCATAAGTTGCACCTTTTTTAAATTTTGCCCCGTCTTCATAATAAATTGCACCTGCACAAGCATTTGTGTAAGTCGCAAGATGCGTCAGGATTTTATTGGATAATTCCTCAAGTGTTGCCTCACCCACTATACGCGCACTAAGATGGGTCAAACCTGTTTGTATCCACTCATCACGGCGTACCGCCACTTTGTTACGGATAAAGAAAAAGCCGACAGTAGCCATTACCCATATATTGAAAATCCCCATGCCGCGATTGATTTGTGCCACATCGCTGCTGATATAGCCCGCAGAATCCAGAAAGAAGCCAAGCACCATTAATATGGTTGTGCCGGTTGCCACTATCAGCGGTACAGCAGGGCGCCAGGCCAGCAGGGACACAGTTAATGGGAAAATATAAAATATCCAGACAGACACGCCTCTTGCTGAGAGATAATCAGCCAGAAAGATTGCTACTGCGGAAAAGGAGAGGACAAGATAAAGATTAAATGTTGAGATTCGTTGCCTGTATAATTCGGCTCTTTTATCAGTTAAAGTTTTCTCAGTATTTTTATTCTCGGATGCGGGTTTATCCATTACATCATTCATAGGTTCATATCCATATCTAAATCTTGTTCTTAGTTGCAACTGTAGACCATTTGCCATCTCCCTGAAAGAGCTCATTTATACAGCTTTGATGTGGCCGCATATTATACAGGTCAAAGCAAGTGAGGAAGTACGATTCATCGCCTAAAAGAGTTCCTCAAATTGACGTAAATATACAGACAAGTTTCATGAGCAAAACTTTTAAAGCTATGTGATTGATAATAATTTCTTTTCCTGTAATATATTTGAAGTCGGACCAATTCCGTCCTCTATTTCTAAAAACCATATATATAAAGGGTCTATCATGCCGAAAATTGCAAAAGGTGTTGTTAAATTTCAGAAAAAAGTTTTTCCTGGCAAAAAAGATTTATTCCAAACCTTGGCAGACGGGCAAACACCCGAAGTCCTGTTTATAACATGTTCAGACAGCCGGATTGACCCTAGCCTTTTGACACAAACCGAGCCGGGTGAGCTTTTTATCTGCCGTAATGCGGGAAATATTGTTCCTCCGCATGCACAAATAACAGGCGGTACCACGGCCTCTATCGAGTATGCCGTAGCAGTTTTGGGTGTCCAGCATATTGTTGTGTGCGGTCATTCGGGATGTGGTGCGATGACAGGTGCGCTTAATCCTGAAAGCACGAAGGAGCTTCCGCATGTGAGCCAGTGGCTGAGTAATTCGCAAGCCGCAGTACAGATTATGAAAGAGAAAAGTGAGGGGCTGACAGATAAAGAAAAAATGGATTTGCTTATCCATGAAAATGTCCTTTTACAGCTTCAGCATTTGAAAACTCACCCTTATGTCGCAGCACGCCTTGCGGTGAATAAAATCCACCTCCATGGCTGGGTATACGATATTAAAACGGGAGGAATCGACGCATATAGTGAGAGGGACGGAAAATTTTATCCGGTTGAAGAAGTCTATGCAGAAGAAGTCGAGGCGCTTGTATCCAGACGTTGCAATAAAGAACAAACGCAAACTTAAAAAACATTATATTGAGGAAGCCTGAAGCCATGTCATTTTTTAATTTCTCCCACTTACGCGGTGATATTTTTGGTGGTCTGACCGCCGGTATTGTTGCCCTTCCTCTAGCTCTTGCCTTTGGTGAAGCCTCGGGCGCCGGTGCTGTTGCCGGATTATACGGGGCAATTATTGTTGGTTTTTTTGCAGCACTGTTCGGTGGTACAGCAACGCAAGTCTCGGGCCCAACAGGCCCGATGGTTGTTGTTTTTGCGGGACTTTTTGCCTCTATGTCAGGCGATCCGGGGCTGGTTTTTGCATCTGTTGTGCTGGCCGGGATTTTACAAATATTATTTGGTATTTTCAGGCTCGGGGAATATATCAAGCTGGTGCCCTATCCTGTCATCTCAGGATTTATGAGCGGTATCGGTGTTATCATTATAGCCCTGCAAGGGGCAAACCTTCTGGGGCATGAGGTCGATGGCGGCGGTACGATCAATGCGTTAAAAGCCATCCCTGCCGCTGCCATGGCACCGAATTTACAGGCCTTTGGACTGGGTATTTTAACACTTCTGATGGTTTTTTTCTGGCCCAAAAAGGTTGGGAAATATATGCCCGGCGCTTTGGCAGCACTTCTTATAGGCACAATAATCGGCCTTTTTCTGAATGTTCCTGTGCTTGGGAATATTCCGACAGGACTTCCGGAATTTGTACTTCCTGTCTTCTCGCAAGATACAGCATTAATAGCCCTTGAGGCCGCATTTGTACTTGCCGTACTTGGAAGTATCGACAGTCTTTTGACATCACTGGTTGCTGATAATATGACACGTACGCGCCATCAATCCAACCGTGAGCTTATCGGGCAAGGTATTGGTAACAGTGTCGCAGGGCTATTCGGAGCCATTCCGGGCGCAGGTGCAACAATGCGTACAGTGGTGAATATACGTTCCGGCGGACAAACAAAAATATCGGGTATGATCCATGCGCTTATTCTATTTGCAGTGGTTCTTGTTCTTGCCCCTTATGCCGCCAATATCCCACATGCTGTTCTGGCTGGAATTTTAATTAAAGTCGGATATGACATCATTGACTTTGCGTATCTGAAGCGCGCCCATAAAGGACCGCGTTGGGATCTGATTTTGATGGTGCTGGTTTTGGGGCTTACAGTATTCGTAGACCTGATAACAGCCGTGATGGCGGGCGTTGTTCTGGCCGCGCTTGCCTTTGTGAAACAGATTGCAGATGAGCAGCTCTTAAATTTCCGTGACTCTGATTTTGAAAGTTTTAGTGATGAGGAAAAAAGCCTCATTAAGGACAAGGAAGACAAAATCATGTTTTTCGGATTTTCAGGGCCTTTAAGCTTTGGCGCAGCAGCCGACTTATCACATAAAGCTCGTGAAAATGCAAAAGAGCATACGAGCGCGATGGTGCTGGACTTTACATCTGTACCCTTCGTTGATGTCTCAGCGGCACGTGCTTTTGAAAATATCGTGGAAGAGGCGCATCATTCAGGCCGTGATGTCTATACATACGGTATGACGCATAAGGTTAAAGAAACGATTATAGCGTTGAACCCTAAAGGTGAATTACGAGGCGATGGGCATTATCAGACCCGTACAGAAGCTTTGAAAGCGGCTGTTATCAATCTTCAAGCCGAGTAAATCTCCATGACCTCCTTGTCGAGCTGCCTTAAGATTATACATCTTATAGACAGGAGATTTTAATATGAAAGCATACCAAATCGTAGATAAGGGCATCGATGCGCTAAAGCAGGTCAATGTCCAGCCGGAAGACTTAAAAGCGGGCCAGGTGCGTGTCAAAATGCACGCCGCAAGCCTGAATTACCGCGACATTATGGCTGTTAAGGGCGATTATGGTGAATTGGAAACACCTGTCATACCCTGTTCGGACGGCGCGGGTGAAATTGTAGAACTTGGCAAGGATGTTAAAAACTGGAAAGTCGGCGATCGTGTATGTCCTATCTTTTTTCAAGGCTGGACTGATGGAGCGCTTGGCAATGCCGCTGCAAAAACGGCTCTTGGCGGTCACATGGACGGAGTTTTACGCGAAGAGGGCGTCTTTAATGCGAATGGCGTTGTCAAAATACCTGATTATTTATCTTATGAAGAAGCGGCTTGCCTGCCATGCGCAGCATTAACCGCATGGCATGCACTTGTCGTGTCCGGCGGTATTAAATCAGGTGATAAGGTCTTAATGCTCGGTTCAGGAGGCGTTTCTATTTTTGCCTTGCAGATTGCGAAAATGCACGGGTGCGAAACCATTATTACTTCAAGTGACGATGATAAACTTGAAAAAACAAAAAAGCTCGGCGCTGACCATGTAATAAATTATAAGAAAAACCCGGACTGGGACAAACAGGTTATGGAGATTACAAAGGGTAAGGGAGTTGACCATGTGATTGAGGTCGGTGGCCCGCATACTATGCCCAAATCAGTAAATTCCGTGTCCTATGGCGGACATGTTGCGGTGATTGGCCTGCTGGCCGGCAAAGACAGCGATTTTAACCCGCTCTCTCTTTTATATAAGGTCGTTAAATTACAAGGTATCTATGTCGGGTCGCGCGCTATGTTTGAAGATATGAACACCGCGTTTACCGTCAATGAAATCAGACCCCAAATTGATAAGGTTTTTACTTTTGATGAGGCCAAAGAGGCCCTGAAATATCAGGAGGCGGGAAAGCATTTTGGCAAAGTTGTTATTAAAATCTAAAAAATTTTATAGCGCCAAGATTACAAAATAGAGCCACGGATATATGCCTGAGTGGAATGAATGTAGCTGATTAACGCAACCGGCATATTGCCCCCTCAGTTCTTCAGGAAAGGTGTTCTGTGATGCTTTTGCACCAGGTGTGGTTCCATGGTGTTGTGAAAAAACACCATAATTGCCGGGTATGTTCGGGGGGGCTCCTGACGGGTTTTCAATACCGTATATTTCGTTAATTTCAACGCATTTTTCTGTTGTTGTTTCAATGGCAGCAATAAAGTCGGCTGTATCCTCATCCCCGATACCGCGCAAATATGCGCGTGTAAATGTCCAATAGTTACGATTACCCAAGCTATCAATAGGGTCTACGTAATTTACACTGCCTCCTTCTGAAGAAAAAAGCTTGCATTTTTCTGTTGTACAATTTGGGTTTCCAGCCTGAGTTGGGCCGTTTAACCAGCTCGGCCATACTTGATTTTCGAAACTTATTTCATCGGGATTGATACCATTTAGATAATGCATCCGTTGCAGTGCGACCTGATAAGATTGTGTTATCTGCTCAGCCGTGGCCAGATCCAGCCTGAGTGTTTCATCTGATGCATCATTTGACCCGCCTCTTTACGTTTGTGTGACAGCATAAGAAAGGGCCGCAAAAAGTGCGACAGCAATTAAAATAAGAAATAAGACGTTACCGCTTTGAGTTTTACGCATGGGCAGAGTATAAAACAACTATCTGTTGTATCAATGTTTATTTTTCTTCTGTGCCATTTAGCACGTTTTTTAATATTTCCGCAAAGTGTGCAAAATCCTCAATATGGGGAAGGTGGCCAAGCCCTTCCATTTCATGAAGTTCTGCATTGGGGATGAGTTGGGCGGCTTTTTTTCCGAGCGTGTCATATTGGCCAAGTGTGTAATCTGTGCCTTCCTTTTTCCAGCCACGCCCGGGGCCGGTTGTATCACGAGTACCTATTATAAGGGCGGTCGGGACAGAAATATCTTTAAATTCTTCTATAACCGGCTGTGTAAATATCATGTCATAGGTTAGTGCGTTGACCCAGGCAATACGGTCGCTATCCGGCCCGTTTACCTGCCCAATCATGAAATGTGTCAGCGCGTCATAGCGATCATTCCACTGACCGTCATAATAATTTTTACGTTGGTAAGTACGTATTGACTCCGGTGTTTTGGACAATTCGTTTTTATAAAAGAAATCTGTGTCCTTATATTCAACATAATGAAGATAATTTTCCAGCCCTATGGGGTTAACCAGAACAAGTTTTGAAACATATTCAGGAAACATTAAAGCATAGCGGCTGGCAAGCATGCCACCCATGGAGTGCCCCATAATGATCGATTGTTTTATCCCTAAAGATTTTTGCAGGTCACGCGTGTGCTGTGCAAGCGTTGCAAAAGAAAACTGGTAGTGTCGGGGTTTGGAAGATTTGCCAAAACCGATCTGGTCCGGGATGAGGACATTGTAACCTAAAGAAACCAGATACTCGGCAGTCTCTGTCCAGTAATCGGCGTTAAAATTCTTACCGTGCAGAAGGGTAATCACAGGTTTGTCCTCTGCACCATCAAGATAGATATAGGCCATTTCCAGGTCTTGCCCTTGTGATGTGATGGGGAAATATTTTACCGGAACGTTATAGCCATACTCATAAGTGTCCAGTCGTGCATCATAGGCAGGGACTACAATGTTACTATCTTCCTGTTGGGCTTGGGCTTGTACAGAGAAAAGTAATAAAAAAGCTGAGAGAAACAGGATATAGCGCATATATTTTTCCAAAGTTTTTGATGGGTATTTGATGATGAAATAGTACGGAAATGCTATGTATCTAGGCCCGTTTTTGTTTTCCACTAATGCACAGCCTGTTAAGAAAAACTTATCATAGTAAAATGCAGAAAATAAAGACTTTAATATATCAAACTGTTTTAAATCACACCATTTCAGACTATGTTTAAACAACGTGCCAAACAAAAATTTAAGAAATCTCACAAGAAAGCATGCTCATAAGTTATGACCCTTCTCATATTTTATCTTCTTCTGGCAATAGGTGTCTCATTCTTCTGTTCAATAGCAGAAGCCGTTTTATTGTCCGTACGCCCCTCCTATATCGCCGTTTTGGAACATGAGGGTAAGGCAAGCGGTAAGATCCTGAAAAATCTGAAGGACAATCTTGATCGCCCTTTATCCGCAATTCTGACTGCCAATACGATTGCTCATACAGTGGGCGCGGCCGGTGTTGGTGCACAAGCTACAAATGTTTTTGGCAATGCTTATCTGGGCGTAACCTCGGCTGTTTTAACGCTTTTAATACTGGTGTTTTCCGAGATTATACCAAAAACACTAGGTGCGACATATTGGCAGCAATTTGCACCTGCAATGGGCGTTTTGATTAACTGGTTGACCATCATTCTTTTCCCCTTTGTCTGGCTGTCAGAAAAGCTGACGCGTCTTATTTCCCGCAGTGGGGTAAGCGCCTATACGTTCAGCCGTGATGAGATGACCGCCATGGCAAAGATCGGTAAGGAAGAAGGTTTGCTGGATGTTAAAGAGCTGAAGATTGTGACAAATTTGATGAAGCTGCACCGCTTGTCCGTACGCGACATTATGACACCCCGACCTGTTATATTTGCGGTTCCTGAAAAGCTGACCGTCCAGGAGTTCTTTTCAAAACATTCGGAAAAACCTTTTTCACGCATACCTATTTATGGAGAAGGGTCAGATGACATCAAAGGATATGTCCTGAAAAATGATTTGTTGATGGCGCAGGCCAAGGATGATTTTGACAGGAAGCTTTCAGAGTTTTCACGTGATTTCCTTGTTATACCTGACAAATTAATCGCTTCTGATCTATATGACCGCCTGATGTATAACAAAAGCCATATAGCACTGGTCGTTGATGAATACGGTACGGTGCAAGGATTGGTTACTTTGGAAGATGTTGTGGAAACGCTTATCGGGCTGGAAATTACAGATGAATCCGACAAGGTTGAAGACATGCAGGTTTTGGCACACCAACGTTGGCGCGACCGTATGGAAAGCATCGGCATTAATCCGGATAGTCTGGAAGCGAAAGATAAATAGGCGCGCGAAGGCTGTTTCACCTTCCCTGTCGCCCTGCCGCGTTGTATAATGGCATGTTTTCAAAAACCTGCCGCATGAAAGCATTAGGGGCATGAGCGATCTTCCCAATGATAAGAACACCGCCATTACGAACGGCCTTTATGATAAAGGCTGGTCCTGTTGCGAAAATTATTTGACATCTGAGGAGTGCATGCTCCTTATTGACAGGCTGGAGAGGCTCCAAGAAGAACAAAGACTTGAAGCCGCCGGGATTGGCCGGAAAGACGAGCATCAGGTCAATAAAGATATCCGCCGCGATAAAATACACTGGCTTTACCGTGATAAATGCCCTGCTGACACATTTTATCTTATGAAGATGGAAGCTTTACGGCATGATATCAACCGCGGCCTTTTTCTGGGTCTTTTTGAATATGAGGCGCATTACGCTCTTTATCCGCCGGGCGGATTTTATAAAAAACACTACGATTCCCTGAAAGGTTCCAAAAACCGGATTGTGTCAACGGTGCTCTACCTCAACCCCGAATGGCGTCCCGGCGACGGTGGAGAATTGGCCATTTATACTGACGGGCATGCCGATGGAGACGAGCCTGAAAAAATTGTTCAGCCCAAGCTCGGCACATTGGTCACGTTCTTAAGCGAAGATATACCGCATGAAGTTTTACCCGCGCATAAAGAACGCAAAAGCATTGCCGGATGGTTCCGCTGTAACAGCTCATCTGCTGACCGCGTTGACCCGTTGAGGTAAGAATTAATTTAGCAGGATAAGCGAATGAATGGCAGATCTGTAAAACTTCATATTACCTATGGCAATTTAGGGAAATAGAAATAAACTTTATTTTAACTCAATCGCTTTATTCTTTCATGTAAGAGGAAGGAAAAATGAAATGACGGATTTAATAAAATTTTTTGAAAATAGTGAGTTTTGTAATCCCATTGGTAATATAAAGCCTATGGGTGACTGGAAGAGTCTTGATATTAATGAAAGTAATGAAGAGCTAGTTCCACTCGGTGCATTCAGTGAATATACAGATATTTATACAGATGCAATCTATTTTGCAGAGACCAATAGTTCACCATACAGCCATGGTGATCTTGAGGGGGCTTTAATTACATGTTTTGTGCGTGAGACGGTTGCAGAAAAGTTGCGCGAGGCATCAAAGTTATTACCTGACGGCTACGCAATAATGGTTTGGGATTCCTACCGACCACTTGAAGTACAAAATACATTGTACAAAGATTTTGTCGATGAGCTAAAAGCCAAGCGTAATATGACCCAAGAAGAAGCGGAGTTGTTTGCTCCTAACTTTGTTAATATGGCAACAGATGATCCATCAAGGCCTTCACCACATCATACAGGAGGATCCATAGATTTAACGATTATTAAATTTGATGATGATGTGAAGGACAAATTAAGTAAACTTAATAAACAGGTACGTTCAGATGATTGGAAAGTTTCCTATGCTGCGGAAATGGCTAGACAAGCCCTCTTTAAAAAACATGCGACACCAATTGATGTTGGGGCTAAATTTGATGAAGCAAGCGAGGCATCAGCGGTAAAGTTCTTTGAAGACCGCATAGCTGAAGGCGAAAAATTATTAGATAAGGAATACGAACAAGCAATGAACAGGCGGATATTGCAAAACATATTGCGATCGGTCGGTTTCACATCCTTCGAACCCGAATGGTGGCATGTTGATTATGGGAATCAGTTTTATTCCGCGCAATCAGGTGAGCCTGCACAGTATAGTGCAGTAAAGCTATCCGAAGAAAATATCGAACATGAAACTATGCGTCGGCAACATTATATTGGCACGCATAACCTGTCCAAAGCGACGCCCGGAATGAAAGGCAAGTTAGGTGATGATTTTGCGGATCAACCAGAAGCTTTGATAGTTGCGAAAGAACATGCCGATGTGAATATACGGCATTCTAAACACCCTATTGCAGGCAAGCTTGAGGTTTAAATTTTACCAATTAAGTTGTATCGACTGTGCTCTACCTGAACCCCGAATGGCGTCCCGGCGACGGTGGAGAATTGGCCATTTATACTGACGGGCATGCCGATGGAGACGAGCCTGAAAAAATTGTTCAACCCAAG
>NZNU01000014.1 GCA_002695035.1 Micavibrio sp. | reverse complement strand
TTTATTAATGTCTCTTTCTTCTTCCCAAACCGGACGGTACTGGCCGGGAGCCCTGCGTTGCTGTGGTTGTTCGCGCACAGTGGAGTTGTTTTGTTCCCCCGTGCTATAGATTATCCGGCGCGTTGAACGACGATCACCATTTTCGTCTATTCCTCCTTCTTGAGCTCCCTCATCTCCAAAAGAGAAGAGACGTGTCAGCAAACTTTGAAAACCACCGACTTTTCCAGATATTTCCTTATAAGAGGAGGGGGTCGGATCATTCATAGCGGCTTGAATGATCGCCTTCCATGAACGCGCAGGAAGACTTCCACCCGTCACACGCTTGGTAGGTGTGTTGTTATCATTTCCATACCACACAAGAGCTATATAATCCTCCGTAAAGCCATTGAACCACGCGTCGCGATATTCCTGGCTTGTACCGGTTTTACCTGCTGCCCAAACGCCCGGATTCGCACCGCGCCCAGTTCCATTAATAACTACGCTATGCATCATCTCTTTAAGTTGACTTATTGCATAACCGGGGAGAACTTGTGGCGGTGTATCAGTCGGGTGTTCATATAAGACAGTCCCGTCTTTCTTTGATGTAATTTTCTTTATGCCGTAAGGTTGGACGGCGAGGCCATTTGTCGCAAGAGAAGCGTAAACACTGGCCATTTGAATCATTGGAATACCGTTACTGCCCAAAGCGGTACTCAGATAAGGATCTAATGGTGCTGTAATTCCTAGAAGACGCGCCGTTTCAATAATATTCTTTGGCCCGACCTGATTGGCAATATAAACAGCAACTGTGTTTAAGGATAGCGTAAGTGCCTCATACAAGCTAACAGGCCCGTAATATTTATTACCGTAATTTTTAGGGCGATAATCGCCGTAACTGCGTGGTTCATCGACTACGATGCTGGACATTCGCCAACCCTGCCGTAAAGCGGTTAGATATACGATAGGCTTAAAAGATGAGCCGGGTGATCGATAAGCTTGCGTAACACGGTTAAACTGGCTTGATCCATAATCTTTCCCACCGACAATTGCCAAAACACTGCCATCTGGGCGCATTACAATTGCGGCACCTTGTGAGACATCATTTGCCTCTCCCTCGGCCATTACTGTACGAGAGATGGTTTCAGCTGTATCTCTTTGTATTTCCGCGTCAAATGTTGTCTCAATAATCAGGTCACTTTGAGGAACACCAACAAGATCATCCAATTGCTCAATAATCCAGTCAGTATAATAGCGTTGTGAATTAGCAGGGTGGGGCTTTTTCATAGGGGTAGGAGTTGATAGGGCGACATCTTTTTTAATGTCACTTTCTTCAATATATCCTTCTTCCACCATCGCATTTAAAACAACACGAGTACGTTTTTCGGATGCTTCAGGATTAGCAAGAGGCGAATAACGGGACGGGGCTTTAAGAAGGCCCGCGATCGTGGCTGATTCTTCAAGAGTTAGCTCAGAGGCAGGTTTATCAAAATAAACATAAGAGGCCGCATCAATACCAAAAGCGCCGCCACCCAAATAAACACGGTTAAGATAAGCGCTCAAAATTTCATCTTTGCTAAGCTTCATCTCCAGCCATATAGCCAGCATGGCCTCCTGTATTTTTCGGCCAATTGTTTTGTCTGCTGTCAAAAAGAGGTTTTTAGCTAATTGCTGCGTAATCGTTGAACCCCCTTGTAACGCACCATCGTATTTATAATTAACATAGGCAGCGCGCAAAATGCCAAGTGGGTCAACACCAAAGTGATAGTAAAAACGGCGGTCTTCGGTTGCAAGCACAGCGTGAACAAGGTCTTCCGGTAAATCTTTAACTGAAAGATTCTCACCTTTGTGATCTCCATAACGTGCTATGATTTTATTATCATTACCCATAATTGTAATGGCCGGCCGGCGCTCAAACTGAGCATTGCGCATAAGCTCCGGCAAGTCACGTGCATACCAAGCCAGTATAAGACCCACGACAAGGACGCACCATAATCCAAGCACAAAAACAAATTTGAAAAGAGAGCGAAAAAAACTTCTTTTATCGTTTGTTTTTTTAGATGATTTTTTCTTTGTTTTCTTGTTTTTTGTCATATTTATAATTCTTTTCAAACCTTATAGAACAAAACTCTACTGGCAGTCCAGCCAATACCGTTTTTGAACAGGAAAGCAATCTGTCTCATGGGTCGTATCCCAGTATTCTCCGCCGAGTTGCTCAATGATATGTGCGGCCCTTTTTGCATCCGGTGAAATGGTGATAAGGGCTTTTTCAATACCGAAGTGATTTATATAGGGCATCGCCTTTCTAAGAAGCTTTTTACCGAATCCTTTGCCTCTCATGGAGGGGCGAATGAAAAAATTTACATGCCCGCCCCATTTTTCAAGATGCCAGTTTAAACGATGGCGGATTAAAACAGTTCCAATATACAGATCATCTTTTACAAGCCATAATACTGTTTCGGGCACAAGCTCAACCCATTCCTGACATGGTTTATGGGGAATGCCTTTTTCTTCACGTAAATCACTAATGAATTCCTCAAAGTTTTCGCGAATATATTCCATGCTGCGATAGGTCTGGCGACCCTCGGAGTGATATTCATTCAGGCCTTCGAGAAAGCTGTTTTTGTAGCGTATGTCAGGTCTTACCAATTTAGAAGCAGACATTATAAATACCTTAAATCAAAAATGTTGCGAGCGCATATTTATGTTTTCTTATAAAAGAAAACTTGCAGCAAGGCCAAGGAAAACAAAAAAACCAATCACATCTGTTGCTGTTGTCAGAAAAACCGTTGATGCCAAGGCCGGATCTGCTCCCATTTTGCTCAAGATAATTGGAATAGAAGCACCGAAAACACCTGCGGCAATGAGGTTTATTATCATGGCCAAGCCAATGACAACGCCTAATCCGGTACTTTGGAACCAAAGAGCCGTTGTCACAGCTATAATTATTGCAAATGCCATGCCATTGAGGGCGCCGACAAGTGTTTCTTTCCAGACAACTCTTGCGGCGTTAGTTGAGGATAATTCTTTCGTAGCCAGCGCACGCACTGCAACTGTAAGGGCCTGCGTTCCTGCATTACCACCCATGGAGGCGACAATTGGCATTAATACGGCAAGAGCCACGATCTGCTCAATCGTTGCATCGAAAAAAGAAATTACAATTGATGCAAGAATAGCGGTTATCAAATTGACGAAAAGCCAGCTGAAGCGGGAGCGGGTTGTCGAGAGAATGGCGCGGTAAAGGTCACTTTGGTCTACCCCCCCGAGTTTCAGGATATCTTCTTCCGCTTCTTCGTGAATAACATTGATGACGTCATCAATTGTAATCACCCCGATTAAGCGTTCGTTATCATCTACAACAGGTGCAGAACCAAGACTTTCGCGTTTAAAGAGGCGGGCGACATCCTCCTGGTCCATGTCGGCTGGAATAATATGCAGCTCATCAAGGGTCAGATTTTGCAGTTTTTCTTTACGCGGAGACCGGATAAGGCGGTTAAGCGGAATTTCTCCGGCTACATGATATGTCGGGGTGATAACGATAACATCAAAAAAGTCACCAGGCAGGTCATCCGCTGCCGCTCTTAAATAGTCAATTGTTTTACCGACAGTCCATGTTTGTGGTACAGCAACGAACTCCCGTTGCATCAAGCGTCCGGCACTATCTTCCGGGAAACTTAATCCCTCACGAATGGCTGCGCGCGTTTTTGCAGACACGCCCTTGATTATCTGGTGCTGTCGCTCCTCATCCAGAGGCAAAATAAGGTCAAGAGCATCATCACTATCCAGCTCTGCTATAATTCGGCCAATAGCCTTCGGGTCAACATTGGAAAGTATTTCACGCCGAAGTTCATCACCGAAATGAAGAAATGTTTCCGGATGGATAAGCGTTATATAGGATTCCAGGAACTTGGTTCTGTCATCCTTGTTAATTTTTGAAAAGAAATCGGCTTGATCAGCTGCGCTCAGCTCTTCGTAAAATATCTGTTCGACATCTTCGGGGTTACCGATTTCAAGGCGCGTGTAAATGCTGTCAATTTCACTATCGTTTAAACCGAAAAATGAAGCCGAGTCGAAAATTTCTGATATGGGGTCACCCTGTTCGTTCACAAACATTTCACCGGAAGGGGTATCAGGTTCAGGAAGGATATCTTTATCCGACATATAACTCTTTCCGGTGTGTTAGAGGTTAAACAGCTTGTTGTGAAAAAATCTCTTTCTCATTCTCTACTTCGTAAACCTGTGCAGCAACTGTTGCCAGTGCTGAGACATTAACGATACCGCGAGGTGTAACCGACGGTGTCAGAATATAAGCGGGCTTTGCACAACCAAGTAATAATGGACCTATAGATACACCATCTGACATGGTTTTCAACATATTAAACGAAATATTTGCCGCATCCATAGAAGGCATGACCAGAAGGTTCGCTTCGCCTGATAATGTTGAATTTGGCATGATAATATCCCTCACTTTGGAAGAGAGGGCTACATCAGCCTGCATCTCGCCGTCAATCTCGATATCAGGAGCGCGCTTTTTCAGTTCAGAACAAGCTTCTCTCAATATAGCGCTTGTTTCTGTATTTGAGGTACCGAAGTTTGAATGTGATAGAAGAGCAACTTTCGGAGTGATTCCAAAGCGTTTAATTTCCTCTATCGCCAACAAAGTCATTTCCACAATCTGTGATTTACAGGGGTGGGGGTTTACATGCGTATCACAGATAAATAAAGGGCCTTTCGGATGTATTAGGACGCTCAGTGCGGATGCTGTGCGTACATCGTCTTTCAGACCAATGATGTCATTAACATGTTTCAAGTGATTGGAATATTGCCCCTCTGTGCCGCAAATAACAGCATCGGCTTCGCCTTTATAGACCATAAGGGCACCAATTACGGTAGTGTTAGTGCGAACAACGCGGCGCGCATCCGAAGGTGTTACACCTCGACGCTCCATTATCTGGTGATAAGTGGTCCAGTAATCCTTATATCTCGGATCGTCCTCGGGATCGACTATCTCGAAATCTTTACCGGCTTGAAGACGTAAGTTGAGGCGTTTTATACGTGTTTCAACCACACTCTTACGACCTATAAGGATGGGGAAAGCATTTCCGTCATCAACTGTTACCTGTGAGGCCCGCAGAACCTTTTCTTCCTCACCTTCACAATAGACTATTCTTTGCGGGTTGGCTTTTGCGCGGTTAAATACTGGACGCATAACCAGATCAGTACGATAAAAGAACTGATGAAGTTTTTCTTTATATGCGGCCATATCTTTTATAGGGCGAGCGGCAACGCCTGTGTCCATGGCGGCTTGTGCTGCAGCCGCAGAAACATCAACAATTAGTCTGGGGTCGAAAGGCTTTGGAATAAGATAGTCGGAGCCGAAATCAAGTATCTCGTCACTATAAAGTGACGCGACCTCGGCCGTGGCCTCTTTTCTTGCCAATTTTGCAATAGCATGAACACAAGCCAGTTTCATCTCTTCGTTAATAGTTGTTGCTCCGACATCCAGGGCACCACGGAAAATGAATGGGAAGCACAGCACATTATTTACTTGGTTGGTATAATCCGAGCGGCCGGTACAAATAACAGCATTAGGTTTCACTTCCTTGGCCAATTCCGGCATGATTTCAGGTGTCGGATTGGCCAAAGCCATTATAAGCGGGGCATCGGCCATTGATTTAACCATATCCTGATCCAGAACACCCGGGCCGGACAGCCCAAGAAATACGTTTGCACTCTTGATTGCATCTCCCAGTGTTCTGTCCTTAGTGTCAGACGCAAATTCTTCCTTGGCAGGGTCCATGCCTGTGTTGCGGCCTTTGTAAACCACGCCTTCGCGGTCGCAAATAGTGATATTCTCACGTGGCAGACCTGCTTCTACGAGCAGGCGTAAACACGCGATAGCAGAAGCTCCCGCACCTGACCCAACTAGCTTGGTTTTCTTGATGTCACGGCCAGTCAGATGTATCCAGTTCATGAAAGCAGCAGCAACGATAATGGCTGTGCCATGCTGATCATCGTGGAAAACGGGGATGTTCATGCGTTCACGCAAACGCCTTTCAACTTCGAAACACTCGGGTGCCTTGATGTCTTCAAGATTGATACCCCCAAATGATGGTTCAAGCGCAGCAATAGTGTCTACAAGCTTATCAACATCTGTTTCATCAACCTCAATATCAATAGAATCAATATCAGCAAATTTTTTGAACAGGCAGCATTTACCTTCCATAACTGGCTTTGATGCTAGAGCCCCGATATTACCTAAGCCCAAAACAGCCGTACCGTTGGATATGACGGCCACTAGATTACCACGGGATGTATAATCCAGTGCTTTTAGGGGATCTTTTTCAATTTCAAGGCAAGGAATCGCTACGCCCGGAGAATAAGCCAGAGACAAATCGCGCTGTGTCGTAAGCGGTTTGGTTGGAAGAAGGGAGAGTTTACCGGGGCGGGGCTTGAGGTGATACTCAAGCGCTGCTTCAGTTAAATCTTTTTTCTTATTAGAATAATTATCGGAAATGTCAGTCATGAGGCCCCTTATTACATCTAGGCTTGCATTAAATTCAAAAAATGGTGCGGCCAAGAAGACTCGAACTTCCACGGGCGTTAAATGCCCACAGCGACCTCAACGCTGCGCGTCTACCAATTCCGCCATGGCCGCTCACCATCGTCACTTTATTACCGTGTATAAAGCTACACAGTAACGAAGCACATGAGATAACAAATCCAGATGACGCGGGCAATAGCGTTTAGCATTGCAACGCGACATAAGTTGTGCATTGTTAAAGCATAGTAATATAAGGATTGCAATATGGATTGGAAAGTTTCGCCAGAACCTGTTGAATATAACGAGGCTGTCGCCTTTATGGAGAAGCGTGTCGCTGACATACGTGCGGGGGATGAAGATAACCTGATATGGGCATTGGAACATCCTCATTTATATACAGCAGGCACCAGTGCAAAAGAGACTGATTTAATTCATGCCAAATTTCCAGTTTATCAATCGGGACGAGGCGGCCAATACACATATCATGGTCCAGGACAACGCATTTATTACTTAATGTATAACCTTAAAGATATGTTCCAAGTACCTGATATAAAAAAGTATATATGGACACTTGAAGAACTGGTTATACTTTCTCTTTCAGATTTTGGTTTAAGTGGTGAGCGCCGAGACGGGCGTGTTGGAATATGGCTTGTAAGCCCCGAGGGTGTGGAGAACAAGATTGCAGCAATTGGCGTACGCGTCCGCCATTGGGTTTCCTACCATGGCATATCTGTAAATATTTCACCTGATCTTGATTGTTTTTCTGGTATTGTGCCCTGCGGTATCCAAGGCCACGGCGTTACATCTTTTGCCAGGGAGGGGCTCAGCATTACATCTAAGGATTTTGATGAGGTTATGAAGAAAAATGCGGAAAAACTCTTAACGAGCCGCATTTAATCGGCTACAGCATTTAAATAAACTGGTTTAATTGTAACTGATAAGTTGCTGACTATAAATGTAATATCATTTCTTATCGTTTCAACATTATTGTTTTTTTCCAAAGTGTTTTCATTCATATATAACTTACGATTAATTTCTATCTGTACGGACTGTACGCCTCTATGCGGGTGTCCGCTTTGTCTCAAAATTTCTGCTCCTTTGTAAGGGTGATTTAAAGCCACGCTATACCCTTTTTCATGAAACAGATCACGAATTTTGTGCAGAAAATAAGAATCACTAGAGACACCATTCAAGTTACCTAAAACAATGTCGGGTAAACTGACAAAGCCGTAATTTGAAGGCATGGAATGAAAATTTATATGCAATACAGACCCATGCTTTTCTTTTAAAAGGCGTATTTCAGATGCGAGTGTCCGATGGTAAGGGTCATAGTAATGGGCAAGTCTATGTTTTACATGCGATGAGGTTAGTTTCTGATCGTAAATTTTTTTACCGTCATAGGCTGTTTGAAAAATCACTCCATGCCCTGATTTTGCGCGCCCCTTGCGGCTTACTTCTTCATCCCAGGAGGTCTCTAAAAAAGCCTCATCAATATCGTTGCGCCGCCTGTTAACATCCACATATGTGCGCGGAAACAAGGCTGATAGCGTTGTAGCACCTATGGAAGGCAGGTCTGATATAAGCTCGTCTACATACAAATCGGAAAATCTTAAAAGGTCTTTCTTTTTGCAGTTATAATGGAAATCTTTAGGAAAAAAGGTTCCGCTATGCGGGGAATCACATATAATGGCAATATTGCCATCATCTTCCGGCTTGCAAAGCGTATAAACACCTTTTAGGGATAATGAGGATGAAGGATAAGTCATAAAGAGCTATTTCACACGATAGAAGCAATCAGGTAAAGATAAAAAATGCACGATATAAAAGCGATCAGAGAAAATCCAAAAGAATACGATGACAATTGGTCACGTCGCGGTGTTGAGCCACAAACATCTGAAATACTTAATCTCGATGAAAAAAAGCGAGAGGTTCAAACAGAATTGCAATCGCTTCTTCAGCAGCGGAACGAAAAGTCAAAAGAAATAGGCCAGATCAAATCCAAGGGCGGCGATGCGCAGGCTCTTATGGATGAGGTTGCAGGTATCAAGCAAGCTGTATCTGAGCTTGAGGAAAAAGAAGCGCGACTAAGTGAGGAGCTCGATCATCTGCTGGCAAGGTTGCCAAATCTTTTAAGTGAAGATGTGCCAGAAGGTGCTGATGAGAGCGCCAATGTAGAAGTGCGCAAGTCAGGATCCCCCAAAGCGCCGAATTCTGACTGGCCAGATCACCAGTCCATAGGCGAGGCATTGGGGATGTTCGATGCAGAGGCCGCAGCAAAAGTGTCTGGCTCTCGCTTTGTATTTTTGAGCGGCGGTTTAGCCAGAATGGAGCGCGCCCTTGCCCAATTTATGTTAGACGTACAGACGCAAGAACATGGCTATACCGAGGTTTCTCCGCCGCTTCTGGTGCGTGATAATGCTTTATATGGCACCGGCCAGCTTCCAAAATTTGCAGAAGATTTGTTTAAAACGACAACTGATCACTGGCTTATTCCTACAGCAGAAGTTTCGTTGACCAATATCGTTGCTGATACGATTCTGTCACCAGATGGCCTTCCTAAGCGTTTTACAGCATATACTCCATGTTTCCGCTCAGAGGCAGGCTCAGCGGGCCGTGATACGCGCGGTATGATTCGCCAGCACCAATTCTATAAAGTGGAGATGGTGTCTATTACGAAGCCTGAAGATAGTAAGTCAGAACATGAGCGTATGACCGAATGTGCCGAAAATATTCTGAAAAAGCTTGAGCTTCCTTTTAGGACAATGGTGCTATGTGCTGGTGATACTGGCTTTGGTGCGAAGAAGACTTATGATCTGGAGGTTTGGTTACCTGCCCAAAATGCTTACCGTGAAATTTCCAGCTGTTCGAACTGTGGCGATTTTCAAGCGAGGCGTATGAAGGCACGATACAAAGAGGCCGGGTCGAAAGAAACACAATTCGTTCATACACTTAACGGTTCCGGCCTTGCTGTAGGGCGCGCGCTTGTTGCCGTTATGGAGAATTATTATGACCCTTCCGATAAAGGTATTTTTGTACCTGATGTTATAAAACCTTATATGGGCGGGCTTGATAAAATATTGCCTTTAGGCGAGAATAAATAAGTCTTTTCGCTTTTTTCCAAGAGCGATTCGTTTCACTGATAAATAAATTCAAACAAAACGGTATAGTTTTGAACGAGCTCGATACACGTAAAATCCGGCTGATAATGCAGCTTAGGAGCCTGGGTATTTATAACACCGAGGTTTTAAGCGCGATTGAGAGAACCCCCCGTGAGGCTTTCGTGCCCGCAGCCATTCGTCATCAGGCATATGAAAACAAAGCTTTGCCAATTGGACTGGAACAAACTATCAGCCAGCCTTTTGTCGTGGCGCTTATGACACAGGCTTTGGACATTAATGAGCGTGATAAAGTTTTGGAAATAGGTACAGGGTCAGGATATCAGGCCACCGTTTTGTCCCATTTATGCCGCCGGGTTTACACTATAGAGAGACACAGGCCGTTGCTTGAAATGGCAGAGCGGCGTTTTGATGAGCTGAGAATCAGGAATATTACAGCTATTGCCGCAGATGGTATGAAGGGCTGGCCGGAACAGGCTCCGTTTAACCGGATTATGCTAACTGCAGCCGCAACTCACTCCCCGCCTCAGGAGTTGCTTAACCAGCTTGCAGATGGGGGAGTTCTTGTTACGCCCGTGCAATTAAATACCGGTGAGCAGGTATTGAGACGCTACCGAAAGGAAAGTGACGACACCTTTGCGATCAAGGATCTCTGCGATGTACGCTTTGTACCTTTATTACCCAATGTTGTCACCAGAAACACATACACAGAAGGACAGCTCAGGGAGGTCCAGTCCTGACGGCTTTTAATTTTATGCGTTATTTGTCTATTTCAATACTGATTATTATGCTTTGCGGCTGTACGCAAAGTTCACCCGAAGATGTTCGTGTTTTTATGTATGGTAAATCTGCGGGAGCGGGGTCTACTGGTGTCCATTACGCAGAAAATGGAGATACCGTCTATAAAATTTCCCAGCGTTACAACCTTCCTATGCAAGATATAATTGAGCTGAATAAATTTCGTCCGCCTTACCGTCTTTCGCGCGGCCAGAGAATATTGCTTCCCGCACCAGCCAGTTACAAGATTCGCGAAGGGGATGATTTAAGAACCATTGCGCAGGTGTTTGATACAAATGTCACAGATTTGGCCAGACTGAATAATCTGAAACCGCCCTATGTTATTAAAACCGGACAGAATCTCCAGATTCCTTCCAGGAACCTGAACGAGCTGGGCTTTACAACAGTTCAAAAACAATCTGTTCCGGCCTCTGTGCCGTCGGTTGATAAAGGAACTGCGCTGCCTACCCGGCCATCTGTGGTATCCGAATCCTTACCTTCTCAATTGCCCGAACCACAAAACGAACTGCCTCAGCCTGTGGAAATTGCTGAACCCGTTAAACGCGTTCCTCTGGATCAACCTCCTGCAAGAGCGGGGGCAAAATTTATGCGCCCTGTACAGGGAGATGTGGTCTCCACCTACGGCCCTAAAAAAGACACGCTTCAAAATGACGGAATAAACATTCGTGCCGTGAAGGGATCTCCTGTGCGCGCCTCAGAAAACGGAGTTGTCTTATATACGGGTGATAAAATACAAAGTTACGGTAATCTCGTTCTTATCAGACATGATGGGGGTTGGGTCAGCGCCTATGCGCATATGGACAGTATTCTCACAGAAAAAGGCGCGGCGGTAAGCAGAGGGCAAACCATTGGAACTGTGGGTTCCACAGGAAATGTATCAACGCCCCAGCTCCATTTTGAGCTTCGAAAAGGCACGCAGACCCTTAATCCTGAAAGCTATCTTGAGTAATTGCTTGTGGGTAGTTATTGCAGACTCCTCTTGTTTTTAGGTGAGAGAAGATTATTATCTGCGACAAGATTATTAAAAACCAATTTTAAATATAAAGAGTAAGAGAGTAAAAGATGTTTATATCGCAAGCTTTAGCGCAAACTATGGAAAACGCAGCAGGTGCAGGTGAGGCCAGTGCAGGAGAAGCCTTTCTTTTGAATATGCTCCTTATAGGTATACTCGTAATTCTCTTTTATATGTTGATGATACGTCCACAACAGAAGCGTATGCGCTCGCATCAGGAAATGCTTAGCCATCTCGGTAAAGGTTCCAAGGTTGTGACACAAGGAGGACTTGTTGGAACAATCGACAAAATAATGAGCGATACAGAACTTCTTATCAAAGTAGGGGACGTTAAACTGCTTGTTTTAAGATCATCGATCATGTCTACATATGATGAGGCTTTGCCTGCTGAAAAACAGGATGCCGAACTTGCCAAAAAAACGGCCGACGAGATGGATGAAACTGAAAAGAAAGCTTCTGCAAGACCAAAGGGCAAGAAAGCGCCGGCAAAAAAGACTGCAGCCAAGAAAGCAGCAACTAAAAAGACAACTAAGAAGTAAGTTTAATTAAACAACACCGTGGCTTTGTTATGATACATTTTTCCCGCTGGAAGATCGCGCTTATATCCCTGATATGTGTTCTGGGTGTGTTATTTGCGTTTCCAAATTTTGTTTCACCCGATACCAGAGAAGCGTTACCTGATTTTTTACCTGGTGAAACGATAAATCTGGGTCTTGATCTTCAGGGTGGCTCGCACTTGCTTTTAAATGTAGAGGTTGACCAAGTCATAAAAGAACAAAAAGATGATCTCCTATTACAGGCCAAGAGAGAATTGCGTTCCAGCAGGATCAACTACACACGTAACACGACATCCGAAAATGGCTACCAGATCACTTTGCGTGATCCATCAGACATGCAGCAGGCAAAATCCATACTGCGTCAATTAGACGATAGAATGGATATCTCTGAAGAAAGCGACACTGTAATACAGGCTGAATTTACTGACCAGGCTTTACGTGATACCCGCGACCAGACTTTGTCCCAATCCATAGAGATTGTTCGTCGTCGTATAGATGAAACGGGAACAAATGAGCCATTAATTCAGCGACAAGGGGACAGTCGTATCGTCGTTCAGCTGCCGGGTCTTGATAATCCTGACCGTGTGAAAGAATTGTTAGGCCAGACAGCTAAATTAAGCTTTCACCTCGTTGATCGCGATGGTGGGCTTGACACAGTAAGCTATCCATCTCGTGATGAGCAGGGTATGGATGTTGCTGTCAAGCGGCAGTCTATTCTTACTGGTGATATGCTCGTAAATGCTTCACCTGCTTTCATGCAGGGCTCACCAATTGTAAACTTCCGCTTAAACGGTGTGGGTGCCAAGCGTTTTTGTGATGTGACTCGTAAGCATCAGGGCGAGCCATTCGCAATTGTACTTGATAAGGAAATTATATCTGCGCCGCGTATTAATGAAGAAATTTGCGGAGGTGCTGCCCAAATCTCTGGAAACTTTACCATTCAGGAAACAACGGATTTATCGCTTCTGTTGCGTGCTGGTGCTTTGCCCGCGCCCCTTAAAATTGTGGAGGAGAGAACGGTCGGACCTACTTTGGGGCAGGATTCGGTCGACGCAGGTCAAATTGCAGGAGCGCTTGGTTTGGGGGCTGTACTTATATTTATGATTGTCAGCTACGGATTATTTGGCGTTTTCGCGGCATTGGCACTCGCTATGAACATGATACTTATCTTTGCAATACTGTCATGGTTGCAAGCGACACTTACACTTCCTGGTATTGGCGGGATTATTCTGACAATCGGTATGGCGGTTGATGCCAATGTTTTGATTTTCGAGCGTATACGCGAAGAACTTGACGCGGGACACAGCGTTATCTCCGCAATTGATAAAGGATACAGTAATGCGATGTCGACTATTGTTGATGCAAACATGACGACCCTGATCGCGGCGATCTTCCTGTATTCATTCGGAAGCGGGCCTGTCCGCGGTTTCGCGGTTACTCTTACAATCGGAATTATTACATCTCTGTTTTCTGCCATTTGGCTGACCCGGTTGATGGTCTCTTTATGGGTTAAACAGAAAAAACCAAAGACATTGACAGTCTAGGGAAAGATATTGTTATGAAACTTTTAAAACTTGTTCCTGCAAATACGCAATTTGATTTTATAAGGCTGAGGAAGGTTGCTTTAGGGCTCTCGGCAATAATCGTTCTGGGGTCATTAGCTTTATTGTTTACAAAAGGACTTAATCTTGGTGTCGATTTTACGGGTGGGACACTCATTGAAATTCAATCTGAGCAGACTCCCGATTTACCAGAAATTCGCAACAAGTTAAATAATCTGGGACTTGGTGGTATTTCTATTCAGGAATTTGGAAGCCCGAACGATTTGCTTATTCGTATCGGACAACAAGATGGTGATGAAAATGCCCAGAAAGCTGCAATCGAAAAGGTGCGGGGATCTATAGATAGCTCTTTTGAAGAACCAGTTGATTACCGCAGGGTTGAATATGTCGGTCCTCAAGTTGGTGAAGAGTTAAAAAAAGCGGGTCTTCTTGCTTTCTTCCTGTCGATGCTTGGGATTTTGACTTATATCTGGATAAGGTTTGAATGGCAATTTGGTATAGCCGCTGTTATGGCACTATTTCATGACGCTATTGCCGTATTGGGATTTTTCGCCCTGACAGGTGAATCGTTTGATCTCGCAACCCTGGCCGCTGTGCTATTGGTTGCCGGTTATTCTATTAACGATACAGTGGTTGTTTTTGACCGTGTGCGTGAAAACCTTCGTAAGTTTAAGAAAATGCCTTTATCGGACCTTCTTAACTTATCAGTCAACCAAATGCTGTCACGTTCTGTGATGACATCGTTAACAACTGTCCTCGTGTTGGCTATGCTCTATGTTTTCGGCGGGGAGGTTATTCGCGGATTTACTGAAGCTCTTATTTTCGGGATCGTAATTGGTACGTTCTCCTCCGTATATGTTGCAGCTCCTCTTCTTATGTTTTTCAATGTGAGATCAACACATGTGGATGATGATGTCGATGAGGGTAACAAAGTAAGCGTATAAACTCAGTATGGATGTTACTCCGCTCATATCCTCGGATAAGCAAATCATTCAAAGCTATTCTGAGACAGGTTTTAAAATCTCGGGAAAAGTCTATAACAGCTCTGTTATAGTATTTCCGACCAGAATAGTAGAGTGGGCTCCGTCGCCTCTTGCAGAGATAAAACAAAATGATTTGGACATTCAGGGCCTGCGCGATCTGGATGTCATTTTGCTCGGTACAGGTAAGGCGATGTCTTTCCCGCCCCCGGCTTTTCGTAAAGCAATGAAAGAGGAGGGCGTGCAATTGGAAGCCATGGATACGGGCGCTGCATGCCGCACTTATAATGTCTTAATGGCAGAAGGCCGCAGAGTTGCTGCGGCCTTATACAAAATTCAGTAAATATTAATGCTTAGATTTAAGCGACTTCTTTAAGTTGTCCTTCGCCGTAAAGCTCAGCAACATGTTCCCAATTAATCAGGTGATCAACAAAAGCTTCTAGATATTTCTGACGAGCGTTTCTGTAGTCGATGTAATAAGAATGTTCCCACACATCGCAGCCTAATAATGGAGTTTTGCCATAGCAAATCGGGTTTTCACCGTCTTTAGTGCTCATGACCTCAAACTTGCCGTTCTTATCCATCGCGAGCCAGACCCAGCCTGAACCAAATTGACCAGTCCCGCCTTCGATAAATTTTTTGCGGAAGCCGTCAAAACCACCGAGGTCTGATTCGATATGTTTTTCAAGTTCACCGGGAAGGTTTTTACCACCACCATTCGGAGCCATCCACTGCCAAAAATGCAAATGGTTGTAATGCTGACCCAGTTGGTTAAAAAGCCCCTGATCGTTTTTAAAAGCATCCAACATGGCAGGAATAAAGTTATCGTTATTTAAGTCCTGTTTTGATTTTTCATTTCCTTTATCTATATAAGCCTTATGGTGCTTATCGTGGTGGTATTCCAATGTCTCAGCAGACATGTACTCACCTAGGCCATCGTAATCATAGGGTAGTTCAGGTAAAGTCAGTGCCATAATAATTTCTCCTTTGTTTGCAGTATTTGCTGCTTAAATTTGATAAACTTGTCACGTACTTAACTAGATTAAAGAGCATAAATGTCTAATCTGAATAACAAAAAAAATCACGAATATTGCAGGTCTCTGGTGAAAAACCATGACTATGACCGCTATTTGATAAGTCTTTTTGCAGATAAGGAAAACCAACCAGACCTCTGGTCGCTTTTTGCTTTTAACTATGAAATTGCAAAAACACGTGAAATTGTAACTGAGACACAGCTTGGTCTTATAAGGTTACAGTGGTGGAGGGAAGCTCTTGACCCTGTGTTCACCGGCGGAGAGGCTAAGTCTCATCAGGTTTTAAAGCCACTTGCCGATGCCATTCACAGATATAAGCTTCCTAAAGAACCCTTTGAAACATTGATTTATGCGCGTGAATTTGATTTGGAGGATGTCGCTCCTGACAGTCTTGAGGGTCTTGTAAATTATTGTGAGTTTACAAACTCGCCGCTTATATCACTGACAATGAAAATATGCGGAATAGAAGACAATCTCGGCGTAGCAAGACATCTTGGCATTGCTTATGGGTTAACCGGACAAATGCGTGCCATTTTGACTTACGCAAAAGAAGGCAGGGCAATGCTTCCTGCGGATCTGGTTTATGATAACGAAATTGACATGAAAAAACTTTTTCAAGGGGTAAAGCAGGATGGGCTTTCCGGGTTAGTGAAATCTGTTGCTGAAGAAGCAGAAAGAAATCTTGAATTGGCCCTGACTGAAAAACTGCATCAACCTCTAAAGGCTCAGGCCAAACTTGTAAAAGCCTATCTTAAGACTATGCGAAGGTCTGATTATGATCCTTTTTCACCAAAATTTATGCGTCGTCCACCAACTTTACCTTTGCGCCTGTTTTAAATTACACACAGACTTATCCACATTAGAATATTGTAACGTACAGTGTATGAAATATTTAGGCTGCGACCTTGTTATTGGCTTCAACCAGCCATTCGGAAAGATCTTCACGAGCGCGTTCTGAAACGGCCCTCTTACGTTCTCTCCCTTTGATACGTTTACCCTTTTCATTGCGAACGTCTATCTCTGGGAATAGCCCAAAATTAACATTCATAGGCTGGAACGTATCTGCATTTCCGCCGCCAGTAATATGATTAAGGAGTGCCCCAAAGGCAGTTGTTTTTGGCAATTGTGGAAAAGTCTTACCAAGTAATTCACAGGCTGCCATGCGACCAGCCATCAATCCCATAGCTGCACTTTCCACATATCCCTCGCAGCCTGTGATTTGTCCGGCAAATCGTAAACGTGGCTGTGCCTTCAGGCGCAAGCCATCGTCAAGAAGCTTTGGCGAATTAATAAATGTGTTCCTGTGCAAGCCGCCGAGACGTGCAAAGTCAGCTTTTTCAAGGCCGGGAATCATTTTGAAAACGCGGGTTTGTTCGCCGTATTTCATTTTTGTTTGAAAGCCGACCATATTATAAAGCGATCCGAGCGCATTGTCCTGGCGCAGCTGTACAACCGCATAAGGCTTTTCTGAGCGGTGCGGGTTTGTTAGGCCAACAGGTTTCATCGGGCCGTAGCGTAAAGTCTCAGGGCCGCGCTCCGCCATAACTTCAATAGGCATGCAACCTTCGAAATAGGGGGTATCTTTTTCCCAATCTTTAAATTCAGTTTTTGGCGCGGAAACCAGCTCTTCGATAAAGGCGTAATACTGATCTTTATCCATTGGGCAGTTGATATAATCAGAGCCAGTGCCGGATGGGCCAGCCTTATCATAGCGTGATTGATACCAGCATGTGTCCATATCAATGGATTCTGTATGGATAATCGGTGCAATGGCATCAAAGAAAGCCAGAGAATCTTCTCCGGTTAATTTCTGTATGTCCTTTGCCAGATTTTCTGAGGTGAGGGGGCCTGTGGCAATGATTACAGATTTCCACTCTTCAGGCGGAAGCCCGGCGACTTCACCGCGTTCTATTTCAATATTGGAGTGAGCACTTAACTTTTCAGTCACCGCCTGGCTGAAAATATCCCTGTCTACAGCCAAAGCCCCACCTGCGGGTACTGCCGCTTTGTCGCCTTGCTCCATAATCAGAGAGTTGCACATACGCATCTCTTCATGCAGCAGCCCGACCGCGTTATAATCCTTGTCATCAGAGCGGAAAGAGTTAGAGCACACCAGTTCCGCCAAACCTTCCGTTTGGTGGGCATTGGTTTTTACGTGAGGGCGCATTTCGTGTAGGACGACATTTACACCCATGTTTGCAGCTTGCCATGCAGCTTCAGAGCCTGCCAGCCCGCCACCTATTATATGAAGTTTCTTAGTCATGTCTGGAAGATATACCAGAAGTGCTCAGACTTCAATGAGATCGACAAGTTCACTGCCGTGGTCAAAGGCAGCGCAAGCCAGCGTGCCGCCAAAACCACAACCGCCGTCAATCGTTGCTGTGACGCCATTCACGTAGACACCCTTGTGGTCAGGATCATATCCACGAACAACACGTGAAAAGGGGTCATAAGCTTTATGAATGTCACGGAAATTCTTTTGGGCCCACCAGAAGTTGTCACCTTGAGAATTGAGCGGTTTGTTGAGGTCAATACCGGCATTCACAAAAAGCATCGGAGTTTCTATATTTTTATCCGTATGCGCGGCACGCTTAAGATGTGCCATGAATTTATCGTAACCAGCAATCGAGCGAAGCGCTTCACGAACCTTACCTGTCCAGCGGCACATGCCCATAACGCCAGAACGCGCAGCATATAGACCGTCATGACGGTCAAGATCAAATCCATCCAAAGTAGAGGACAAACCATTGCCAAGCATCCATAAATAAACCGTCTCAGGGTCAGAGGCAAAAGGCAGCTCGAAAAGCTTGCTCAGCATTTCTTCCTGGCTGCCACGTAGATAAATTATATCTTCAGGCAGAAAACCAGGTATGGATAAAACGAGGCGACGAAATGTCAGTAGCTCCTCAATAGTTTCCTTGGGAGCAAAACCATAACCTATGTAATTGCCTGTGTAGACGATCTTGTCGCCTTTCTGGATTTTCGTAAGCAAATCATCATGAATGGCAAACAACTTATCAATATCGGCGTGTATAGAGCCGATAACCCAGACGCGATCAGGTGTGCCAAGAATTGAGAGGGAGGTAGAGTCAGTAAGAGATGTAGTACACATATAAGGATTCAATCAGAGTAGATAGAACAGAAGTGAATTTTAAAGGCGGGTTTGGTAAGGATTTACCAGAATCTATTTAAGTATACAGGAAACTCAGTGAGATAAAAGGGGTTCATTAGAAAAAGCTCAATAAAAAAACCCGCCTCAATTAAGAAGGCGGGTTTAAAAGGTCTCTTTAATAAATGACAGTTATTAAGCAGCTTTATCCATAACGGTTTTTGAGCTGTTCATGCCCATTAATTCTTCAAGACGTGTAACGGCTTGTGTTTCTGTTATGCTTTCAACAGCTGCAACTTCACGGGCAAGGCGCTCAAGAGCTGATTCATAGATCTGGCGCTCAGAATAGGATTGCTCGTTATCTTCTTCAGGACGCTTAAGGTCACGAAGGACTTCTGCGATAGCAACAGGGTCGCCTGAGTTAATTTTAGTTTCATATTCCTGTGCACGGCGTGACCACATGACGCGACGGACACGTGAGCGGCCCTGAATTGTTGTAAGGGCGTCATCAATACGGTTTGTTGTGCAGACTTTGCGAAGACCAGCAGATTTTGCTTTAAAAAGTGGTACTTTTAATTTCATGCGGTCTTTTTCGAAAGTAATGGCATACAACTTTACATCCATACCGCCAATTTTGGTTGTTTCAATACCGTCAATGCGACCCACACCGTGTGCTGGATATACAACATAGTCGCCGGTTTCAAACATTTGATTGTCATTCTCTGCCATTTTATTTCCTTTATTATTAAATTTTTTGTCTATTTACCAAAAAGAGGGTTGCAAACTCTCCTCTTACATTTTAAACAGGAATCATCGTAGTTGCTGGTAATGCGCCTTATGAAAAATTCTCGCTATCGAATGTTCGTGTAAGCTATCATAAAATTAGCGAAATTTCAACTTTTCTTAAAATATTGTTAATTTATTAGCTATTTCTGATGCTTAATGAGAAGAGTAAATTAATCGCCTTCGCCGGGTGATTCTGAAAAATATTCGGGGTATTTATCCGGGACGTCTTTAAACTTCTCGGCTTCGGCCATTTCCGGTTTCTTACGTGTAAGAACCGGCCAAACTTCAGAAAAGTCACGATTCATTTCAAGGAATTTATCTGCGCGGTCATCGGAGTCCGGAACGATAGCCTCTATCGGACATTCAGGTTCGCACACTCCGCAATCTATACACTCATCCGGATGTATAACCAGCATGTTCTCGCCTTCGTAAAAGCAATCTACGGGGCAAACTTCGACACAATCGGTATATTTGCAATTAATACAGATGTCTAAAACTACATAAGTCATACTTCACATTCCTTCAAAACAGAGTAGGTTAAGATAATGATTAGAGGGGGCATAAATCAAGTCCAGTTTTATAATTTTACAGGAATATAGAAAATATGGGTAAAACGCTTCGTTTTATATTAGGGGATCAACTCTCACACAATATCAGTTCTTTGAAAGATATAGATCCGGATAAAGATATAATTTTCATGTGTGAAGTCTGGGATGAAACCCGGTATGTGAAACACCATAAGAAGAAAATAGCCTTTCTTTTTTCAGCCATGAGGCATTTTTCTAATGAATTGAAAGATAAAGGTTATGAGGTTGATTATATTCATCTGGATGACAAAGCCAACACAGGCTCATTCACGAATGAGTTGAAAAGAGCTGTAAATAGACATGATGCAG
>NZNU01000013.1 GCA_002695035.1 Micavibrio sp. | reverse complement strand
TTAATCTCCAGCTATCTTAGATAAATAAAGATCACGAGCGCTTTAGCAAATAATTATAAAATATAGACGAAGTGTAAAGATGGCGGTGACGGTGGGATTCGAACCCACGATACGCGTTTCCACGTATGACGATTTAGCAAACCGTTGCCTTAAGCCTCTCGGCCACGTCACCGCAATACAGATATATCAAGTAACAGATGCAATGCTATCAATCAAGAGAGAAAGATAGACTTAAGGTAAAAACTGCGTCAAAAATTCTGACCAATCTTCGACATGTTCATGGTTCAGGTAATTTTTAATTGTATGCAAGGTCCAGTCACCGCTTCCGGATACGCGTTCAAGTCTGCCTAGGACGCATGCGGAGGTATCGCCATTATTTTCATCTTTTAAAGTTTCATTGAAAAACAGCTTGCTTGCTTTGACATCAACAATTCTTGCCGCAGGGGTAAAAATATCCTTGAAGGCATGGGCCGATGCAACCTCCACGACCACTACTATGTTTGCAATATCTTCGGGTAATCCGGTAAAGTCTATTTTGATTTGCTCATCATCATCCGGACCGGCTCCGTCGCGGTCATCTCCACTATGTCTTATGGATCCGGATTTATCTATCATTTCACCGGGCATACCAGACACATAGTCTAGAAAAGCGTTGTTCCCGTCATAGACATAGCAACTTAGATCCAGGTCGAAAGTTTCTTTGTTGTGACCAAAAAGCGTGAATATCCTGTCAGCAATTTGTGGCTTATCCAGAGGATCCCAACTGAGCCCGATTATGATCTGTTCTGTATTAAGATGTGATGTTTCCATCCGATAGGCTATCTGTAAAAAATTGATAAATACACATATTAAAATACGGAGATAGAATGTATTTTAAATATAATAGCATGTTATTTTGCGATATTCCATATAAGGTCGCCTTTTTGCCCATGCTGTTTAATATGCGCCCACATCTTGGCATCTACATACGGATGAGACGGAAAGGGTGGAAGGTTTTGCGCGGGTTGATGGTATTTTTCTCTGGCATTGTAAGATAAAGTTGCAGCGTTCGATATATAATCGGGGTTTCGGGCGCAGTAAACCGGTATCACATTTGATTGAGGAAAAGCGGCTTCTACCGCCTTCAGAAACGCACCGCTAACAACTGGAACCCACATCCGTTCAAAAGGGTTTTCGGAAAGCAAAGCTTTGCAAACTCTTATCAGGGCTTCATCAAACCCAGCTCCATAAGAACCCGGGGTAAGTATGTGGGCGCTGCTATCGAACTCTTTTTTATAATGCTTAGCCTCATTGTTAAGCATCTCAAGCGAGGAGGGCGGTTGAATAATAACTTTGCTAATATCTTTGATTTTGCTCAACCAATCCGGAGTAAATTTGGATTGTGATAGGAAAATAGTGGCTTGCCTGTCACATGACTGAGCTGCATAGGCAAGGGCGGGAGCGCCATAACCAAAGACTGTGCCGCAATAGATGAAATGTTTCTGGGGCTGTTCCGTTAACCATGCCTCTAAAGCAAGCTGTTTAAGGCCGCCCGGAATTTTGTCTCCGCGAACAATGTGGAAACCGTTCGCTTTTGATAGTAATTCGGGTGGCTTGCTCAAGTTGCCCTAAAGCTTTTTCTTCAGTATCTGATTAACCATAGCAGGGTTGGCCTTGCCTTGTGACTTTTTCATGACCTGACCAACAAAGAAACCAAATAATTTGTCTTTTCCGCCGCGATACGCTGCGACATTATCGGGATTTTCGGCAATCACCTGATCAATTAAGGTTTCAATCGCACCTGTATCAGTGACCTGTTTTAGTCCTTTTTCTTCAACAATATCAGAAGGCGATTTGCCCGTCTCAACCATTATGGCGAAAACATCTTTAGCAATTTTTCCTGAAATCGTGTTGTCGTCTATCAAGCCGACAAGTTCACCGAGCTGCTCAGCAGAAACCTTTGAATCATCCAATAATGTATTTTCTTTGTTTAAGGCGCCTAAAAGCTCGTTAAGCAGCCAGTTTGCAACCAGTTTTGGATCTTGGCCATTGGCTGCTTTCTCATAATAATCAGCGCGTGAGCGTTCGGCGATTAATACGCTGGAGTCATAAAGGCTTAATCCGTATTCTTCCATAAATCTGTGTTTTTTCTGATCAGGAAGTTCGGGAAGTGTTTCCTTTAAGGAGTTCACCCATTCGCTTTCAAGTTCTAAAGGCAACAGGTCAGGGTCTGGGAAATAACGGTAATCATGAGCATCTTCTTTGGAGCGCATTGAGCGTGTCTCCATCTTTACTGGATCCCACAGTCGTGTCTCCTGAACGACCTCTCCTCCATTTTCAAGAATTTCCAGCTGACGTGCTGCTTCGTATTCAATCGCCTGCTGTACGGCCTTGATGGAGTTTACGTTTTTAATTTCCGCACGTGTTCCGAATTTTTCGTCCCCTAATTTCCTTAAAGATAAATTCACATCAGCGCGCATAGAACCTTCTTCCATGTTTCCATTACAGGTTCCGAGATACTGTAAAATCATTCTTAGTTTGGAAAGATAAGCCGTTGCTTCGTCGGGTCCGCGTATGTCCGGTTCGGATACGATCTCCATGAGAGCGCAACCGGCACGGTTTAAATCAATATAGGATTTAGTCGGGTGCATATCATGGATAGATTTTCCGGCATCCTGTTCAAGGTGCAGGCGTGTTATGCCGATGGTTTTTACCTTGCCATCAGGCAAATCAATTTCAATAGCACCTTCACCGATGATCGGATGCTCGTACTGAGAGATCTGATAGCCTGTGGGTAAATCTGGGTAAAAGTAATTTTTACGAGCAAATACAGAGACATGGTTTACCTGAGCATTAAGCCCCAAACCCGTACGTACTGCTTGTTGTACTGCAACACGGTTTAATGTGGGGAGCATGCCCGGCATACCCGCATCTATGAAGGACACTTGAGAGTTTGGTTCCGCCCCGAAGGCCGTAGCAGCACCGGAAAATAATTTGGATTCTGCCGTAACCTGTGCATGGACCTCCATACCAATAACAATTTCCCAAACTGCGTCTTCACCTTGAATGACCGTGCTCATTATATCTTCCTTTATAAATCAAAATTTGAACTTTTGGAGTTTACTGGTATTCACCCTGAATGCAACCCAGAGCTATACGTTTTTCTGTTTGCTCATAAGACTGGCTGGTAACGATTGCCTCCATCGGATCAGTAATATTCGGGTTGGCCTGTAAAATTGCGGGTAAATCGGCCTTTGCTCTCTTTGATACATAAGCTGCCATGTTATTTGAGAGGCACTGGCAAATTTTTTGTCCTGCCTGAAAGGCGTCTTCCTGACATTTTTTGTAAACAAGGTCGCGGACAGGAAACTCCATGCAAGGGCTATACACCTGTATCATCATTTTGTTAATTGCATTTCTGGCAGGCTGGTCATTACCGCGCATTGCCTGCAAATCCTCCATAGACATCGTTTTTTGCATGTAGGAAGCCGTGCACTGACAGAATATATCTTTTGTTTCAGCAGAGATGTACGGGTTTTCCTGCTGTGCACAGTTCTGTGCATAAGCCTGTGCAACTTGTGGTGATATACGGGACTGAGCCTGCGCGGAGTGAGCTGCGATGATTAAGAAAACTGCAAATAAAAGTACGGATATTTTTTTCATGGGTAAGCCCTTACGTTTGGGAGTTGTGTTTTCATATAGCGCCTTTTGCAGGCTGTGTAAGCCTGGTTTTTTTGTTGTATAAATGGCGTCGAACGAAGCAAAGCGTCGATAGGTTCCCTAAACTCATCAGGAT
The DNA here is from genome assembly GCA_002695035.1 of Micavibrio sp. Taxonomy (GTDB): domain Bacteria; phylum Pseudomonadota; class Alphaproteobacteria; order Micavibrionales; family Micavibrionaceae; genus UBA2137. Next base: position 13,011 of record NZNU01000013.1, on the reverse strand, counting down.
GTCGGGCCATGTTAACCATAGCAGTACTGGCGCCGGCTTGCTTAACGAACGGAACAAGTGAAGTGCCTACACATTGGCAGTATTTTGGAATGTGATAAATAAGGGGTGAGTTACTCCTGTCCTCAATACATTCTACATAGGCAATATCTACAATGGGCCCTTCCATACAGGGCATCATAACGTCGTTAACAAATTTCTCAAAAGCCGGGTTACCGGGTTTTTTTGCACCGTTGGCATTTAATGCCTCCAAATCCGCATTCGTAATGTTCTGACGCATTAAGGCTCCGGTACATACGCAATATTCTTCGTGGGCAGAAGGCGTAAAGCGGCGTGGAACTCTGGCAAGGCATCGATCAAGGTAAGCTGCTGCCGTTTTAGCGGAAACAGGTGCGTCATCATCTACTATGGATAGCTCATTTTCCAACTCTTCCTCGCTAAAATCCTGTGCGAGAGAAGGTGGGGGCACAGCACAGAAAAGGAAAGCAACAAACAATAATACAAAGATGCGCATGAGAGGTGTTAAGCTGCTTCTCGTTTTCCGTCCAATGTTACCGGCATATGTGAAAGTCCGGCGGCACGCTCAATCGAATTTCCGACCTTAAGAACGGTCTCTTCATCCCAAGGTTTCCCTAATATTTGCAATCCAAGTGGAAGTCCTTTGGTATCTAGTCCCGCAGGTACCGACATACCCGGCAAACCGGCGAGTGAAGCCGGCACGGTAAATACATCGTTTAAGTACATCTTTATAGGATCATCTTCATTCTCGCCGATAGCAAAAGCAGCACTAGGCGCTGTAGGCGTTAGCAACACATCACATTTCTCATAAGCTTTCATAAAGTCGTCGCGGATCAGGCGGCGTACCTTCTGTGCTTGAATGTAGTATGCATCATAATACCCGGCTGATAAAACATATGTCCCGATCATAATGCGGCGCATAACTTCGTCACCAAAACCTTCGGCACGTGTTTTTTCGTAAGTTTCAGTAATGTCTTGTCCGGGCATACGCAGCCCGTATCTGACACCGTCATAACGTGCCAGATTGGATGAAGCCTCTGCCGGAGCGATAATATAGTAAGTCGGCAGGGCGTATTTTGTATGCGGAAGAGATACATCAATAACTTCTGCCCCTTCTTCTTCCAGCCATTCTTTACCTTTTTCCCATAGGTTTTCAATTTCAAGGGGCATCCCTTCAACTCTATATTCTTTAGGGATACCAACTTTTAAACCTTTTAAGGAACCGGTCAGGTTTTTTGTGAAATCAGGAACTGGCTTATCAACAGAGGTACTGTCTTTAGGGTCAAACCCTGCCATAGATTGAAGAAGTAAAGCCGCATCTTCGGTTGTACGTGCAAACGCACCGGCCTGATCCAGAGATGAAGAGAAGGCAACAATCCCAAAGCGTGAGCAACGCCCGTAAGTCGGCTTTATACCCACAATACCGCAAAAACTGGCTGGCTGGCGTATGGATCCGCCCGTATCCGTCCCTGTCGCGGCCATGACCATTCCTGAGGCCACCGCGGCTGCTGATCCTCCTGAGGAGCCGCCGTGAACAAGCTGAGCGTCATCACCGGTATTGCGTTTCCATGGATTTATAACATTACCGAAATAACTTGTGGTATTGGATGAGCCCATAGCAAACTCATCAAGGTTGAGTTTGCCTGTGAAAACAGCACCATCATTCAAAAGATTTTGAGTGACTGTAGACTCATAAGGGGGTACAAAATTCTCCAGCATCTTGCTGGCAGCCGTAGTGCGAATATCTTTTGTGCAGAAAAGGTCTTTAATACCAAGCGGTATTCCGTCCAAAGCCTTGGCAGTGCCATTTGCATAGCGTTCATCAGCTTTCTGGGCCTGCTCTTGTGCTATATCGTGTGTTTCAGTAATAAAGGCATTTAAATCCTTATTGCTCTCCATCTTGGTAAGATGTGCATCTGTAAGCTCTGATGCTTTTATGTCCTTGGATTTAAGCTTTTTAAGGGCTTCGCTAAGGGTAAGTTGGGTGAGGTCCGTCATAATATCTGCTTTTATCTCTTTATTAATTTACTTTATAGGAGGTTTATTCAACGACTTTGGAGATAACGAAATATCCCTCGGCCGTCTCCGGAGCGTTCTTTAAAACCGCATCTTGCTGACCTCCATCAACCACTTTGTCTTCTCGAAGGCGCAATTCGTTATCAACTACACTTGCCAAAGGCTCTACATTATTTGTATCTACCTCGGAAAGAGTTTCGACAAAACCAATAATGTTACCAAGTTGTTCTACGAGGCGTTCTTCCTGAGTATCATTGAGTTCCAGCCGAGCGAGGCGGGCCACTTTTTTAACTGTCTTACGATCCATATTATCTTGACCTTTTCTTTCATTCATGAAAACGGTGTGTAACACATGAAATATAAGGTATAAAAGCAAATGTCCAGAATTGAAATAGATGAATTTATTAAAAATACTGATAAAGACGCTGTTTTGTTGTGCTTGGATGTTGGTGCAAAAACCATCGGGCTTGCTACAGGTAATCTGACAAGCTATACCGCTAGCCCTTTAAAGACGATACGTAGGAAGAAGTTTTCTCACGATTATGAAAGCTTAAGCAGTGTGATTGAAAGCTATAATGTAACGATGCTTGTTATTGGTTATCCTCTCAACATGGATGGTACTGAAAGCCGTCAGTGTCAATCAGTAAGGGACTTTGCAAGAGAACTTGAGAGCAGAGGGATGAGCTTGCCTTATATCTTCTGGGATGAACGCTTATCCACAGACTCTGTGGATAGATATCTGGATGAAACTGTGAATAAAAGAAAAGCAAAAGATAAAGGTGTTATCGATGCAATTGCGGCTCAACTTATATTGGAGCGTGCCTTGCAATTCATTGAGCAAAAACATAGCGCATAAGCTCTGAACCATTTTCTTTCATCCATCGCTTGCCAGCTGCGTAATCTATAGACAGCTCTTCACACAAAGTCCAAAACTCTTTAGAGTGATCCAGATGTCGCAGATGTGCTACTTCATGAGCCACAACATAATCTATCGCTTCATAAGGAGCAAAAGCCAGTCTCCAGGAAAAGCAAAGTCGGCCATCATGCGAGCAACTTCCCCATCTAGTTTTAGTATCTGAAACTCTAACACTTTTTATTTCTTTTTTAATATTTAGAGACTTTTCTTCAGAAATAGACTTAACCTTTTCTTTGAAATCATTGATAATCCATCTTTTTAATCTTTCACTGTAAATATCTGATGAAGTTCTAATAGTTAAGTCTGTCTCTTCTAAGGTTATTTTTCTAGTTTTTGCTGACTTATCAGTTATTACTTTAAGTGTTATGTGTTTCCCCATATAAGGAAAAGTACTATTTTCTTTTAAAATAATATCGGAAGGTAGGCTATTCAACGTATTGTTTATCCATAAAATATTTTTATTTACAAAAGACTGTACTTTTGATGGTGCTGTACCCTTTGGAACAGTCAGCCTGATAGATTTAGATTTAGAATCAAGCCTTAAGGCTATTCTTCTTGCATTTTGGTTTAAGTTTAAGTGAACTCTGTCGGGCAGCTCAAGAGTGTCATAATCTTCTTTAGTGATTTTGAAGCGTGAGAACATCGCACTGCCTGTTAGAACCTGGTGAGTAAAACGAGAGCCAGATTAAGCGATATTCTGTGAAAATGGAAACTTTTTACCATGAGGGGCATAACTTTGATTGTCATTGCAAAATTTTGCCCAATCTTTTTTACCGTGACCTCTTAAAAAGTCCAGCCATTTTGAATCCGTTCTGAAGAGGGTGCTCCGGTTCCAGTGTTTTTCGCCGCGCAATTCTATCCGGTGAATTGAGAAATCTGTATCAGTGGATTGTTCCAATTCATCGAGAACTTTCAGGATTGAGCGATCAACCTTGAAGCTGTGTCTGTTAAAGGTGCCAAATAGTGAAAAATTTTCCTCATCAAAGGCGCGCCCGGAATCTGGTACCGGACAAATGGCAAGCAAGCTATCAAACTCACCTTTTTTTAAAGTTTCCATATGCGGGTTACTGCTGTATCCCCCATCATAGTAAAGCTCGCCATCAATTATATGACCCTTCAAGTCGGCCAGTGCGCATGAGGCTATCAGAGTGTCGTGGTTAAGGGTTTTACCGGAAAATATAACCTCCTCATTATCCCGCGCCCTTAAAGCGTTTACAACAAGGTCGGCAGGCCCTTGATGCAGTGATTTTACATCTGGAATATGTTTCTTAAGCAAAGATTTAAGGCTTCTTAAGGTTGTGCCGGGAAATAAATGTTCAGGAGACATGATTTCATTGGCTATGCACCATGCGCGAGGCAGGTTTGGAAAGCTGTCCTCCCTGTTGAATGCGAATAAATTCCCTATATTGGCTGAAGATGCAAAGGGATTAGCCTTTCTGATATCATCCCAAAAAGAATTCAACCGCTTTATTGCAAGCTCGGGGCCACCTTCGTTAAGGGCTGACACAAGCAGAGCGCCATTAATGGCTCCGGCACTTGTTCCGGTCACTCCCGATATTACCACATCACCATTTATAACTTCTGGGCGAGATAGAAATTCCACAAGCACGGATTTTGTGTATTCCCCATAAGCGCCGCCCCCTGGAAGTACAAGTTGGACTCTATGAGGTGATGTGACAGCCTGTTCAGTATTATTATTCTTATTCACAAGAAACATAATGTAACACTGTGCTGTCAAAATCTATACGCAGTGCAGCAAAACCTTATGTGAAAAGCTTTTAAGCTAATATGTTCTGCTCTTCATTTTCGCTGTCCGTTACGGATTCGGGCTCCTTCTTGATTCCTTTAGCTTTCTCCTGAGCTTTTAGCCATCTTCTGACAGCGGCTATGCCATGCTTGTCTCTATCGTAGCGGGTTGGGGGTTTGTCGGGGATTTTCTCCAAATCTTTTTCCGGTATAGGGTCTGCACCTTTATCAAACTCTCGTATAAAGTGCCTGACGCGGGGCATAATCTCGTTTCTCCAGCGGCGCCCGTTAAATATCCCGTAATGACCCACTTCCAGTTGGAAGTGATTATACTGCTTGGATTGCGCCAAATTGTGGCATAATTCATGAGCCGCAGTTGTTTGTCCGCGGGCAGAAATATCATCACGTTCTCCCTCTATCGTCAGGAGAGCGGTGCGTTTAATATCCTGAGGACGCACCGGATGAAGCTTTTCAGTTAACGGATCTTTCCATTTCATTTGCCCGCGGGGTAGGGCGTGTTTCTGAAAAACAATATCGACAGTTTGAAGATAGAATTCTTTGGTTAAGTCCATTACGGATAAATATTCATCGTAAAAACGTTTATGCGATTCGGCTGAGCTGCCATCACCTTGAACGAGGTGCTTGAAGAAATTGAGGTGAGAATCTATGTGTTTGTCTAGATTCATCGACATAAATCCGCTTAATTGTACAAAGCCGGGATAAACCTGCCTGTGTGCACCAGGGTAGTAGAAAGGCACAGTTGAAATAACTGAGTTTTCGAACCAGCTTAAAGGCCTGTCTTCAGCGAGTTGGGTGACCTCTGTTTTTGATACTCTTGTATCAATAGGCCCGCCCATCAAAATCATTGAAGAAGGCTGGTTGGGGTCGTTGTCGCTCGCCATAAGGGATATGGCCGCCAATACAGGGACAGCAGGCTGGCAAACAGCAATTACATGCGTATCAGGTCCCAAAAGACTTAGAAACTCACGGACATATAGTATATAGTCATCCAAGTTGAAGCGCCCGTCTTTCAGGGGAACCTGACGTGCATCTATCCAATCTGTGATAAAGACATCGTGGTGAGGAAGTAGAGCCTTCACAGTTCCGCGTAACAGAGTCGCGTAATGACCGGACATTGGTGCTACAATCAAAACTCTTGGATCTTTTCTTTTAGTTTTGCGTTTGAAGTGAAGAAGATTGCAGAAAGGTTTTTCTGCAACAATTTCCTCCTGTACGTCTATTTTTTTATTATCAATAGTCGTGTGGGGAATTCCAAACTCAGGCTTACCAAAGCGTCTCGTTACTCTTTCGAATAGCTCAGCGCCTGCCGCCAACGTACGGGCAGGTGGTGTATAAGTCAGTGGATTAAATGGATTCTGAAGAGATTTCTGTAGGATCTCAGCACCAAGCCTGGCCGGCGCGAGTAAGGCATATTGTAAATCGTGAAGTTGGTACAACATTTTAATTTACCCTTTCAGGGTGATATTATTCAAAATCTATTATACACTAATATTAGGTGTTAATGGTTAATTTTGCAGAGCAACATTAACTATCTTTAATATAATGCCTGCTGGTGAATTTCAAGCCGGGTCTACCGGATAACCATTTAGGACACTAAATCAGGATATCGCTATGGAACAATTTATTAACGAGTTTGTAAGCGGGGCTTACGCTGTAATGGTCAACAGCCTTCCAGAGCGCGCCGGGATTTGCGTTATAGCCATTCTAGCCAGCCTGTTCTTTGGTCTTTTTTTCGGGGCTGTTAAGGGGCGCGCTGTACCATATTATTGGGTATTGCTTGAAAAAATCTTCGGGCGATATGCTGCTAAGTCTTTTAAACCTGACCGCAGCAGATCCTCATTATCATTCAGAGGAGGCTTACTCACCCTATTTGTAATTGCGCTTTCACTTATAATAGGAAGTTTCTTTTCATGGCTTAATAGATTTTTCCCAGCCTACCGTATACCCGAGCTCTTAGCTGTTTATATATGTATATCCACGGGTGTGCAGATTTATATATTGGAAATTATACGTAAGAATTTAAACGATCCTGGTTTGAGCCAGACCAGGGCGTTTTATTCTCTGGCGGTTACGACCAGATATGATCTGAACAAAATGGATAACCATAGTATCGCAAGAAACGCGGCATCCTTTTCAGTAATTTTGTTTGAACGCGCGCTTATCCTGCCTGTAATCTTTTATCTCATCTTTGGCTTTCTCGGCCTTTTCCTCTCATCCGGGGTTGCTGCTGTCATGTGGTTTGCCGGCAGAGAAGGGCACGGTGGGGGATTTCAAGCTTTGTCGGCCGGAATATTGCGGCTGATGTCACTTTTTTCGATCCCTGTTTCTGCAACTCTTTTGTTTATATCAACCTTTTTTACGCCTCGTGTAAGCATAATTAGCGCTATAAGAGGGTGCTTTGCTCGCAAATCCCCTGATTACTTTGAAGGTGGTATATTATTAAATATGGTGTCTTATGCTGCCAATCTCGTCTTTGGGGGCACAGTGAAAGATGTAACGGGCATTGCTATAAAGCGTGATTGGACGGGACCTGATAAGGCAACAGCCAAAATAGATATTAACTCCCTCCGAAGTATACAATACCTTCTTTTCACATCTTTTCTTTTGGTTGTGTTTGGTTTATTGGCTTTTATTGTACTTCAGGGGTGAAATATTTGCACTGATTTGGCTATATAGAGCTTGACATGAGGGTTGTGCCTCGTGTAACACTCCGTTCTAGAATTTTTACTTTAAATAAAGAAGAGGATAAGATCATGAGCCGTCGTTGTATGATCACTGGTAAAGGACCAATGTCTGGTAATAATGTTTCACACGCACAGAATAAGACACGCCGTCGTTTCTTGCCTAACATTCAGGACACAAATCTTTATAGCGAAATTTTAAAGCGTACTATACGTGTTCGCGCATCTGCTGCCGGGCTTCGTACACTTGACCATAAAGGTGGCCTAGATCAGTTTTTGATGAACACTCCGGTCACAAAGCTGGACCCTGCGTTGCGCCAGTATAAAACACAGATTTCCAAAGTTCAGGAAAGCGCATAAATTTCAAACACCGGCCTTTACTGGCCGGTAAATTTCTATGGCACGTAAAAAGATTAAAAAGCTGCCTCCTGCCCCTGATGCCTATCAGGGCGCTGATATTCAGTATCCGAACTTTTCTTTCGATATTTTTCACCGCGATAGTGAGTCTCGTGCCCGCCTTGGACGTTTGAACACACCGCATGGTACCGTCGAGACACCAAATTTCATAGTTTGCGGAACGAAAGCTTCTGTGAAAGCTCTCAACCCTATGCAGGTCAAAGAGGCCGGAGCCGACTTCATCCTTGCAAACACTTATCACCTGATGATTCAGCCAGGGGCAGACACAGTGGAAAAGCTGGGTGGCCTGCATAAGATGATGAACTGGAAAGGTCCGATGTTGACAGACAGCGGTGGTTTCCAGATTTATTCGATGGGGGACGGCACCGATGCGGATGAAATAAAAGGTCGTAATTACAACTCTAAACGCGGACGGTCTCTTACTAAAATAACAGAAGAGGGCGCAGCCTTCCGTTCTTATAAGGATGGCAGCAAGCTTTTCCTTTCACCGGAAAGCGCCATGGAGATACAGCGCAAGCTGGGGCCCGACTTTGTAGTGCAGCTGGATGAGTGCACAGCAATGCATGTTTCAGAACAATATACTGAAGATTCAATGCATATGAGCCACCGATGGGGCGACAGGTCGCTTGAGGCTTTTAATAAAACCCATGATGGGACGCAGGCTATATATGGTGTCGTGCAGGGCGGCGTGTTTCAGAATCTCAGAGAGCAAAGCGCAGCATTTACAGCCACGAGGCCTTTCTTCGGTACTGCAATCGGTGGTACTTTCGGGGGTAATTTTGACCAGTTTTTTGAAATCGTTTCGTGGTGTATGCCGCATATTGCCCAAGACAGACCAGTGCATCTGTTAGGTATCGGAACTTTCAAAGATATCTTTGAGTGTGTACGTCTTGGTATAGATACATTTGACTGCGTTTCCCCAACACGTATTGCAAGACATGGTTGGGCTCTGATGAAGGGGGCTCCTGGTGAGCGATTAAATCTTAGGAATGCGAAATATGCTCATGACCAGGATCCAATCTGGCCAGAGCTTGGTATACCGTGTTCCTCTCAGTTTTCAAAAGGATATATTCACCATCTTTTCAAGGCAAATGAGAGCTTAGGCGGACAGTTATTGGCTCAACACAATATAGCTGTCATGGCCCACCTGATGCGTGAAATACGAAAGGCGATCAAGGAAAACACACTTGATGAGCTGCAAAAAGAATGGGTTATAGAGTAAAAGTCAGTTGGCTTTTTTACAGTTACACTTGCTCTTACCCATAAAAATTTCGTATAAGTAATGCATACTTAAAGAGTAATGAACGCGCGTATATGTCTGATTTTCATAGATTAAAAAATTTGGTTGTTGGATGCTTGTCTGAGTTTTCTCTCTGGGCAATCCGCGTGGGCGTTGAGAGTGGGCCTGCTGAAGAAAGTTTGCCTACAAAAGCTTACCAAAAGCTAATAAATGCGCCTGATATGAGGTCATCCGAATTTTCAGGAAGTGCTGAGAATATATCAAAGGCCTATACACGGCTTTTTTCAGAGGCCAGCGGGCAGGATAATAAAGGTAATTTGGTGGATGCGTATGAAGCATTTATTGCTGAGGTTGCAGGACTTTATTCGCTTATAGAAAAACCCTCAGAAGTCGATGCTGACAGCGAGCTTAAATCTTTTGAGGAGCTGCAGCGGGATTTTGACAGGGAAATGGAAAGATTAAGACGACATGGCAGCGAATTTTCGCTTGCCCTTATATCGATGGAGGGCATCCAAGACAGCAATGTTTACGAAGAATTGTTTAATTGCCTCGTTTCCAATATGCGTGCCTTTGATGAAGTTTATAAATTGCCTGGTAAAGGTGTTATGTTCTCTCTTAAGCAAACAGACAGAAACGGCGCATTAAAGTTTATAAAAAGAAGCCAGAACTCTTTTGATAAGATTTCACAACAAAAATACGGCAAAGTGGCTGGCTTTAATAGCATTATAGCCACGCCCATTCCGGGCGAAAAACTAAGCGATCTAGTTCAGGATATGACAAGGGATTTAAGTAAATGCGATCAGGAAGAGGTGAATGAAGTCGTGTTTAGAAAAGAAGTTTCACCTCTGCAGAAATTTTTACAGAACGAGGAAGGTAGTTAAATGCACCAGAATGATAAATTTCCATCCCTATATATAGTTGATCATCCGCTAGTCCTTGATTGTCTTACAAGATTACGCGACGTCAACTGCGATAAAAGAATGTTTCGTGCGTGCTTGCATGACATATCTTTGCTTATGACATATGAAATTTCATCCGATCTGGCGTTAAAAGATGCAAAAATGAATACGCCGCTTGTTGAGATGACGGGGCAAAGATTATCCAAGCCTCCTGTTATTATTCCCATTTTAAGGGCAGCACTTGGTATGACGAGTGGTGTAGAGGCTCTGATCCCGTCAGCAGCCACAGGGCATATCGGCGTATACCGTGATGAGGACACAAAACAGCCTGTGGAATATCTCGTCAAACTGCCCGAGGTGGAGGACAGGGATATCTATATGGTTGACCCAATGCTTGCCACTGGTAATTCAGCCGTTTATGCAATGTCGATACTTGAAAAACATGGGTGTGATCCCAAGCGTGTTAAGTTCATGGGGTTGATTGCCGCGCCTGAAGGTGTGGAAACGTTTTCTAAAGCCTATCCTGATACAAAGCTATACTTCGCTGCTCTTGACTCTCATCTCAATGAAAAGGCTTATATTGTTCCTGGTTTAGGAGATGCGGGAGACAGGTTATTTGGTACTACCTAATAATCAAAAATTAATATTTTACTTTAAGAAAATATACCAAAAGTGGAAAGTGTAGATCACAAATTATTATTTAATTCCATGCCTGTACCGCGTTTTATTGTTAAACCGGATGAGGATGGCCACTATGTCATTCAAGAAATAAATGCGCGCGCGCTAGAGTATTTCAGCCGTCGTAGAGAGCATATTATTGGTAAGCCAATAGTTGATTTCATGGACAGCGAAAATGCCCGGCATTTCGAGCAGGCTTTTGAAGTTTGCATGAAACAAAAGGTGCCGGTAACCATTCAAGCCCTGCCAAGCTTTCCCGGAGGGGTCAGGGTTTATGGTTTTTGGATAAATCCTATTCTGGATATTTCCGGCAATGCCGTTTTGATTGACGTTATGGCCCAGCCTGATACTGCTGATGACTCTATTTTACAGCGTGAGCGCGATGATGCGATATCTTTGCTGACCTCCATATTTGACGTGTCGGAGGTAAGTATTGTTGTGACAGACCATCACAGGCGCATCGTACGTGTAAATGACAGCTTTGTACGCGCCTTTGGTTGGAAACGCGATGACGTTATTGGGGAGGACTTCTCCTTTTTAATAGCACCGGAAGAGCAGGAGGTTGCCATTCGCAACCATGACCGCATGATGGAAAGCGGCATGAGGTCTTCTGGGGAGATGAAAATGTTGCGAAAAGATGGTGCTGTTGCAAATGCACTCTTCACAACAGCCACATTGGAGTTGTCCCAGCGCCGCCGTTTTCAGGTGGCCACGATCATGGACATTACGTTGCGGAAGCAGATGGAGGTTTCGCTACGTATGGCCAAGGAGAGAGCTGATGCTGCGAATAATGCAAAATCAAGTTTTCTTGCGAATATGAGTCATGAACTGCGTACGCCTCTTAATGCCATTATCGGATTTTCAGAAATAATGATGAATGAAACTTTCGGAGCGCTTGGCAGTCCTAAATATAGCGAGTATCTGGGCGATATTCATCTCAGCGCGCGCCATTTGCTGGAAATTATCAACGAAGTCCTGGATATGTCTAAAATTGAAGCCGGTAAGGTTGATTTGGACGAGCAGCCCTATAATATCAGAGATCTTATTGTATCAGTTACCCGCATGATGACATCGAGAGCCTTCACAAGTAAGGTCGAAATGATTTCCGATGTTCCTGATGACCTTCCCGGATTAAAGTCCGATCCCAGGTTGATCAGACAGGTTCTTATTAATCTGGTAAGTAATGCCATTAAGTTCTCAAAAGAGGGCGGTAAAATCCACATAAAGTCTTTTATCAAACCTGATGGTGACATGGTGATTTCTGTTCAGGACGAAGGTATCGGTATCCCTAAGGAAAAAATCAAGGATGCTCTTGAGCCATTTGGCCAGATTACAGACTCACAACATGCCCGTGAACAACAGGGCACAGGTTTGGGGTTACCACTTGCAAAAGCAATGATAGAGCTGCATGGTGGTACGCTGACGCTGGAATCCGATATCGGGCAAGGTACGAAGGTGATTATTACGCTCCCTGAAAGAAGGGTTGTGCCTCTGGACCAGTTAATTGTTAATACGAATAAAGCAAAAGAAAGCATTGTCGAGAAGGACGATACTGATGACTAATCTCGAAAAGGAATGTGTAAAGGCGGGCCTGAAAATGACGGGCCAGCGCAAGATCATACTTAATGTCCTCAGCCAGTCCGAGGACCATCCGTCCGTTGAGGAAATATATGAAAGATCAAAGGAAATAGATTCCTCTATATCCATGGCCACAGTGTACAGAACCATTGGTCTTTTGCATGAGCTTGACCTGGTCATAAGGCATGATTTTAAAGAAAGTTTTGCGCGCTACGAGCTTAATCATAAGGATCACTACCACCTGATTGACATGGAAACAGGTAAAGTGATTGAGTTTGAAAGTGAAGAAATAGAACGCCTTAAAGAAAAAATAGCCGAAGAACTTGGTTATGAGGTTGTCGATTACAGGTTGGAGCTTTACGGAAAGCGAAAGTCTTGAAAATATGGACGACCGTTTGCCAGCCCATGTCTGGATTGAGGCAGAAATTGCAAAATGCCAAGCTAAAGGCTTAAGTGTCTATTATATTAACAAAGGATCTCTTACCGGAGGTACCTTACTCCTTAAAATCAATGGCCTGGGAAACGGTTTTAAAATATTAACGCAAATTCGTGACCTTGATGGTGATCTATCGTGGATGGATGCAATGGGAGAGGGGGCTTTGGAAGAAAAAGAAATAGATGCGTATATATCGCGCTCAATTGATAGAGACCCTGATATATGGGCCATCGAAATAGAAGACAGAACACTGCAAAACCCTTTTGAAGAGAATAAGGAAGATGAATATGAGTGACAGCAAATCCACCTCCCTGATGGATGCACCGGATAAAGTTAAGTGGGAAGCCGCTTTTAGGGCGACACTGCTT
>NZNU01000012.1 GCA_002695035.1 Micavibrio sp. | reverse complement strand
CTGGCGGGCATAATTGTATCGCTTTTACTTATCGTGGCCGTTCTGGCTTTTGTTTTTGTATTGATTACCCCGAGTGAAAGCGGCGATTCTCTGATACTGGATGACAGGCCGCTAAGCGCAGAGGAAATGAAGCGGGAAGATGCACCTAAAATTCTGGAAGGCACTGTGCCGGACGGAAGCGCAACAGATGGCGAGCCTGTTTATTATTATGACGACGGTACACCTGTTGACGCAGAGGCGATCACAGAGGAATCAGGCCCGGCCGACGGCGCTCATCTTTTGCCTACTGACGAAGCAGTAGAGGACCTGGAAGAAGGTGTCGAAGATGCCACAGACGGTGTGACTGAACCAGCCGATATGGATGAAGCTGCGGACGATGAAACCGGTTTAGACACAAATACAAACCGCTAATTTATTTTAAGCTCTGAATAACAAAAACCGCGGAAGGTGCCTCCCGCGGTTTTTTTAATTTTTTAATGTATCAAATTTTTATGATGGCCCCATTGCCAAGCTTCTTTCTGGTCCGGGTGGGGGCGCAACTGCAACATGCTGCTCCTGTGGTGCCGGGCTGGTGCCTGCACCAATTGCCTGACCATTATTACGAAGGTCTTGCTCGGCTGGAGTAACGGCATCATTATCCTGACCTGTTGCTGCAACGCCTGCTTGGGCTGATGCGTATTGCTGGCTCATATCTGAACCGGAGGCAGATGTACCAACTGCTGCAGGGTCTGCCGCGGCTGTTGCTGCGGGCGCCTGCTCGGCTTCTGGGTTGGCATTATCATTGAACGCACCGCTTATACGTTGGCCAATATCAGGGAACATCATGCCGATAAATCCACCAAGTATCCCATATCCTAGAGCCCCTTTGATTCCACCACCTGTGGCAAAACCAAGTGCGGCACCTGCAGCGGCCATTAAACCTGCGCCACTTGCCTCACCAAATATACCCGAAAGCATATTTTTGATTCTATCAAGTCCACCGCCTGCTGCATCCAATGCATCGCTCGCGGCTGCTCCGGCTGTTGCGGCGGCACCAGATGCCGCGGCTGTTGCGCCATCGACTGCATTTTCAGTGCGGTTTGCAATATCATCTGCAGCGCGTTCACGCGCTGGGCGTGTGTCTGGATTAGAATCATGGGCTTCTTGTAAATCAGGCTGTAATTCTTCATAGCGCTCGGGAGTCATAACCGTCCCCATAGCTTCTGCTGTTTCAGGATCATTACTAAAACGCTGATATTCTTCACGATAGTCTTCCGGAGACATTAAGATACCATTTTCTCCCATTAGAATGGTTCCGTCTCTGTTAGGATCGTATGCGTCTACCTCATTGACCCAGTCGCCGTTTAAAACATCTTGATTAAGAGGTTCTCCAGCTATTGTCTCATAAACTTCACCGGCTCCGTCAAGAGATTGTTTGCCGATAAAGGTTAAGGGGCTGAGTTCGGATGTAACCAAAAAACGCCCTGTATCACTTACGGCACCATTGGTAATACCATTTACTGCAAGCAGTCCTCCGGTTGTAAGTCCGGTGCGCAATATAGAAAACTCATACCGTCCAGTTTGAATATTTTGTCTCATAAAGCCACTTCTGACTGCTCTAAATGCCTTTCCAGCACCATCCGCTACAGTGGAAGCGGCGCCTCTTGCTGTCCCCCAGGCTTCTGATGCGCGATCTGCGCGGCGAGCACTTATAGCAGCCTGTGTCAATTCATCTGAATTTGCCTGAATGTAGCCTAACGAAGTCCGGTCTAGATCTGCGTATCTTCCGCTATTTCTATTCATATAATCAGCAATGCTCTCGCTACCTTGGCGGTGGCGGGCAAAGTCAGTAATAACGCGAGAAGCATCATCCGCTTGTCTAAGGGATTGAACTAGAAGTTCCCTGTTTGCTACTAGTCCTTCTCTAAAACGACCGGTTATCTCAGGATTACTTTTTAGAAAGTTATCCAGATCGTCAGCAGAACGTATGTTTGCCAGATCATCACCATGCGTTCTAACTAAAGCAGTGAAATCGTCACTGTGTGTGGCTAGGAAACTTTCCGCGCGTGCGGCGTGACGTCCGCCACTCATTCCAGCTCTGACTAGTCTTTCAAAAATTCTTGGATTAACCATAACTTTCTCTCTCGTCTAAATTTATATTTAAATATTAGCTCACTAGCACTGATTTTACAAAAAAACTAATATATTGCAATTATATCAACAACATATAACGTTTATGCCATTGATGGTTGTGGGTGATTCTCAATCACCTGTTCTTCTGTTTTTGGTGAATTGTCAGCGATTTGCTGTCTTAATTCATTTCCAAGCTCAGAGGCCATTTCGTGATTCCCGATCAATTCAGCGACCACAGCCATTGCAAAAGTTGCTGATAAATTATCAGAAAACGCTAAGTCTTGCCCATTTCCAGTATCATTACCTAAATACATTTTTGTAGAATTTACTTCTTCGTTAAAGCCGCTCGCTAATATTGAAGTGTCACCGTTACTACTATACGTTCCGAAATTCCTTGAATGTGTTGCACTGAAATCGGGCGTGGCATTGTTTTCGGCAGGATTATATTCAGGATACGGGTCATAGTCCTGTCCGGGTTGTGGCGATGGAGAAAAGTCTGATCCAGGTGCTGAAAGCCCGTCATTCTCAGTCATGCTCTCTACAAAACCACTATCTTTAAGTCGCTCATAATTTTCCTGATCTTCATTAAGAGAACTATTTACGTGCCAAGCTCCCAGTCCGCCTTCTATTACCAAAGCTCCAGGCGTTAACATTGCCCCTGCCGCAGCAGGTGAAAAAATGGCTACACCACCAACAAAAGCGGCTGTTGTACCAATTGCTGATCCAGAATGATAAAGAACACCTTCGTAAGGGTTTGTTGGGTCGGGAACGGTTCGCTGCATACCAGTTGTTCTGTAAAGACCGGGTAACGCCGTGTCATTCATCCAGTTTTTAGTTGAATCTCCCCAATTGCTTTCTCCCCAATCATATCCGGTTGTATTCCTAGATACCCAACGTGCTCCCGAATTAACGATATCGCCAGCAGAAGCTGCCAGACTAGGAACTACGCTAACGCCCTCTATAAAACCATCTCTAAAAAGTCTGGCAGATCTCGCAGGGTTTTCTGCCACATTGTCTGCAAAATTCCCAACTTCGCGTATAGCGGTTCTAGCTGACTCAACAGGATGAGTCACTACGTGAGCAACGCTTCTAGACGCGGCGCTAACTCCGTTTGAAACACTATCCCATGTATCACTTAACCAACCCATATATTCTCTCTTCTCCTAAAGGTCTGTTGCCTTAAAAACTTATTCTTATTTACTACGATACAAGAAAGAAGTTAATAAACGCAAAATATACCTAAAATTCTTTCTTTATCAGTGCTTTACAATAAAACTATATAACAATTATGTTAATATAGAGTTATTTACTGGTATAGAGTAACCGAGAAAGAATATTGAAGCGAGTAAAGGTATTTATCCCTGATTAATCAATCATTTAGAATTTTAATGCTTGAAATGGCGCATGCCTGTAAAGACCATGGCGAGGCCGCGGTCATTGGCCGCATCTATCACGTCCTGGTCACGGATAGAGCCTCCGGGCTGTATAACAGCCGTCACACCCGCATCTGCTGCCGCCAGCAAACCATCAGCAAAAGGGAAAAAGGCATCTGATGCCACAACGGGGTTCAGACCATCTAAGCCGGCTTCCTTCATTTTGGATGCGGCGATTTTGGCCGAATCGATACGGCTCATCTGGCCAGCCCCAATTCCAACGGTTGCGCCATCCTTGGCATAGACAATCGTGTTGGATTTCACATGCTTGGCAATTGAAAAGGCAAAAAGAAGATCGCGTAACTCATCTTCTGTCGGTTCACGGTCACTGACCACCTTCAGATCATTAACAGTTATATGTCCGTTATCAGCATCCTGAATCAGATATCCGCCGGAAATGGATTTGATAATTTGACGTTTACTTGAGGGATCGGGCATCTCTCCCGTAGTCAGTACGCGGATTTTATCCTTGGCTTCGAACAGGGTTAATGCCGGGGCTTCAATTGAGGGTGCTATTACCACCTCACAGAATGTCTTTAATATAAGTTCAGTCGTGGCAGCGTTAAGCGGCCTGTTAACGGCAATGATTCCACCAAACGCACTGACGGGATCACACGCCAACGCTTTTTTATATGCGTCTTCCAATGTATCGGCGGAAGCCACCCCGCAAGGATTGGCGTGTTTGATAATAGCTACAGTCGGGGCTTCAAACTCAGAAACCAGCTCATATGCCGCATCCGTATCATTCAAATTGTTGTAGGAAAGCTCCTTACCCTGTACCTGCTTGGCTGTGGCAACGCCTGCGCGGTTCGATCCGTCCAGATACAGGCTGGCTGATTGATGCGGGTTTTCTCCATATCGTAAAACCTGCTTTAATTGCCCTGAAAAAGAAATTTGGTGCGGTGTATAGTCATCCATCTGCTGCGCCATCCAATTGGATATAGCGCTGTCATAAGAGGCCGTATGGGCATAGGCTTTGGCTGAAAGCTTTTGGCGTAGATCTCTGGATATACCGCCATTATTCTTGCTCATGTCCTTAAGGATATCTTTATAGTCGGAAGATGACGTGACAACTGTCACATCCTCAAAATTTTTGGCTGCCGCACGTATCATGGCCGGCCCGCCGATATCTATATTTTCAATACAGGTTGCAAAGTCAGCTCCCCCGGCAACCGTTTCGCGGAAAGGATAAAGATTAACCACAAGCATATCAATTGGCGCGATATCGTGGTCTTGCATGGCCTTATTATGGTTTTGGTCCTCGCGTTTCCCCAAAAGACCGCCATGAATTTTAGGGTGGAGTGTTTTGACGCGTCCCCCCATAATTTCGGGAAAACCAGTATGGTCTGACACATCCTTTACATTAATTCCTGCTTCTTTCAGGGCCTTGGCTGTCCCCCCAGTGGAGAGGATTTCTACACCCTCATCTGCCAGTTCCTGCGCAAAATCGGTCAGGCCTGTTTTGTCAGAGACAGAAAGAAGGGCACGTTTAATATGGGTGACAGTCATTACATTTCCAGAGTGATTGAGGTTGTGTTTTCACCTTGGTCAGTTGTGATACTGCACCCAAAGCCACGGGCGCTCAGTCCCAGTACAAATGGGTGAACAAGGCGCGGGTCGAGATTATCTATTTCGCAATTACCTTCCAGCGCATCAACTGTGCCATCGCGAAACTTACATGGTTCACCTTCTGCTGAGATGTGAACGGTTGAGCTTTCACGGGCAACTGTGATTGTACCTTTTTTGGGTAAGGTTTCTCCCATAAGAAGAAGCGCGCCCGCCGTCAGCTTACATAAACCGGAAGGCATTTCATCGCGATCGGCTTCGCCATTTTCCCAATCAAAAGTAACTTTGCTTTCCAAGGCAAAGTAAGCGCTCATCGCATGGTGAACATCCTTCATCGTAATCGATGGATCACGCCCGCCTGCGCCATAGGCAAAACGAAAGGCCTGTAATTTTGTTGTTGCTTGCTTGGTTGAGTGTTTCATTAACTCAAGCGCATCTTCTAAAGCATCAGGACCCATGTCCTCTAGAAATTCCAGTCCGTTATGAATGGCTCCTACCGGACTTATAAGGTCGTGACAGATACGCGAGGATAAAAGTTCAAGCAGGTGAACCTGCTTTTCAGCATCAGAATTCGATTGTGTAGCCAAGATTTTCTATCTCCTTTTTTAACATGGATTTAAGCCGTTCAAGGCCGTCTTCACTTTTTGCCTCAACACGGGTTGCCCAGGCATTTTGTGTATTTGAGGCGCGGATGAGAAACCACCCGTCATCTGTTGTGACTCTTGCGCCGTCAATGTCATTCACTTGAAATGAATCACTTTCTTTTGTTTTTAATGCGGATACCAGTTGATCGATTTTAGAAAACTTTTCTGCCTCATCAACTTCAATGCGAATTTCAGGCGTGGAGTAAAGACCGGGCAAATGGCTGGTGAGTTCCGAAAGTGACTTGCCTGATTCGGCAATAATATTGATCAGGCGTATGGCGCAATATAGTGCATCATCAAAACCATAATATTTATCGGCAAAGAAAATATGACCGGAAAGCTCACCCGCAAGAGGTGCTTTTACTTCCGCCATTTTTGATTTTATAAGGGAATGCCCTGTTTTCCACATGACAGGTTGTCCGCCATGACGTTCGATTTCATCAAAAAGGACTTGTGAACATTTGATATCTGCAACAATGGCCGAATTTGGAAACTCCTTCAGTACAGAAGCGGCGTAAACCGCCATTAATATGTCGCATCTCAAAATATTGCCTTTTTCATCAACAACACCGATGCGGTCTGCATCGCCATCGAAAGCGATTCCTAAATCACAGTTTTCGTGCTTAACAACATCGACCAGGTCAGCCAGGTTGGCGTCTACAGTCGGGTCAGGATGATGGTTCGGGAATGTGCCGTCCACCTCATCAAACAGGATAATATGTTCTCCTGGGAGATGCTCAACCATATCTTTTAAAACATTTCCGCCAGCACCATTTCCATTGTCCCAGGCAATTTTAAAATCTGTGTCGCAGTCCAAATCTTTAATCAGCCGTGTAACATAAGAGGATGTGACATCAATCTGTGTTTTATGTCCCTGGCCTTCTTCAAAATCACCTTTTGCTGCAATATCGCCCAGTTCCTGCACAAGCGGACCATAAACAAGCCCATCCTTAAACAGCATTTTAAAGCCATTATATTCAGGCGGATTATGTGAGCCTGTCACCATAACACCCGCATCCGCGCCATACTCCTTAACAGTGTAATACAGCATAGGGGACGGGCATAACCCGATAAGTTCGGCATGAAGGCCGGTTGATACGATGCCTTCGCTCAGCTTGTCAGCAAAATGCGGTGAGGTCTCGCGCCCGTCATAGCCAATTGCGACCTTGTGTCCGCCACGACGTTTTACCATTGTTCCAAAAGCGCGTCCCAGCATAAGGGCGTCGTGCTCTGTCAGGGTTTCCCCCAAACGTCCCCGAATATCGTATTCCCGTAAAATAGTCGGGTCAAAACTATGTGTGGTTGCCTCTGGTGTCACGACTGAGAACTCCCGTATTTTTGTAAGATCTGGCGCACATCATCGCCAATATCATTGTCCTTCAGGGAGTAGGCGATATTTGCTTCGATAAAGCCCAGCCGACTGCCGCAATCATATCTTTGGCCGTCATAGCGGAAGCCATGGAAGGGCTGGTCACCGATTAATTTGGCCATCGCATCGGTCAGTTGTATTTCACCGCCGGCGCCAGTTTCGAATTTTGATAAATGTCCAAAGACTTCTGGCTGCAAGATATAGCGACCTATGACAGAAAGCGTTGACGGGGCATCTTCGGGCTTTGGTTTTTCAACTAATCCATTGACCTCGACCAGGTTGCCGTTTTCTTTGCCTGTATCCAGAATTCCGTAACTGGCTGTTTGTTCCCTGGGTACATCCATGACAGAGACAAGGTTACCGCCTGTTTCGTTATAGGCTTCGACCATTTGCTTCAGGCAGGGTGTATCGGCAAGAACAACATCATCAGGCAGTAAAATCGCAAAAGGCTCATCGCCTACCAGTTTATGCGCACACCATACGGCATGGCCCAGTCCCAAGGGGCGTGTTTGGCGTGTCAAAAAAAGCTGGTTTTCACTGATTTCAGAACTTTTTATGGCTTCCAGCATGTCCAGCTTGCCGCGGGATTTAAGTGTGTCTTCCAGTTCAGGCTGGAAATCAAAATGCTCCTCCAGCATATTTTTGTGACGACCTGTTACAAAGATAAATTCTTCAATTCCCGCCTCGCGAGCCTCTTCAAAGGCATGTTGTATCAGGGGGCGGTCGGCCAATGGCAGCATTTCCTTTGGCATGACCTTGGTAGCGGGCAAGAAGCGTGTTCCAAGACCTGCTACGGGAAAGACGGCTTTACGGATAGGTTTCCATTTCGACATTGCTCTTTATCCTTGTTTGTAAAAGGCGTATTATGTTTGCCATGAATAACAGGAATTGTCCACCGCCTGTACCACGATTTATGCTGCAAACCGGATGGACATATAAAGGGAGAGCCACATGTCGCACGCTGCGCATTTAAAAGATTTACGGGATGAATTAAAGACCAGAAAACTGGATGGTTTCCTTATTCCCCGCACTGATGAATTTCAAAGCGAGTTTTTAGCACCTTATGCTGAACGCCTTGGCTGGCTGACCGGATTTACAGGCTCGGCCGGACTTGGTGTGGTCTTAGCGGATAAAGCCTATGTGGTAACGGATGGACGCTATACCTTACAGATAAAGGCAGAGGTCGATGCAAAACTTTACCAGACAGGCGATATTTTTGCGGATAAAGCCGCAGACTGGATTGCGGATAACACTAAAAAAGGCATGGTCATCGGATATGACCCGCTTCTTCACACACCTGCGCAGATAGAGGAATTTGAGAAAACTTTATCTTCCAAAGGCATTAAGCTGGAGGCGGTGGATGCTAATCCGGTAGATGTGGTCTGGAAAAACCAGCCATCCCGCCCCGATGATAAGGTTTTTCTTTTCGATGGGAAATATGCCGGGCGTACATCATCCGAAAAGCGTGATTTAATTGCGGAAAAAATCAAGGGGTTCGACCTTGACCATTTTATCATTACACAGCCTGATTCCATTGCCTGGCTGTTAAATATACGAGGGTGTGATGTTGCACATACGCCTGTTGCTTTATCCTATGCAGATATAGATAAGGCGGGAAATGTCACATGGTATATTGACCCGTCCAAAGTACCGGACGATGTGCGTGCTGCACTCGGCAATCACGTTACTATACAAGCGCCGTCCCAGCTGGAAAAAGATATGACAGCGCTGGCCGCGAAAGACCAGAAGCTGGGGCTCGATTATAAGCGCTCACCAGTCTGGTTTAAGTCTGTTCTTGGAAATGATACGGCACAGCTATGTGATATTACAGACCCGGTCATTGCACCGCGCGCCGCCAAACTTCCAGCGGAACTGGATGCCTCACGCATGGCGCATAAAAGGGACGGCCAGGTTCTAACCAAATTTTTTAAATGGTTTGCTGATGAGGCTCCGAAAGGCAATCTGAGCGAGTTGGATGTCGTTGATAAATTGCTGGAATACCGCAAAAGCACCGGTCTTTTAAAAGACACAAGTTTTGAAACGATTTGCGGCTGGAAAGGCAATGGCGCAATCGTTCATTACCGCGTAACACCCAAAACCAATAAAGCCATCAAAGGCGATGGAATTTTATTGCTGGACAGTGGCGGCCAGTACGAGGATGGTACAACCGATATTACGCGTACGGTTGCGGTCGGTACACCTACACAAGAACAGCGCGAAAATTTCACACGCGTTTTGAAAGGTCATATTGCGCTGGCACGGGCTGTCTTTCCCGAGGGAACAACGGGCGCTCAACTTGATACATTGGCACGCCAACCTCTTTGGGATGCGGGGCTTGATTTTGCCCATGGCACAGGTCACGGTGTGGGGGTCTATTTAAGCGTACATGAAGAGGCCGCCAGTATTTCAGGACGTTCTCATGCGCCCCTAAAGGAAGGTATGATTCTGTCGAATGAGCCGGGTTTTTATAAGGATGGCGAGTACGGTATACGTATCGAAAATCTGGTGATCGTCAAAGATACGGGCAAAGTGAATTCAGCGGGCCGAAAGATGCTCGGCTTTGAAACAATCACGCTTGTCCCTCTTGATAAATCCCTGATTGAACCCAAATTACTTACCACAGATGAACAGGCCTGGCTGGATGACTACCACAAGGCCGTAGACGATAATATGAAAGGTCCTGATTTATGTCCCGCTTTATCTTGCCAGCCTTAACGGCACTTTTACTTCTATCTCCGACCGCCCAGGCGCAAGACGTAAATGACAGCTTTATGTCACGCATTCCCCCTGAAGGTTCAGTTATACTGAATCTGTCGGCGTCCGAGGAACTTGAATTGACGCAGGACGAACTTGTCGCGTCCCTTCGCTATGAGGTGACAGGAGATAACGCCAAGGACGTACAGTCTGAAATTAATGGTAAAATTCAGGAAGGGCTAAAGGCCGGAAAAGCTGTGGAAAGTGTGAAGGTTTCAACAGGCGGCTATAATGTCTGGCAGAATTACCGCCCACGCCCGACTGAAAACGGCAAAGATGATGAGGCTGAAGAAGCCGAGTGGCGCGGTCAGCAAACGATCAGCCTGGAAGGTAAAAATGCCGAAGAGTTTTTAAAGCTTGTGACTGATTTGCAAGGCATGGGTTTTCTCACCAGTAACCTGTCTTATACGCTGTCCTCTGAAAAGCAAAAGGAAGTACAAGACGAGTTGATGACAATGGCTTTGAAAAAATTGCAGGAACGCGCCAAGGTCGCGGCTGATGCATTGGGTAAATCCACGACCCAATTTATTGAAATTAACGCGGATAACTCCGGAAATCCCGGACCAATGCCGATGATGCGTGCTGAAATGGCACAAATGGACGGCGGCGCAATGAACAAAGCCTCTGCCGAGCCGGGGGAAACAACGGTTTCTATGACGGTATCGGCCCGTATTTTGCTAAAACCTTGACGAAAAATCGGATCTAGGTCACGCTTTTAACATCAACGCCATATCTGCGCCTTCACCGCCGGTCATTTCGACCGACCGTTTAGGGAGTGGAGAAATCCCATGCAAAACCTGCAAACGAACTAAAGGATGTCACTTTTTCTTTATAAAACAAATATATAAAGGGCTGTTTTTTAAAGGATAAACTTGCTCAGATCGGCGCTTCCTGCCAAATCGGCCACATGCTCGCGTACATAATCGGCGTCAATTGTCATCGTTTCCCCATCCATGTCCGAGGCTTTGAACGAGATATCATCCAGCAAACGCTCCATAACGGTCAGCAGGCGGCGTGCCCCGATATTTTCGACTGTCTCATTTACATCGAAAGAAATTTTGGCAATTTCATCAATGGCGTCATCGGTAAATTCGAGGGTTAGCCCTTCCGTTTTCATCAGGGCCTTATATTGTCTGATAAGACAGGCATCCGTCTCAGTCAGGATTTTCTTGAAGTCCTCTTGTGTCAGGGCGCGAAGCTCAACACGTATGGGCAAACGCCCCTGTAATTCAGCCAGTAAATCAGATGGTTTGGCGTAGTGGAAAGCACCACTTGCCACAAACAAGATATGGTCGGTCTTGACCGGCCCGTGTTTGGTCATAACGGTCGTGCCTTCAATCAAAGGAAGGAGATCGCGCTGCACACCTTCACGGGAGACATCACCGCCGCGTGCATCGGATCGGTGCGCAATTTTATCAACCTCGTCCAGAAAGACGATCCCATTCTGCTGTACCAGTTCAAGCGCGGTTGAGATGATTTTATCTTCATCCAGCAGCTTATCCGCTTCCTCGGCAATAAGGATTTCATATGATTCCTCGACCGTTAATTTGCGTTTTTTGGTTTTACCTTGACCCATGGCCTTACCCATCATGTCGCCAATATTGATCATGCCCATTGAGGCACCCGGCATTCCGGGGATGTCAAATGTAGGGAAGGGGTTAGAGCTGTCTTGCAGGTCTAATTCTATTTCCTTGTCGTTTAATTCGCCCTCACGCAGTTTTTTACGGAAGGCCTGGCGGGTTGTATCGCTGGCGTCCTTGCCAATAAGTGCATCCAGAACGCGGTCTTCCGCGGTCAGTTCAGCTTGCGCCTTTACAGTTTTGCGCATTTTTTCACGTGTCATGTGAATGGAAACTTCGGTCAGGTCTCGAATGATAGACTCGACGTCCTTACCCACATAACCGACTTCGGTAAATTTGGTGGCCTCAACCTTGGTGAAAGGCGCTTGGGCGAGTTTGGCGAGACGCCGCGCAATTTCGGTTTTTCCAACCCCTGTAGGGCCAATCATCAGGATGTTTTTTGGATAAACTTCTTCTTGTAAATCCTTATCCAGCTGCATACGTCTCCAACGGTTGCGAAGGGCAATGGATACGGCGCGCTTGGCATCTTTCTGGCCGATAATATAGCGATCCAGCTCGGATACAATCTCACGTGGTGAAAAAGAGGGTACGTCAAAAGTCTCAGTCATGGATAGTAACCTGTACTTTTTAAAATGGATTTAAAGGGTTTCGATAACAATATTATGGTTTGAGTAGACACAGATATCGCCTGCAATATTCATGGCACGCTTGGCAATTTCTTCCGCATCCATATCTTGGTCGATGAGCGCTCGTGCTGCGGCAAGGGCATAATTTCCGCCAGACCCGATGCCGATAATGCCGTCTTCGGGCTCAACCACGTCACCTGT
>NZNU01000011.1 GCA_002695035.1 Micavibrio sp. | reverse complement strand
TTGGGTTTTTTATCTGGGATTATTTCAGTTTTGACACGTGCGCGCGCAAATCCCAGCTGGGATATTTTTACAGTTGTCGTTTCGATAAGCTCGGTTTGTGCGGAGTACGTGTTTCTATCTATTTCGGTAAAAGGAATAGTTTCGCCATCCACTTTGAGCACTGGCTTGAAGTAGGGCGTATTATAAATTGCTTTAATTACTGTTCCTTCGGGAACCTGAATATTCTTCTCGTAGTCAGGCCCGGTGTAATGGGCGGGTGATTTCCTTATATATGAAGGCGGAGTGAATGTTATTGTCAGGGGGGAGGCCGATATATCTGATTCAGTTGAGCCGAAAGGAAAAAAAGAGGTTTTAAGCCTCGTCTCCCAGTTATGACCGGCCATTATAAAGCCAACGATCATTAATAAAACTGCAAAAATTCCAAGGGCGAAAGGATCACGAAAAGAAAATCTGGGTGAGGGGGGCGCAATTCTGAGTTTTCTTTCTGTTTGCGACTCAAGCTTTTTTCGGTAGATGAGCCACATATCCTGTTTTTGTTGGGAGCTGTCTTCACTCAATCTGTCCTTAAGTGTGAATAAAGGATTGTGCTTTAAACTATTATCGCTTTCGAGGCGGCTGTCTATATCGGACGCAGTAGGTGCTTTAAAGCTTTTTAAATTATGAAAGAAAACCCTGAGCCATAAAAGTAATAATACTAAAACCAGAATTTTACTTCCCAGAGATCCAAATAACCCAAGCATACCTGTTAGCCCGAGACCAAGTATAAAGAAACTTAATATAAGCACCGGAAAAAAGGCATAGGTAAGCCTCTCGGTGTAGAGGGCAAGTTTCGCTAGAAACAATTTAAATTTAAGGTGACGAGATTGTGGCATTTACTCAGAAGATGGATATTGTTGCGGAAAGCGATCAGAACCGCTCCCTGGTGGTGCATCAACATGGCTGGGTTTTATTCCGCAACCACATAAAAAAATGCAAAAAAAGAAGATACAAACTCGCATATTGATGTCCTGTGTATTATACTAAAAAAATATTAACCAATTCACGTCACACTTATTATCTTAAGTATTATAAACATAAATATTTCTTATTAACTACGGATTTTCTTCCTCTATGTCACAAGTGCAGTCCACAGATGCGATAAATGAAAAATTTACTCAAGATCAGTTGGACGCTCTCGTCAGTCTTCATGCCCGTTTTCTCCAAGGCCGCATAGGTGGTCGTAGAGCCATATTAAAAAATGTAGATTTAAGTGACCTTGAAATCAAACATCAAGATCTGCGCCGTGTCGATTTTACGAATGTAAAAATGCGTCGTATGGATTTAACAGGAACCAGTTTTCAGGAAGCGTCCCTTTTTGCTTGCGATCTCAGCTTCTCGACACTCAATAAGGTATCTTTTGTGCGTGCTGATTTAAGGGGGTCAAAGATTGAAGGTGCTGATCTGGAGCGTACGGATCTTAAAGAAGCTGATTTGAGAGAGGGGGGCATATTTGGCCAATCTCCACAAGGCGAGGCAACCGCCGTTAACTTTAGGGGAGCGAACCTTACAGGGGCAAGGCTGGCCGGATGTTTGGCAAATAAAGCAGATTTTTCTGATGCAATACTGGCGCAAGCTAAAATAGAACAAGCCGATTTTAGAAATGCGGTTCTGGAAGGCGCGGACCTTACAGGGGCTGATATTCATGGTATACAGCTTTCAGGAGCCAAACTCAATCATGCAATTTTGACAGACGTTGATTTGAGCGAGATTCGAGACAAGGAAGCCGGCGTTGACCTGACAAGGGCACTTACCAGCGAAAATATAGGTAAGTCTGTTGCTGATTTGGATGAACCTCTCGTTAAACTGATTGAAAAACACCGTCAATGGGTTGATTCTGCAGGAAAGAATGGCCTTCAGCTTGATATCACAGATATCGATATGCGCGAACTGACCACACTAAAACAGCAAAGGCTGACTGCTATACAGGGGCGAGGCGCAAAATTCTTTGGGATGAATCTCTACAGAGTCGAAATGCAGCGCGCCCATCTGGAAGAAGCTGATTTCAGGCGATGTGACCTTGAATCTGCTGATTTCCGCGGTGCAATTCTTGAAAAAGCACGTTTTAATCATGCAAATCTGCAAAATACTGATTTCTCATCTCTTGTCTTTGGGGGGGATGCAAAAAGATTCGCCTCTGCGATATTGGACGAGGCCGTCTTCCGTTACTGTGATTTGCGCGGTGCCAATTTTAAAAACGCCTCCCTGAAATATGCAGACCTGTCCTATACAGATCTTTCGGGGGCTGACTTCACAGGTGCGGACATGACCGGTGCAATACTCGATAAGGCAAAAACTGATGATGCCATGATGGATAAGGCAAAAATGGACAATGTCGAGCGCGGGCGTGCCTTTTCATTGAGCAAGCTTAAAGCTAACCCGGACGACGATGATTAAATGCGTCCCCTGTAAATTGCTTAATTTACAGCTTTTCCGTTAATTCCGGTAAAATGTCAAAAAGATCGCCTACTAATCCGTAATCGGCAATTTGAAATATTGGCGCGTCTTCATCCTTATTAATTGCAACGATAGTTTTTGAATCCTTCATGCCTGCAAGATGCTGAATCGCTCCTGATATGCCAACAGCTATGTATAATTCGGGCGCTACAACCTTGCCTGTTTGGCCAACCTGATAATCATTTGGTACATAACCTGCGTCAACCGCAGCCCTTGAGGCGCCTATGGCAGCACCGAGCTTATCTGCCAAATCTTCGATCATTTTAAAGTTTTCTTTAGAACCGAGCGCACGGCCACCTGACACAACCCTTGCAGCGCCAGTTAACTCGGGCCGCTCGCTTTGTGCAACTTCCAATCTCACAAACGTGCTGCCAAAATCTTCAGTTGGATTAAACGCCACTTCTGTGACTTGAGCTTGCCCGCCCTCTGCTTCGGCTGCGTCAAAAGCAGTTACGCGTACAGTGATTACTTTAACATCGTCATTGCTTTCAACTGTCGCAATTGCCTGCCCGCCATAAACGGGGCGCTTAAATGATGAGGCGGATACGACCTCTGTTACATCTGAAATTTGCTGTACGTCTAAAAGCGCTGAGATACGTGGCAGGAGATTTTTACCGAAGGTAGAGGCGGGCGACATTATATATTTGTAACTGTCGCCTTTCACTATTTGCATAGTACCTGCTGTGAGTGGTTCGGCAAGGTGGTTTTTTAATTGGGCATCAGACATACAGTAAACTTTATTGATGTTCTGGATGCTGGCTGCCTGCTTTGACACTTTTTGACAATTTTCGCCCATTACAAGAATATCTATGGCTTCGCCAAATTCTTTAGCAGCTGTCACTACATTTAAAGTAGAAGGTTTAAGCTCTTCATTGTCATGTTCTGCAATAACTAAAATAGACATCGTTTAAATTACCTTTGCTTCATTTTTTAACTTGTCGATGAGCGCATCTACATTTTCGACCTTTTCTCCTGCCTCGCGCTTTGGTGGCTCATCTACACTGATCAATTTTAGGCGAGGGGTGGTGTTTAAATCGAAATCATCCAGAGCTTTTACGTCCAGCGGTTTCTTCTTGGCTTTCATAATGTTTGGAAGGGATGCGTAGCGTGGCTCATTAAGACGCAAATCTGTTGTGAGAATAGCCGGCATTTTAACTTTGAGCGTCTCAAGGCCGCCATCAATTTCGCGGGTAACAGTTGTACTGTCACCTTCTGTAACTATTTCAGAGGCAAAAGTTGCCTGAGGCCACCCAAGAAGAGCAGAAAGCATTTGCCCCGTCTGGTTTGAATCATCGTCAATGGCTTGTTTACCCATAATAACCAGATCGGGTTTTTCTTGCTCAATAAGGGATTTAAGGCATTTTGCAATCATCAGGGGTTCGATCGCCCCAAGATCTATAGCCTCCTCGGTTGTGACAAGTATGCCTCTGTCAGCTCCCATGGCCATGGCAGTTCTCAAAACTTCTTGCGCTTTTTCGGGGCCTATTGTGACCACTACAATCTCTGTTGCTTTACCGGATTCTTTAAGTCTTACGGCCTCTTCAACAGCTATTTCATCAAAGGGGTTGATTGACATTTTAACATTTGTCTGTTCAATACCCGAATTGTCAGGCTTGATCCTGACTTTAACATTGTAATCAATTACGCGTTTGATCGGCACGAAAATTTTCATGTGTAAAACTCCTTAAAGAATTATAGCGTGCGTACGCCCATTAGGAAAAAAGCAATAATAAACAGGGCTATGGTTATACCTTGTGAGACAACCCGTGCTTTCATAAAGGTGTTGCCGTATTTTTTATTTAAATCTCCGCCTTTAACCATAAGAAATAGCCCGCCCAGAAGAGAGGCAAGTGTCATCAATACTGCGGTGATTAAAAGGGAAATTATTACAATATTCATAAGCTTAATTTAGAGTTTCAATGACAGTTTTGCCACCAAAAAGAAAAGTTTACTCACAACGCCCTGATTTTATAAGCGTTTTGCTGAGATTATATAGTTTACGTTAAGATCCTTAGAGCTTAGTTCAAACTTGTTCCGTAGGGGGTTGTAAATAATGCCATTTATGGAGTTCGTGCTCAAGCCGTACGTGCGCAATATTTTGGCTATTTCACTAGGTTTAAAGAACTTGTTCCAATCATGTGTGCCTTTAGGAACCCAGTTCAAAATATATTCAGCAGCAACCTTACCCAATAAATAACTCTTTTTTGTTCTATTTAGCGTTGAGACAAAAAGTATGCCACCCGGGCTTAACCTGCCTATGCAAGATTCAAGAAAAAGCTCGGGATCTTTGACATGCTCTATAATTTCCAAAGCTGTAATCACATCATACTTGCTTGAGCTTGGAAGGTCTTCTACGGCTTTATTTTCGTATGTTATGCCTAAATTCTGATTTTGAGCATGTTGTCTCGCAACTTCTATGGCTTCGTCATCGGCATCGCAACCAGTAACTTTTGCTCCTAACCTCGCGAATGGTTCTGCAACAAGGCCACCGCCGCACCCTATATCCAGGACGTTCAAATCTTTATATCGATGCGAAGAAGAGGGGGCGAGGTTAAAATGCTTATCAATTTCACCAAAAATAAACTCAAGTCGCACCGGGTTTAATTTATGCAACGGGGCGAATGGCCCTTTTTCATCCCACCATTTTTGAGAATCTTTCTTAAAATGTATAATTTCTTTGCGGTCAACCGTACTCATACATTATGTTGTACTCTAATAAGGTATGGCTTGTAAATCAGTGTTTAGAACTTTGGATTTCAAATGAGTAACAGGGAAGATATTCTCTATAAAAGCGGCGACAAGACGGCGGGAGAGATTCTTCGTGAAACGAGGGAGCTGGAAGGTATCAGGCTTGAGGACATCGCCGCTTATACTAAAATTCCGGTGAAAAATCTGAGGGCTATCGAAGACAATAATGACGAAGATTTACCTGCGCCAATTTATGTCGTTGGTTTTGTAAAAACATATGCGCAGTACCTGAGACTTGATGGCGAAGAGATGGCAGAGCTGTACAAGATGAAGAATGCCGGTCGTCACTTCGAGCCAGAGCTAAACCTTGAAGCCAAGGTAGACACAGAAACATATATATCCAATCGGTGGCTTTTGCTTATATGTCTCTGTTCCTTATTTGCTTTTTCTGTTGTGTATAAAACTTTTGGCAAAAATGGTGCGCAACCTGCTCTAGAGAGTGTAATCCCTGAAGTCCCGCAAGAGGTAAAACAAGATTTGACCGCTAATTCCCGTAAATTGACAGCTTTACTTGAGGAGGAGGAAGCCAGAAGCAGAAACCTCAAGAAAAGTATCGAGCGGGGTATCCATATTGTGGCAATGGATAATATCTGGATACAGGTAACCAGCGACGTTTCGCCGCCGCTTTATACCGGTCTGTTAAAAAAAGGGCATGCTTTTAAGCTGCCAGAAGACCTTAGTGGATATACTTTGACAACAGGTGATGCGTCATCCACATCTATTAAGATAGACGATGTTGTCTGGGAAAATATTGGAGAAAAAGGTGATGTAATAAGGGATATTCCATTGGACAGAGAGCAGTTGACAGCTTATTTAAGTGGTGTCTCGGCACAAAAGGTTGAGTAAAGGTAATTGTTATGACACATCAGGATCACACTATGGTAAGGCCATGGCGGCACATACAGCGCCGTAAATCGCGACAGATATATGTCGGTGATGTT
The DNA here is from genome assembly GCA_002695035.1 of Micavibrio sp. GTDB lineage: Bacteria > Pseudomonadota > Alphaproteobacteria > Micavibrionales > Micavibrionaceae > UBA2137. The sequence continues at coordinate 13,890 of NZNU01000011.1, read as the reverse complement.
GCTGTGGGTGGGGACGCGCCTATTACAGTGCAGTCCATGACAAATACAGATACAAAAGATGTCGCAGCAACTGTTGCACAAATCAGGGCTTTGGAAGAAGCTGGAGCAGATATAGTACGTGTGTCATGCCCGGATGAAGGATCGTCTTTGGCATTGAAAGAAATTACGGCACAGGTAAGTGTTCCTATCGTAGCAGATATTCATTTTCACTATAAGCGTGGTATTGAGGCCGCGGAAAATGGTGCGGCGTGCCTGCGTATTAATCCTGGTAATATTGGTTCTGATGAACGCGTAAAAGAAGTAATTAAGGCGGCAAAGGATAATAACTGTTCAATTCGCATAGGGGTGAATGCAGGTTCATTAGAGCGTGATTTGCTGGAAAAGTATGGTGAACCCTGTCCTGAGGCCATGGTTGAGTCCGCACAGCGGCACATTGCCATTTTAGAAGATAACGATTTCTTTAATTTCAAAATCTCCTGTAAGGCATCAGATGTGTTTTTATCGGTTGCGGCCTACATGCAATTGGCAGAGGTTTGTGATTATCCGCTTCATGTGGGAATTACTGAGGCAGGAGGGCTCACATCCGGTACAGTAAAGTCTGCTATTGGTATGGGAAATCTTTTATGGGCAGGGATAGGTGATACTATCCGTGTATCTTTGTCGGCCGATCCTGTCGAAGAAATTAAGGTCGGTTTCGAAATCCTAAAATCGCTTGGCTTACGCCATAGGGGTGTGAACGTGATTTCCTGCCCCTCATGCGCTAGACAGCAATTCAATGTTATTGAGACAGTCTCGGAAATAGAAAAAAGATTATCTCATATTAGTACACCTTTGACTGTTTCCATTATTGGATGTGTTGTTAACGGGCCGGGAGAGGCGTTGATGACAGATATCGGCCTGACTGGAGGGGGTAAAGGCACTCACCAAATATATATTGGTGGAAAAACAGCCCATCGCTTGAATGAGGGTGATAAATCAATTATTGATCACATAGTCGAAATGGTTGAGGAAAAGGCCGCGGAAATTGAATCCCAGAATGTTGCTTAAACTTACCTTACAGGTTCCAAAATATGTCCATGGATGAAAAACTGAACACAATATTGTCACGTCATGAGGAGCTTGCCTCACTGATGTCTCAAGGTACTCTTAGTGGTGAAGAGTTTACAAAATATTCTATGGAATATGCCGATCTGGAAGATGTCGTGCAGGCCATCAAAACATATCAATCAGCTCAGGATGAATTTAAAGATCTGGAAGGATTGCTCGATGATCCTGAAATGAAGGAAATTGCTCAGGAAGAATATTATGCCCTGAAAGAAAAGTTGCCCGAGCTGGAGAAGAAACTCAGGCTTGCCCTCATACCCAAGGATGCGGATGATTCCAAAAATGTAATTCTTGAAATTAGAGCTGGTACAGGCGGGGATGAGGCGGCTTTGTTCGCAGGTGATCTGTTCGGTATGTATAAGGGGCTTGCAAGTGATAAGGGCTGGCGTATAGAGATCATGGAGCTTTCTGAAAGTGATGTAGGCGGGTATAAGGAAATCATTGCCCAGATGACAGGCAAAGATGTGTTTGCCTCAATGAAATTTGAGTCCGGCGTCCACCGCGTACAAAGGGTGCCTGAAACGGAATCAGGTGGACGTATACATACATCAGCTGCAACTGTGGCGGTGCTTCCGGAAGCAGAGGATGTGGACATTGAGGTAAATGATGCTGATTTGCGTATTGATGTTTATCGTGCATCGGGTGCGGGGGGGCAGCACGTCAATAAAACTGAGAGTGCCGTACGTATAACTCACGTTCCTACTGGTGTAGTAGTTGCAATTCAGGATGAATCTTCCCAGCATAAGAACAAGGCAAAGGCCTTGAAAATCCTTCAAAGTCGACTCTATGATGCACAAAGGCAGAAGCTGGCCGCAGAGAGATCTGAAGACCGCAAATCGCAAGTTGGATCTGGCGATCGTTCAGAACGCATCAGAACCTATAATTATCCGCAAGGGAGGGTGACTGATCACCGTATCAACCTTACGCTTTATAAGTTGGACGACATCATGGCCGGTGCAGGTCTCGATGAAATGATCGAAGCGTTGCGTTCCGAGGATCAAGCCTCGCAATTGGCCGACCTTGATGCCTGATGTGAGTATCGGAAACTCATTCCTCAGCGATCTTTACGGTGAAGCCTGTCTCACCCTGAAAAGCGCGGGAATAGAAAATCCCAGACTTGATGCCCGTGTATTAATAAGAGAGGTCGCCGGACTTTCCGATATAGACTTTCTTGATTCCAAAAACATAAAGCTTGATAGAGCACAGATTGAAAAAATCACCTCAGCAATCAATGAGCGTCGTTGCGGGCGTCCGGTATCAAAGATTTTGGGCTTCAAAGAATTTTACGGGCGTGATTTTAAGGTAACTGAAGATACGCTTGATCCTCGTCCTGATACGGAAGTTTTGGTAGATGCGGTTTTGGAGCGAACAAAAGCTGAAGATACATTTACATTATGCGATCTGGGGACGGGTACAGGCTGCATACTCCTCACGATTTTGGCTGAGAGACCTAATGCCAGAGGGGTGGCAGTCGATATTAGCGCTGCTGCCTTAGATGTTGCCAAGCATAATGCGAGTAATATGGGCGCCCTTGATCGCGTTAAGTTCATAAAAAGTGATTGGCTGGATAGGGTGAGTGAAAAATTTGATATCATTGTGTCCAATCCTCCCTACATTGAAAGCGATGTGATTCCCAAATTGTCACCCGAGGTGAGGAATCACGATCCGATTCTGGCGCTTGATGGTGGAGAAAAAGGACTTAATTCCTATGAAAAAATTATATCGCAGTGTCATCACAATTTTTTTTCACACGGCAATCTCTTTCTGGAGCTTGGAAAAGGCCAGTTACCGCGAATCAAACGACTCGTGGAAAAGCATGATGCGACTCTGAAGGCGGTCTATCCGGATTTGAGCGGAATCGCCCGTGTTGTGGAAATCTCGTATGGGGATAAATAAAAAAACTTTTGACTGTGGTGTTGCTGGCGATAGGCAAATCATTTTATCTTCAAATCACTCAGGGACATGAGTTCCCGGTTAGTTAAGATTTTACTTTAAGTGGCGTTAAGTCATTGATGTACGACTCTTAATAAAACAGGGCTTCCCAACTGTGCATAAGTTATGTATGGTATACGTACAGGTATGCCGAATCAAAACTTATCAACAGGTACACTGTGAATAACTTAAATATCGTTTAACAACGAACAGGATTAAAAAATATGAGACACGGATCATCAACTAGACGCACCAGAAGCCGCGGTGGAAATCGCAAAAACCAGAACAACAAAAACCGTGTTTTCGATAGTAGCGGTCTGAGGTTCGTATTCGCGGAACGGCTTATCAAATCACAGAGAAATATACGACTCTGGCAAAAGATGCTGCTTCCTCAGGAGATCACATTCTTGCCGAAAGCTATATGCAACATGCAGAACACTATCAGCGTATGATTAATGACTGGAGTACTGATTACTCCAGAGACGATGATACAACGAATTTATCGGATAATACGCAAAACGCTGGTCAGGAGATGGAAACAGCTTAAAGTTCAATTGCTATCCGTAATCATTAAAGAGGCTTTACAGCCTCTTTTTTTATGGCTTAGTCTTGTTGGAAATATGATACAATCTAATTCAATTACAGATAGATAAGGTAAAAGAGGCAGATATGGATTTTGACAAACTTACCGAAAAAGTTAAATCAGCACTCCAGCAAGCTCAGACACTAGCGCTGAGGTCGGGACATCCCTCACTTGAGCCTGAACACGTCCTGAAAACATTACTTGAGGATGAGACAGGATCACTTGAAAAGCTTGTCGTCTCAGCTGATGGTGACGTGGCAAGGCTCAAGCAAAGCCTCGATGTTGCTTTATCCAAACTGCCACAAGTAAGCGGACCGGGGGCAGGGCAGCTTCGCCTATCGCCTGACCTTTCTAAAATAATCGAGTCTGCCGAAAATCTTTCAGTTAAAGCCGGAGATAAGTTTATTACCGGAGAGAGGGTTTTGCAGGCTATGAGTCTTGCAAAAACTACGGATATAGCCGGGTATATACAAGATGCCGGCATAACTCCGACAAAACTTAACTCTGCCATAAACGCTGTGCGGAAGGGGCGTACTGCCGACACCGCGAATGCAGACGATAATTTTGATGCTCTTAATAAATACGCCCGTGACTTAACGGAAATAGCACGGAGCGGTAAGCTTGACCCTGTGATAGGCCGTGAAGAAGAAATTCGCCGTACCATCCAGGTTCTTTCTCGCCGTACAAAAAACAACCCTGTGCTGATTGGGGAGCCTGGTGTGGGTAAGACGGCGATAATAGAGGGGCTGGCGCTTAGAATTATTAATGGCGATGTTCCTGAAAGCCTTAAAAATCAAAGGCTTATGTCACTGGATTTGGGGTCTTTACTTGCAGGGGCTAAATTCAGAGGTGAGTTTGAAGAGCGCCTAAAGTCTGTTTTGGACGAAATAACAGCAGCAGAAGGTGAGATAATCTTATTTCTCGATGAATTACACACCTTAGTGGGGGCAGGGAAAACGGATGGTGCGCTTGATGCGAGTAATATGCTCAAACCTGCACTTGCCAGGGGTGACTTGCATATGGTCGGCGCCACGACTTTGGATGAGTATAGGAAATATATAGAAAAGGATGCGGCGTTAGCGCGACGTTTCCAGCCCGTTTTTGTGCCTGAGCCTACAGTTGAAGATACCGTATCTATCCTTAGAGGATTAAAGGAAAAATATGAACTGCACCACGGGGTCAGAATTACTGACTCTGCTATAGTTGCAGCAGCCACTTTATCAAATAGATATATATCGGATCGTTTTCTGCCGGACAAGGCGATAGATCTGGTCGACGAGGCAGCTTCCAGATTAAGAATGCAGGCTGACAGCAAGCCTGAAGAGATTGATGAGCTGGATCGGCGTATAGTGCAGTTAAAAATCGAACGTGAGGCTTTGAAAAAAGAAAACGATAAGGCGACTAAAGATCGACTTGTGAAGATCGAGGATGAACTAAAAGATCTTGAAAAGAAAAGTGAGGTTCTGACCAAACAATGGTCGTCTGAAAAGGATAAGTTAAACGAATCTCAAAAACTGACAGAGGCACTTGATACAGCTCGTATTACGCTTGAGAGGGCTGAGCGCGAAGGCAATTGGACAAAGGCGGGTGAGCTTAAATATTCGGTTATTCCGCAATTAGAAGAAAAGCTTCAGGATGCCGCCAAAGTCAAGGAGCAGCACATAATTAACGAAGAAGTTACAGATGATGATATCGCAAGTATTATTTCCCGCTGGACAGGCATTCCTGTCGATAAAATGTTGGAGGGTGAACGTGAAAAGCTTCTTGGTATGGAATCCAATCTACAGCGCAGGGTTGTTGGTCAAAACGCTGCGGTCAAAGCGGTAGCAAATGCTATTCGCCGTGCACGTGCCGGACTTCAAGACCCAAGGCGTCCAATTGGGTCATTCCTCTTTTTAGGCCCTACCGGTGTAGGTAAAACAGAGCTGACCAAGGCTTTGGCAGAGTTTATGTTTGATGACGATACAGCAATGGTCAGACTGGACATGTCTGAGTATATGGAAAAACATTCCGTTGCCCGTATGATAGGGGCACCCCCCGGCTATGTCGGTTATGAAGAGGGTGGTGCATTGACCGAAGCCATCAGACGCAGGCCGTATCAGGTAGTTTTGCTTGATGAAATTGAAAAGGCGCATCCAGATGTGTTCAACATATTACTGCAGGTTTTGGATGATGGTCGCCTTACAGACGGGCAGGGCCGTACAATTGACTTTTCAAACACTATTCTGATTATGACGTCGAATTTGGGTTCACAATATCTGGTAAACCAGAAGGACGGCGCAGATGTTGAAGATGTTCGATCACAGGTTATGGAGGATGTGCAGGCACATTTCAGGCCGGAATTTTTGAATCGATTGGACGAGATTTTGCTATTCCGCCGACTGGGCCGGGATCAAATGAAAGGCATTGTAGATATACAGCTGAAGTCGCTACAGAAGCTGTTGGCGGATAAAGAGATAAGTCTGGATATCGATGATAAGGCAAAAATCTGGCTTAGTGAACAGGGATATAACCCGGCTTATGGCGCAAGGCCTCTAAAGCGTACAATCCAAACTCATATTCAAAATAAATTGGCTGAAATGATTTTAAACGAAAAAATACCCAACGGATCTGAGGTTGCGATTTCAGCAGACAGCAAAGATGACACTTTGTCTTTCCAAATTAAACCAGCAGACCCTCAGGATGATACTAAAAAAGATAAGGGAAATCGTTCAGTTGCCTAAACACTGAAATTTCAGTATTCTTGTATTAGTAAAACTCTCGACACTCTGGAAATACCAAATGAATAATAAAATTTTTGCCGTGGCTATTTTGTGCCTAACTCTGGCATCTTGTGCAAGTATAGTTGAAACACCTATGCAAAAAGTAACCGTTTTAACACCTGGTACAGAGGATGCTATGTGCATGCTAAAGCGGCCCGGGCTTGTTTACAAAGTTTTCCCACCGGAAACTATTACAATTAACAAAAATGAAGAGGATATGGTTGTTCATTGTATGGCTCAGGGGAACAGAGATAAGATATTGATAGTTGAACCGCAGGTTTCCAGTACAGCAATGGCCAATCTCTCAAATGGTGTAGTTCCTGGTGTGCTATACGATTATCATAGCGGAGCCCTTTACAAATACCCTGATGTTATAGCTGTTGATTTTACGGGCACTTATGGAATGGGTTATGATTATCCACCGCATATGAACGCGGATGTTGCCAAGGCAACGCTGCATTCTTTGGAAGATATGGGGCCAGATTCACCTTCTATCCCGCAAGATCTTATAAATGCAAGGCGTCTTAGCGAAGCAAACGCCTCTTATGCCTATGATCAGGAACGCGAGGCACGCAAAGAAGCCGTGGGTTTCTACGATTGGGATAAGTAACCCATTAAAAGGGAATTAAATTGAAAGATTTCAATAAAACCTACTTTTTCTCAGGCATTGGTGGTAGTGGCATGCTGCCATTAGCGCTGATCCTAAAGTCTTGTGGTGCTAAAGTTTTCGGATCGGATCGTGCCCACGATAAAGGTGAATCCAAAGAAAAATTTACAGTGCTTTCCGAGTTCGGGGTATCTCTGGTGCCACAGGATGGAAAAGGGGTTACCGAAGAAATTGATTCTCTTGTGATTTCAAGTGCTGTAGAAAAGACAGTGCCCGATGTTCAGGCGGCACTTGATAAAAATATTCCTATTCTAAAGCGTGCAGAATTATTGGCTGAAATCTTTCATACAGCAGAGACCGGTATAGGTATAGCTGGTACGAGCGGAAAAAGTACAGTAACGGGTATGATTGCAACCATATTTGATTCTCAAAACCTTAACCCGACCGTGATGAATGGCGGGCGCGTGAAGAACCTTGAGGGAGATCACAAAGCACGTTCGGGAAGCTGCCTGCTTGGAGAAAATAAAATATTTATATCCGAAATGGACGAAAGTGACGGATCTATTGATCTTTTTACTCCAGATATAGCCGTTTTGAATAATATAGCTGTGGACCATAAGACGCTGGATGAATTGAAAGCCCATTTTACATCCTTTCTAAAACGCTCAAAAAGGGGATGCATAATAAATTTAGAGGACTTATATTCTGTAGAGTTGCTTCCAGAGCTTACTGATAAAACAATTCTCACTTACGGTATAGAAAGAAGTGATGCTGATTTATCAGCATCCAATCTCCAGTATTTTTCAGACAAAACTACATTTGAAATAAACGGACATGCCGTATCTCTTAATGTGCCCGGGCGTCATAATGTCTTAAATGCGTTGGCGGCTATAGCGGCATCATGCCTCTATGGACTAACTTTGGAAAATGCCGTCAGGGGCGTAGAGCTGTTTAGCGGTATAAAGAGACGTCTAGAAAGGCTTGGTGAGGCTGGCGGCGTGACATATTATGATGATTTTGCCCATAACCCTGATAAAATCGCGGCCTCTTTATCCTCCCTTAGAAAGTTTGAAGGCCGCTTAATTGTAATGTTTCAGGCTCACGGATTTGCACCTTTGCGTATGATGGGAGGGGAGATTATAGAGGCGTTCAAAGAAAACTTTACTTCAAGTGACCTGCTTTTAATGCCTGAGGTATATTATGCCGGAGGAACAGTCGATCGGTCAGTGACTGCACGCCATATTATTGACAGAGCCAAACAAGAAGGGGTGAACGCCCATTATTTTGAGGATCGCGAGAAATTAGCATCATTTTTGCTTGAAACTGCCGTGCCAGGCGACCGGGTTGTCATTATGGGAGCAAGGGATGATACTCTTACAGATTTTTGCATGAAATTAATGCAAAACCAGAGTCAGGCCGCATAACGCTTTGAAATATATTTAAAAACAGAGAATAGCCCTGTCTCAACACCGCCTTTTGGTCGGCCGGGTTTCCCCGATGCCTCCCAGGCAAAAGTGTCAAAATGCATCCACTCCACTTTATCTCCAACAAAACTGTTTAAAAATAGCGCGCTGTAAATAAGGTCTCCGGGGGGTGAGGCACTATTAACTAAATCGGCAATATCACTTTTTATTAATGACTTATAGGGTTTATATAAAGGCATTCTCCAAAGTGGATCAAAGTTCTCGAAAGACAGTTTTTCAAGTTTATCGCCTTCAGCCTCGTTGGTGGCAAAAAACGGTGGTATAACTTGTCCGAGTGCTGCTCTGGCTGATCCTGTCAAGGTGGCGAAGTCAATAAGCAGGTCAGGTTCGGACTCACTGGCAAATGTAAGTGCGTCCGCAAGGATCAAGCGGCCCTCAGCATCTGTGTTGGTGTTCTCAACTGTTAAACCTTTTCTGCTTTTATAAACATCCCCCGGCCTGAAAGCGTTTCCGGCAACAGCATTTTCTACAGTAGGAATCACTAGGTGCAAATGTATGGGAAGGTCAAGGGACATAATGATATAGGCGATGGCAAGGGCATGAGCGGCTCCACCCATATCTTTTTTCATTAGAGCCATATGCTGGCCCGGTTTTAAATTGAGACCGCCGGTATCAAATGACACGCCTTTTCCCACAAGTGCCAGCTTGGGATTGCTCTTGTCACCCCATTCTATCTCCGCAACCCTTGGGCCGACAGAGCTTGCTTTGCCAACAGCATGAACTAGTGGGAAGTTTTTTTCGAGTCCTGCTTTTTCTGTGACGTTATATTTTGCAGAAAACATATCTGATACAGCTTTTACAGTATTGGCAATTTCATCGGGCCCAAATTCATTGGCGGGAGTGTTAATCATATCTCGTAAAAGATATGCGCTTTCAGATAAAGATTTTACTTTTGTTAGTAAGTCATTGTCTTCTAATAAAATCTTATATTGAGGGCCAGCACCTTCCTCTTTAAAGTTTTGATATTTATAGTGGCCTAATGACCACGAAAGATATAGTCGACCCAGCTCATCTTTGCTGTAGCTTTTTGCGTTTTCGAGTTTGAAAAACACATCATCAGGGCTTAAGTCAGCTTTTTTCAGGAGTGCTGGTAGATGAGACAGCGTATATGCGTCAATACCGTCTTCGTAGCCGCATAAAATGCAGTCCAGGTCATCATCATTATTTAATACAAACGCGTGGTCTGATTTTTTACCTTGAAACCCCTGATAAGATGCGTGACGCAGTTTATTTTTTTCTTTGTTCCAGGCTTCGGGCGAGAGAAGCTTTATCCTTATTTCTTTTCCTTCTTGTTTCAAAGTGAAGAGGCTATCAAGTTTTTTTGGAACTATTTTCATATCAAATCATTTCTTTAGGGCTTTATATTTGTCATTTTAAATATAAGCTATTAGCATATACTTTTTAAGGCCTTGAGCGGATAATTTTTTAACAGGCACATCTTTATGACGGGAAAAACAGGATATAAATGTCTTTGAGAGACCAGCTCAGAGAAGAAACCAGAGCCGAGCACGAGGCTTTGCACGAACATGGTCTTTTAAAGCCCCTTCTTTCAGCAGACCTAACTTTTCATAACTATATTTTGGTTCTAAGTGCTTTTCATGCATTTTATTCCCATGCCGAAAATATATCCAAAAGCCAAAGACTTACTTTTCAATGGGAATCTCCTGTGCTGGACTGGCTGAAAAAGGAGGGGGAGTTGTGGGAGCTAAAAAATATTAAACCACAACAGAAAAAGGATGTGTTTAAAACAGGCTGTTTTTCTGAATATGTTGGCTATCTATACTTTAAGCAAGGGTCTACCTTAGGGGGCAGGCTGATTGGCAAGTCACTAGAGAGGTCTATAGGTATTAGAGGTGGTGAAAACGGTTTCTTCTATTATGGGTTTGGTGATAAAACCGGACAGAACTGGAAAGCTTTTGAGGCTTTTTTGCAAACCCATGAAAATAATATCAACAGTAAGACGGCTATCGAGGCCGCTAAAGCTTGCTTTACTACTTTGCATGATTACTTTAACCAATATGAAACTTCAAAGGAATTGGTGTCTGCTTAATGGAAGATCAAAATAAATTTATTGCGCGTACTGAACTTAGCGAAGATGATCTGGAAAGTGCTTTACAGCATTGTGCAGAGGAAAAAATTCATATCCCTGGCAAAATCCAGCCTCATGGGTTTCTTATCGCTGCTGACAAAAAAACCTACAAGATCAAATATGCCAGCATGAACCTTGAGAGCTTTGTTGGTGTAAGCCATGAAGATTCTATGGGAAAGCACATCAAAGATATTATAGGTCAGGAAAATGTCGGGCGTTTAAATGATTATATTCGCGACTACGGACTGCAACCCCTTAAATCAATGATAATAAATATTAACGGGGATTGTTATGATCTTGTCGCTCACCATTCGGACCAACATCTTATTTTAGAGTGCGAGAGCTGCAATGAAGAGGAAAGCTATTTAAGCTATGATAGCTTTTATGATGAGCTTCGGAATTTTGCGGTAGCTTTACGGCAGCATGGCAATACCGATAAATTATATCAATTAATCGTTGATAAGATCAGGCAAATTACGGGATTTGATCGGGTTAAGCTTTATAAATTCGACGAAGAATGGAACGGGGCTGTGATCGCCGAGGACCGTGCCGATTTTATGCCTACTTACAAAGGACTTAATTTCCCTGCTACAGACATACCCGCACAGGCAAGGAAGTTATATGAGACAAATTATCTGCGTTTAATCGCAGACATTAACTATGAACCCGTAGATATTTACCCGCAGGCATCTGAGGGATCAGAAAAACCACTGGATATGAGCCTATGTGCTCTTAGAAGCGTATCACCCATACACATCCAGTACCTGGACAATATTAATGTTTCTGCGTCTATGTCTGTCTCGATTTTGCAAAATGATAAGCTGTGGGGTCTGATAGCCTGCCATCACAGTAAACCCAAATTTGTACCTTACAGGGTTAGAATTTTTTCAGAAATTATAGGTCATATTTTTTCTGCGCAGCTTTCTTCCCTGCAAATCGTCAAGAAAAGAGAGCTTGCTGAAAAGAAGAAAATTCTTATTGAAAAATTGTCAGCCAGGTTAAACAAGGACACACATCTTAAGGATGTGTTTAGCGGAAATCATAAGGTTGCTCTGGAGGCGCTTGGTGCTGATGGGTTGGCAATCAAATCAGGTAAAACAATTGAGAGATATGGCGACACCCCATCAGAGCAACAGGTGGATAAGCTTATGGAATGGTGTCAGGACAAGATTGTAGATAATTTTTATTATACAGATTCTGCATTGCATAAGTTAAAAGGCGAAACGGGGCTTTCAGATTTGTCAGGAGGGTTTCTGGCGCTTCCTATTGATACCAGCTCTGATGATATGGTGATCTGGTTTCGAACCGCCAAGGAACAAAAAGTGGACTGGGCAGGGGATCCGGAAAAGCCGGTAGAGAAGACTAAGGCTGGTTATAGGTTAACACCTAGAAGTTCATTCAAGTTATGGCAGACAACAACGAAAGGAAAATCTGTTCCGTGGTCTGAGGAAGACATAGAAGCAGCGAAATCAGTATCTTCTCTGATTTTGGAAAATGATAAGTTACGCTCGGAACAGGCCAGCCTTGCTAAAAGTGAGTTTCTTGCCAATATGAGTCACGAGCTCAGAACACCAATGAATGTGGTTGTTGGTATTATTGATATACTCAATAAGGATAAAGAGCTTGGGGAAAAGCAAAAAGAGTTGATTGCAAGTTTAGATACCAGCGCGTCCAGTTTAATGACCTTAATCAACGATCTATTGGATATTTCTAAGATAGAGGCGAATGAAATGAAGTTCGAATATTTGCCTATTACTATTCAGGATATACTCGAAGATATAAGGAGCCTGCACCGTGTCCCGGCAACAAACAAAAATATATCGCTCAATGTAAATTATGCCAGATGCGACGATACAAAATATCTAGGCGACCCTGTCCGAATACGACAGATACTGAGCAATCTTGTCAATAATGCGATCAAATTCACCCCTAAGGGGTTCGTAAATATTCTTGCTATTTGCGAGGATGAAACTGAAGAGGGTGCCACAAATATAGTATTTGAAATATCCGACAGCGGGATAGGCATGACGGAGAAACAGATAGAAAGTATTTACCAGAAATTTGTCCAGGCTGATGTAAGTATTACACGCCAATATGGTGGCACTGGTCTTGGCCTTGCTATTTCAAAGCGCCTTGTTGAACTGATGGGGGGAAGTATTGAAGTTAATAGTAAAAAGGATATGGGTACGAAGTTTACGGTTACAATTCCCATGCACGAGGCTGTGAAGAAAGAGGTGGTTACCGAGGCGGCAAAAAAGAAACCAAAAACCTCGAATGAGGAGAAGGGACGTATCCTGCTCGTTGAGGATTATGAGGGCAATATTGTTGTAGCCCTTCATTTCCTGCAAGAACAAGGATATGACGTTATTATTGCCAGAAACGGAAAGGAGGCTTTGGATAAATTAAAGCAAAGCGCCTTCGACATTATTTTAATGGATGTGCAGATGCCGATAATGGACGGTTATACAGCAACAGGTATAATTAAGGATAAAGAAAAATCCGGTAAACTGCCAGAAATGCCAATTATAGGTATGACCGCAAATGCATTTAAAGAAGACAAGGAAAAATGTCTTGCAGCAGGCATGGATGATTATATCAGCAAGCCCTACGACTTTGATAATTTAATGGATAAAATCGATTATCACATGATTAAATCTAAAAGCAAAAGAGGTTAACGACCTAAGGTATAACACTTTTTAATTGCGTTATTTATTTTAGGTTATTAAATTCATTCAATGGAAAAAGCAATACGCACATCATGGAAAACAAAACCAATCCCATCACAGAGAATTCCGCTGAATCTCTCATTAGAGTTTTCTCACTCTGCAGGACAACGCATGGAATTAGGCTTCGTGCCTGAAGATATGGAGGATAGATGGTTTATTTTCAATGAAAATGACTGGCTCTACTTTCACCGATCATGGACTGGAACTTGCATTTTTGGAGTACGCTTAGAAAAGGACGATAAAACAGTTCATATAAAAGAAGCTTGGGCAAATGGCAATACTGCTGAATACAGATCGCCGGGTGCTAAGGAAGACTGTGAGACTATAAAACATTTAATCTCCAGCTATCTTAGATAAATAAAGATCACGAGCGCTTTAGCAAATAATTATAAAATATAGACGAAGTGTAAAGATGGCGGTGTATTGACCCCCTTTGGGTTCGAATCCTCTAAACCTACCATTGAGTTGCAACAATAATCGTCCTGAACGATAACAAAATCAAGGTTTTTGTTGCTACGGTACTGACGGTTCGCACCTTTAATACTGGGTAGCGTTGCCCCCTTAATGCAGATTAATACGGTACCATACCGCAGGTTCGAGTCT
>NZNU01000010.1 GCA_002695035.1 Micavibrio sp. | reverse complement strand
TACCGTAATCAACATCAACACTGTCGGAGACAGATACTTCACCACTTGCGCGGCCGCTTGTCTCGTCAACCATGTTTGTTTCTTGAGTGATGATTGGCACATTATCGGCGCCAAGATTTACAGTAAGAACAGCGGGATCAGTATCCATGTCGCCGTCTTGAAGCGTGTATGTAAACTGCTCCTGTCCACCTGAACCGTTAGCCGCATATGGCGTGTAATCATAATCACCGTTGCTGATAATTCTGAAGACACCGTATTGGCCCATGATAGTTGTGATAGAACCTTCGCTAACAGCGTAATCAGTACCCTGGAAGTTAATATTTACGACTGTGTTCTCAACGTCTTGTGACAAATCATCATTAATCAGGACATTACCGGTTGAACGGAAACCATATTCCGCAATACATGTATCATCATAGGCAATTGGTGCGTCATCTGCGATGTTTACATTGATCACGTTAGATGCACGGTCACCGTCAGAATCGATTACATCAAAACCGATATCAAAGCAGAGGATATCATTTGGATCTGTGCCATCTGCATGGTCCACATTATCAAACAGTCTGAATTCATATTCGCCAGTAGACTGGTTCAGATTGACCGTAAAGATCGTTCGGCCATCAGCTGATGTTCCCGTGATTGTCGAGGCTGTTGTTGTTACTGCGATAGGCGAGCCCTCAGATGAGAACTGACCATTTTTCAATGAACATTTAGCGGCAAAATCTCCGTTAAACTCATAAGTTCCTGGAGTATCAGCCTTGAAGTCAGCATCAAGCTGGTCACGATAAACAATCGTGCCGTTATCCAGATTGGTTTCATCGACATTGATAACTTCAGGATCAGCCACCGGATCAGTGTCAATATCACCGACAGTCAGATTCAGCTGCGCAGTGTCAGTGTCCGTGTCAAAGTCACGCATTGTGTATGTGAACTGATCAGTCCCAGTTGCCGTATTATAAGACGTATATGTGTATGATCCGTCCGCGTTGATTTCCAACTGACCGTATTGTCCGTTAATCGTGGTCGCTGACCCTTCATTAACTGCGTAGTCAGTACCGTCAAAGCGCACGTTAATAACTTGAGGCCCATCATCGAAATTGTCGCTGTCATTTGTCAGAACATTTCCGGATGTTGAATTTGATCCATTTGGAATGCTTGCCGCATCATCGCGAGCGATCGGCACATCATCACGTACACGGATAACAATATCTGATGTATCCGTATCGCCATCAGTGTCAGTAGCTGTGTAGCCGAAGTTCAGGTTAATGATATCATTAGGATTATTACCATCTGCATGATCAAGTTGATCAAGCAATGTAAATGTGTAAGTCCCATCTGCATTTAGAACCAATGTAAACACATCGCGACCTGCGGCTGCACCTGTGTAAGTATTGCCTGTCAGCGTTACATTTACAGCATCTCCATTAGATGTCAGCGTGCCGCCTGTCTGTGATCCGCCAGAGGAGAAATTACCATTGGCAGAGACTGTTCCAGGCCCATCGGCACCATAATCAACATCAACACTGTCACTTACAGAAACTTGCCCTGTAGAGCGCCCGCTTGTTTCATCTACAAGATTAACTTCTTGTGTGGCAATCGGATCAGTATCAAGATCTCCAACAGTCAAGTTTAGCTGCGCAGTATCAGTGTCCGTATCAAAATCACGCATTGTGTATGTGAAGTTGTCCGTACCTGTTGCGGTATTGAATGATGTGTATGTGTATGATCCGTCAGCATTGATCTCCAACTGACCATATTGTGCGTTAATTGTCGTTGTTGAACCAGGTGTCACAGCATAATCTGTTCCATTATAGTTCACATTCGTGACGAATGATCCATCATCATAACCATCATCGTCATTTGCAAGGACATTGCCTGATGTGGAGTTTGACCCTTGTGAAATGCTTGCCGCATCATCACGTGCGACAGGAATATCATCCAAAACGTCAATTACGATATCCGATGTGGCCGTATCACCATCTGTATCAGTGGCCGTGTAGCCGAAGTTTAAGGTCACGATATCATTGTCAGCAGTACCATCAGCGTGATCAAGCTGGTCAAGCAATGTAAATGTGTAAGTCCCGTCTGCATTTACAACCAATGTAAACACATCGCGGCCTGCGGCTGTACCTGTGTAAGTGTTGCCTGCCAGCGTAACATTTACAGCATCGCCATTTGAGGTCAGCGTGCCGCCTGTCTGTGATCCGCCAGATGAGAAATTACCATTAGCAGAAACTGTTCCAGGCCCATCAGCACCATAATCAACTGTTACTGTGCCGGAAACGTCAGTAGATCCGGACACACCGCCATTATCGGCATTTGTTTCATCAAGTGAATTACGCGCAAGTGTTGCAACAGGGTCAGTATCAATGTCCGCAACAGTCAGATCCAACTCAGCTGTGTCTGTATCTGTGTCAAAGTCACGCATTGTGTACGTGAAGTTATCTGTACCCGTTGCTGTATTATAAGAAGTGTAGGTATAGAAACCATTTGAATTAATTTCCAACTGCCCGAATTGACCGTTAATAGTTGTCGTTCCTGTTTGGCTTACAGGGTAGTCCGTGCCGTTGAAGCGCACATTAATAACCTGCGCCCCGTCATCAAATCCTGCATTATCATTAATAAGGACATTACCTGATGTGGAGTTAGAGCCTTGCGGAATGCTGGCCGCATCATCACGTGCAACAGGAATATCATCCAACACATCAATGATGATGTCTGAAACATCAGAATCACCGTCTGTGTCTGTTGCTGTATAGCCAAAGTTCAATGTAATGATATCGTTGTCATCTGTACCATCTGCGTGATCCAACTGATCAAGCAGTGTAAATGTGTAGGTTCCGTCAGCATTCACAACAAGTGTAAAGACATCACGGCCCGCGGCTGTACCTGTGTAAGTATTACCTGTCAGCGTTACGCTTACAGCGTCACCATTAGATGTTAGTGTACCACCTGTTTGTGATCCACTGGATGCAAATGCGCCATTGGCAGTCACTGTACCGGGGCCATCTGTTCCATAATCAACAGTTACCGTACCGGATACATCTGTGCTGTTAGACGCGGCATTATCGCCATTTGTTTCATCAACGGCATTACGTGCGACTGACAGTAAAGGATTGCTGTCAATTTCAGGAGCGTCATCATCGTCCAGATCAAGAGCAGGGAATGTTTCAATATCAGGTTGCTGATACTGCAAAGCTGTCGGATCAATAGGTCCAACAGCAGGATCAGCCAAAAGGTCGACAGGGGTTACAGAACTTTGGAAACCGTAACCACGGCCCGCAGACACTCCACCAGCGTCACCGGCTGCAGGTTCAATATCCGCCAATTCCTGCGCGACCGCTGCCAGCTCATCGCCGGCTGCAGGTTCAACATTTGGAATTTCCATGGCTTCTGTTTCTTCAACTTCAACCAGAAGTGTTTCTTCCGGCTGAGGAACCTCATCACCGGCTGCAGGCTCAATCAAAAGAACGTCCTCTGCTGTCTGCTGGGCTTCAGCCAGAGACTGGAATAACATGTCAGGTGTTACAACCGTACCATCTGCCAATGTAAGTGCAGGAGGGACATCACATGCTGCATAATATTCTTTAAGAGTCATGGTTTGACCATTATTAAAGCTGACAATAAGGTCATCGCCGGATTGCTGCATGGATGAAATTTCGGAAAGATCGAACCCAAGCTTGTAATCATTACCAGGCTTCATAGTAATTTCTGTATCTGTGCCTTCAGGAACTTTCAGAACCATTGTGCCAAGGGCATCTTCGATTCCGGCAGCAGGAGCAATTGCTGCAAAATCTTCGGCAGACGCCATAACTGTGTTTGCTGATAGCTGGGCATACATTTCTTCAGGATAAATAATCGCATTATCGGAAAACTGGATAATTGTATCTCTTCCGCATGAAGCTGTGGAATAAACAAGCTCTTCAAAATTGTCGATAATGACTGTTGAGCCGTTATCTAAAACCATTTGAAGTTCACCATTTGCGCCGAGCGTCGGTTGACCGACAAGAGCGTCAGATGAGAACGCCAGAGTATTAACCTGACCCGCTTCAAGCGTGACGGCTTCCGTTGTTCCTTGTTCAGGTAGTCCTGTTGTTGAAATGTCTTTAGGCATAATGTTGCTCCTCTATTGCCTGATTAAAATCTGCCTTATATATGTGTTTTTAAATATATTTTGCAGTCTTTTAACAAATTACTATGCGTTTAGCACGAGAAATTACAGGGAATCATAAAGATTGTCAAGTTTTATGTTAATTAAAAGTAATCTCCCCGTCTTCTCCCTTTTATCCGAAGTTGTCTTCAGATAAACCTACTGTGAAAACCTTACTAAATCGTTATAGTTCCGTTTATGAGAAAAAAAATTCAACATGTTTTGCTCTTCACGCTTATCTTCAGCCTTTTTCAAGGTGCGGGGGCCTATATTGGCCAAGAAACCACACCTTCGCTGCAAAACTGGTATCAAAGTCTGAACAAAGCGCCACTGACACCGGAGGGCTGGGTTTTTGCCGTTGTCTGGCCGATTCTTTACGGTATGCTCGCCCTCGTTTTTACGGATCTCCTTATCAAACACCCATTAAGAAAAATCCTGATATTTGGTTTTAGTTTGCAAATGCTACTGAACTGGATATGGAGTTTTGTCTTTTTCAGCTTCCATCTAACGGGACTTGCGGCGCTCATTTTATCACTGTTGCTCGCAACCGTTTTTATACTGTTTACCTTAATGAGGAAAGACTGTTTCAAAACGGCCTGGTTGCTATTGCCATATATTGCGTGGCTCTGTTTCGCTTTTGATCTTAACACTTATATATATGTATATAATTAAAGACCAAAATAAGGACCCCCTCCCCCTACTATTTCAATAGATGTTGAATTCGGTTGTGGCTTTCTTTACTATTTCTTATCTAAAAAGCGGTTAAGATGTCTTTTAAAAATTATAGCGGTTAAATATTTGAATGAGCTTTAAATTTGAGAAATTAAATGTTCTTGTTGTGGAAGATACCGTCCCTATGCAGAAGCTGATCGTTTCTGTTTTGGAAACGCTTGGTGTTGGCAGTATTATTAAGGCAAAAGACGGCGAAGAGGGCTATAAGAAGTTTAAAGATGAGCAGGTGGATATTATCCTGTGCGACTGGCTGATGCGTCCTGTTGATGGAATTGAGCTTGTCAAAAAAATAAGAAATGACAGCAGCTCGCCCAATCGCTTCATCCCCATCATAATGGTAACCGGATACAACGCCTTACAGCGTGTGAAAGAGGCACGGGACATCGGTGCCACCGAGTTTCTTATCAAGCCTTTTACAGCAAACGACCTTGCAAAGCGTATAGCCTATGTCATCAACAGGCCGCGCGACTATATAGAATCACCGGATTATTTTGGCCCCGATCGCAGGCGTGTTGTTCACCCCAACTATCAAGGCCCGTTCAGGCGCACAACCGATAAAATGACTTCCAGAAAGCGTAAAAGCAGTAAATCTGCTTCAGATGAGCAGTGGCAGGTGGAAACCTGAATAAGGCATTAAAGTCTTTTTAACCAAAATTAGAATAGAATACTTATTATAATTAGTCCGTAAAACAGAATGTAGTTGCGAAATAAACAGAAAGTTGAGTTTTTCTTATGCCTGATAATGTCCACGTCTTTAAAGCCTCTTATGATTTACAAAGTAAAGTCGGAAAAGGTCCTTTAGATGAAGACACAGTAAGACGTTGCCAGGCCGTACTTGACCGGGAAGCCAGCGGCTTCGAAGACCTTGCCGGAGATATACTTGACCGCCTTGAACTGGCGATTGAAAAAGCACGCTTGGGAAAACACAATGAAAATGATCTGATCGAGGCCATGACACAGCCGGTCATGGAATTGAAAGCCAATGCACGTATGTTTAAATACGGTCTGGTTTCATCTCTGGCCAATATTATGCTTGGCTTTCTCGAAAGCATTGAAAAACTGGACAAGGATGCGATTGAAATTGTCAGCGCCCATCAAAAAACGCTGCACGCTATTATAAGCCGTGAAATGAAGGGTGATGGTGGCGAATATGGGGTTCTTCTTGAAAAAGAGTTGCGGGACGCTATCAGGCGATATTTCTCAAAGAGATAAAGCCCGGCAAACGCCCCGCAGACATTCTTTTTAATTCTTTATTTACGCAAGTGGTCCAGAAGAACGTCTACATTTCCACCGCCACGTTGAATGACAGATGAAAAGTCAGACCTTTGCGTCACGCTCATACTAACGCCTTCAACAATAACGTCTAATATCTTCATACTGCCGCCGCGCTCACGTACACGCCAATCAACAGAAACATCGCTGCCGCTTGGCTGATTAATCACAGATTTGACGATAGCTTCGTTATCGTTTAGAGGAGTTGAACCTTTAACAGTAACAGTTTGCCCTTGATATTCATCAAAACGCCTTGAATACACATCTACAATCATATCTTCAAACAAATTAAGATATTCAGATTGTTGCGAGGCATTCATCTGCTTCCAGTAACGTCCTGCCGTGAATTTCGCAATGGCTTCTATATCAAATTTATTATTCAAAAGCTTTTCAAAGCTGTTTCTTTTTTCAGCTTTTGAAAGTCCGGTATCGGACAAAAATGCAAGGCCTTCCTGTGTCATGCCCTGAACGAATTGATAGGCTTCTGATTCAGAAACTACTTTTATAAGAAGCTCACTTCCCTGTTTGTGTGTATCTTTATCTAATGCAGAGGAAAGCGTTCCCGCAAAAGATGATGTTCCGAATGCACCGCATGTTAATGCTGTAAACGCAAGAAGTGTAAAAGTTTTTTTCATGTTTGTTACCCGTCTCCTAAATTTATGGGGGAGTTGTAAAGCTGTTATATATTGTTCTGCCCACCAACTTACAAGGTTTATATAATAAAAAAGCGAAGTTTCCTTCGCTTTTCTTTTATTTATTTAATCAATATTCGGAAAAATCTGCAACGCCTGCAAGGCTTGGATCCTGATCCGCAACCAGTGCCGCGCGGTTTTGCACATAGACACTTCGTAATGTTGCGTAATAATCAATTGAGTTTGCACGCAAATCATCAATAACTTCCAGCAGGCTTTCACGTGTGTCAATCAAAGTCACAAGTGAACGCGCATAATACCATTCTTCATTATCCGTATTGAAAAGCCATAAGCGAACTGGGTCAACATAAGCATCTAACGCACGCCCGGAATAGTCACGAACTGATCCGGGTCCCAAAATCGGCGCCATAATGTAAGGACCATGACCTACACCCCATACAGCCATAGTCTGTCCAAAATCCTCAGGTTCATAAGGAATGTTTTCAGCACCGGCGACATCAAACAGGCCACCCACACCAATAAGTGTGTTTACAACAGCGCGAACCATGACATTTCCCGCACCCTCAAAATCACCCTGCAAAAGCTCGTTCATCAAAAGAGTGGGCGAGGATAGATTGCCCAGCAAGTTGCGGACACCTTTACGTCCTGGTTGAGGTATTAGATAGCGGTAACCGCGCGCAACAGGCTCAAGCACGGCCTCATCAACAACTGTATTGAATTCAAGAATTCCTCTGTTCACACCTTCAAACGGGTCTGAAATCTCGGCTGTGTTATAACCGTCATCATTTGAGGCACAGGAGGATAAGGTTAAAACCGCAAAGGCGGCTAAAACTGTCAAGCTGAAAAAGCGTTTATTCATTATAAAATCTCTGGTTTTAAAAAACTTAAAATTACTGCAGTAAGTAAACAATAGAATTATTTACAAAAACTTAAAAGATTAAAGCCGCAAGAATCTGAATCCGTCAAGCCCTCTGTTGCTTAAAAATCACAGTTTTACCCATCCTCAAGCATCAAAATAACGCCAGCACCAAAAAAAACAGTGATCAGAAACGGTGCCCACGCTGCAACAGGCACGGCAATTTGGTGCGAAGCACCTAAAGCCTGAAGAAAATTAGATAAAAAGAAAATAACAAAGCCCATGGCAACACCGACTACTATTAGGCCGAAAACCGCTTGCGTTCTGGGAGGTCTCAATGTCACACAGGCTGCAATAAGAACAAGTGAGGCGAATAAAAAGGGTTGAGCCAGGAGATTCTGGTAATGAATGCGCAAATTGGCCGCGTCAAAACCTGTCTGCCTGACTGTTCTTATATGCGAAGGCAACTTCCAGAATGACAGAGATGGCGCATCCGCGAAGCTTTCCCTGATTTTCGAGGCCGTAATATCTGTCGGTAACCTTATATCAACATTTTCCCTGACGGGCTCGGAAGGCTCGGTAAAGTTTGCATTCTTAAATTCCCACACGCCGTCAGATAATTGACCCGACGGTGCATCTATTCTCCATTTGTAACTGTCTTCATTGTCAAAGGACAGGACTGTAATCTTCTGTAATGTTTTGGTGTTCATATCAATTTTACGGGAATGAAGAATGGTATATCCCTCATCTGATGGTTGGCGCAGCCACAGCCCGTTTTCAAAATAAGATATTTGAGGCGCATCACGCACAATAAGGTTGTTTTCCAAAACATTGAATTTCTGTATCAATATTGTTCCCACTGGGTTTACAATTGTGGTCATCACAACCCCCACGGCAAATCCCACGGCGATGACAGGCGCCGCAAATTGCCAGACAGAATATCCGGCTGTCCTGAAAATCGTAACCTCGTAACGGCGGTTAAAATGCCAGAAAGTAAAGATCGCACTGAATAAAATTACGAACGGGAATATGGTTTGTCCCACTTCCGGCAATTTGAGTATGGCCATCTGCATAACACGCCAGAAGGGCACATTGTCAAATTTCGACGCGCGACGGAGGAGCTCAATAATGTCAAAAAACATTATCAACCCCAAAAGCACAAGAGCAATAAAGATAAGATTATAGAGATAGCTTGACGCTATGTACCGCCAAACAATTGAACGCATGTGGTTTTTCATGACTTTACCCCCACATGTTCCTTGCCGATTATATAAAGAGAGCCGATAAGCGGGACAAAAACCAGCGCGTACCCCGCGACAAGTGCCCAAACATGGTCAAAGGCCGCATTCATCGTCGCTATATAAAGGGATTGTAATAATATCATTGATGAAACAGCAGCCAGAATTGCCGGGAGATGCCCCTGCCTGCGATGTGTTCCATATAACATAAACAGTGCCGATACCAGGCAATAAACCGGCGTCAGCAGAGGCCCGAGTATACGTTTATGCGCCTCAACTTTGAACTCGCGTAAATTCCCAAGGTCGGACTTGTTGCTAGGGTCAGGGTTTAACAATTCAATAAAAGTCCGCTCATCAGGTTCGCGCCAGCGCTTTCTGGCCGGCCCCCTGTCTTCGGGTAATTTTATCGTATAACGCTGAAAATTTAATCGCTCCAGAGACTTATTCTCTGGATTGGCTTCATGGCGCGCACCTTCAAAGACGACAACCTCCTGCCCCTCATTCGTGGCGGCCAAGACCCCTCTTTTTGCAAAGACCGTAATGGCGCCCTCTTCCAGGTTACGTTCATCTTGTATGACCAGGCCTTTTAATTCACCATTACTTGCCTTTTCCCTTATATATACTGTCAGCCCGTCACCTACATCTGTAAAAACACCCTCGCGGAAAAGAAGTGTAGAAAACTGCGTTTTTACTACCTGCCGCAACATCTGCATCTTTGACAGCGATGAGGGTGCAAGCCACATCGTCGCAAACAAAAGAAAGACTGTGACAATAAGCGATAAAAGCAAAATAGGTTTACAGATTTGCCAGAAAGAATAGCCTGTTGCTTTCAAAACAGCCAACTCGCTGTCTACAGACATTTTATTAAATGTAAAAATAACACTCGTTGCGAGACTAAAAGGAATAATAATTTCAAAAAACCTCGGTAGCGACAAAAAAGTCAGCATCCAGAACGACCATACAGATGCCCCGGACTCAACAATTACTTCAAGAAATCTCAAGGATTGCGTTAACAAAACAACCGCAATGAGGATGATAGACACAAATATAGTGGCCATTATCAGCATTTTATAAATATAGCGGTTATAAAGCATAGGGCTTGCGTTTTACGTGCGAATATTACAGTTTATTATCAAAGCAGTTATACAAAGCTGACACTCAAAAAGAAAGCATTGTAACAATTCAATTTAAAAATACAGGACATAGTTAAATGACAGACAGCTCTTCTCTTTTCAAGACAGATTTTACAACAGATGCCATGGGACAAAAACCAGGCTCGGATATATGTATTCTTCCTGTCTTCGAAGGCCAATCAAAAATCTCTATATCTGGGGATGAGGCCGCGTCCAAGCTGCTAGGTCACCACCTTAAGAATGGAGGCTCATTTAATGGTAAGGCCGGTCAAACACTGGTTGTCTCTGCCCCTGTTGAGAGTTCTTTTAAAGTCTATTTGCTGGTCGGTATGGGTGAGGCGAAAAAACTGGACGAGCTAATTACCGAAACCGCTGCGGGCAAATCATGGAGTGCATTGAAAGCACTCGGACATAAAACGGCCTGCCTTGATCTGAATGCACTGGACAGCAAGGACACAGCTTTACCTGCAGCAAAAATAGGCGCGCATTTTGCCAATGGCCTTATGCTTGCTTCATATAATTTTGCAAAATATAAAACCGGAAAAGATGATAAGGAAAGTGGTTTTAAAACCCTCACAATTGCGGTCAACGATACCAAAGACTGTAAAAAGCTTCTGGCACGCCTGAAAGGTACGACTGAGGCCGCACTTTTTGCACGTGACCTTGTCAACACCCCTCCTAATTACCTGTTACCGGATATGTATGCCAAACAGATAAAGGACCGCCTGAAACCGCTTGGCGTTAAAGTAACAGTTCTTGATGAAAAAAAATTACTTAAAATGGGTATGGGCGCCCTGATGGCAGTTGCGCAAGGGTCTGATAATCCTCCGCGGGTTGCCATTATGGAGTGGAACGGCAACGGCGATAAAAAGAAAGCTTCTAAGCCACTGGCTTTTGTCGGTAAGGGTGTCACTTTTGATACAGGCGGTATTTCAATCAAACCAAGCGCCGGAATGGAAGATATGAAACTTGATATGGGCGGGTCAGCCGCTGTTGTCGGATTGATGGAATCCTTGGCAAAGCGTAAGGCCAAAGCTCACGTCGTAGGAATTGTCGGACTGGTTGAAAACATGCCGGACGGTAAAGCTTACCGCCCTGCGGATGTCGTAACCTCCCTTTCAGGTAAGACAATTGAAGTCTTAAACACTGATGCCGAAGGGCGCCTTGTCCTGGCGGACTGCCTGACCCATATTCAGCGTGAATATGACCCTTCCCTGATTGTAGATCTGGCAACATTGACAGGGGCCATGATGGTGGCGCTGGGCTTTGAATATTGCGGTACATTTTCAAATGATGACGAGCTTTGGCGGAAACTTGAAAAGGCCAGTGACCTGTCAGGTGAGAAGCTATGGCGTATGCCGCTGGGCGAGGCCTACACGAAAGAAATGGACTCACCCATTGCCGACATTAAAAACCTTGGTACACAATCCCGTTTCGCAGGTGCTTGTACAGCGGCTGCTTTCCTGGAGGCTTTTGTCGACAAGGGCCGCGCCTGGGCGCATATGGATGTGGCGGGCACGGCCTGGATCAAATCACCAAAGCCGACTGCCACAAAAGGTGGGACAGGCTTTGGTGTGCGCGTTCTGGACACCTTTGTTGAAGAACATTACGGGTAATAAAGGATATGACTGAAATTCGTTTTTATCATTTAACCAAAAAACCGCTTGATCAGGCTTTGCCAGATCTCCTCTCCCGTGCAATGGAAACAGGCAAAAAGATTCTTATCCAGATGAATGATGAGGCACAAATCAAACCGATGAGCGACCATTTATGGGTGTGCCGCAGGAACGGTTTTTTCCCGCATGGCATTAAGGGCGACAAAGACGCGGAGATGCACCCTGTCTGGCTGACTTCTGAAAATGATAATCCCAATAAGGCTGAAACTCTGATTTTGACAAATGTGGCAGATCGGGCAGATACCGATAAGTTCGGACTGGTTTGCGAAATGTTTGACGGGAACAACGCCGATATTGTGAAAAAGGCCCGCGAAAGATGGAAATCTTACAAAGACGCGGGCCATGATCTTACTTATTACCAGCAAACCGATAATGGCGGCTGGGAGAAAAAAGCATAAGGTATTAAGCTGCTTTTTCCATTGTTTTCGCCTCGTTTAAATCCTGAGACACCTTAGATAGCTGGCGCTTCAAAGTCTGCAAAATTGAATATTGCGGGTCAATTCCGGGAATAGTGTCTTCATATGTTTCAACCAGCTTGCTTTCACCACGGATAATTTCTTCTAAAACACCTTCGTCGTCATTACTGATTTTGGATTTAAGGTCAACATAAAGGCGGTGGGCACCTGCCAGAAGTGAGCTGTCATTCTCGACATCCTTGTCATGTTGACGCAGGTAATTGCGGATTTCTACGGCAAATTCGCGGCGTTCCTGTGCTTTGCCTTCAAAAAGCTTTTCAAAACGTGTGTTTTTGGCTTCTTCCGCACACTCCGAATAGCCTTCCGCGCTATCAATGACGCGTACAAGAAGGTTCTGAATATTATTGATATTTTCTTTTGTCATGGGATTTTCCTTTTCTTAAATGTTATCTCGTATTCATTACTGATAACGAAAAGGAGGCCGCAGCAGTTCCGCCCCACTCTTTTTAAGGCTGTCCCCAAAGCGTTCCGGGATGTGCCTGTCCACCGCTAAAGGTAATACCACCCGGCCTGTCATCGCTCAGCCACCAGCTCCCGTCAAGGTCTGCCAGATCACAGTCCTGCGCAAGCAGAAGTGCCGGCGCGATACTTAGAGAGCTTGCAAGCATACATCCAACCATAACTTTTTTGTTGAGGCGTTTCGCTTCAGCCATCATTTCAAAGGCATGTGTTAGGCCGCCGGCTTTATCCAGTTTAATATTCATCATATCATAACGGTCCGCCCGTGTTTTGATATCGTCCAGCACGTGGATACTTTCATCCCCGCAAATCAGAATACCTTTATTGTCAAATCCGATAAGCTCGTGGTCGCGGTCCTTAGGCAAGGGCTGCTCAATCATGGTGACGCCGAAATTTTTGGCTTTGGACACAAATTCTTTTAATTCATCTAGGCTCCATCCTTCATTCGCATCAATCACCAGTGAAGCATCAGGTCTGACTTTGTGTATCTCCTCCAACCGCTTCATGTCATCTGCGCCACCACCTAACTTAATTTTCAGGATTTTTGAGTCGGGATGTTTTTTTGCCTCTTTGACCATGTTATCGACAGTATCGAGACTTAATGTCTGTACAGTATCAACAGGTTTCCAGGCTGAACTGTGCCCTGCAATTTCCCAGGCCGGTTTTCCGGTCTGCTTCGCTTCCAGATCCCATAACGCCCCGTCTATCGCGCATCTTGCTGTACCGGGAGCCAAAATATCCATAAGCTGTTTGCGGCTTACACCCTTTTCAAGCTGAGTGCGGACTGAGTTGACTTGATTGGTAATAAAATCGACTGTTTCACCAAATCTTTTGCAAGGAATAGCCTCCCCGCGGCCTATCAAACCATTTTCGTCGGTAATTGTTACGAGAACAACTTCCTTATCATAGTCTGGCGTGCCACGTGCAATATTGAAAACAGTATGCAAATGAAACATTTCGGGTCTGACATCAATTTTATTCATATTTAAAAAGCCCGTTTCTTAGAAAGGTTTTATCCTGAATTAACTAGCACCCTACCATAAATATGTCAATTTTTTTAGTATTCCTGATAATTATATTTCAATAAAGAACGCTTCAAAAGAATCATTTTGCAATTCCCTTGAAATCTGTTTAGTTTATGCAAAATAATAATATAAAAATATATAACAGGTAGGATAAATGCAAAATTTTGCTAAGAAATATCTTGCTGACAGGGACGGGAACTCAGCAACGGATGATAAATCCGAAAAACCCGGTTTATCAAAATGGTTTAAATCACTCGCGATAAGCGGCGCAATTATCACAGCAGGCGGCGCGGTGGAAATGGAAACATCTTTTTTCAGTTCCCTGCATTTCAATTCAGTCGCCAATGGGAATAACTGCCAGACTTTCAAATTAAATACAGAATCAGCTCCCCTTGCCGAGGGGCCGTATGATGAACGGCTTGGCTATTCAAGAACGCGCGATATTATGCAGCGTTTGCTGGACCGTAACTTTACGCTGGCATCTGATACGCAGTGGGAAGAATGCAGTATATTAGGCATACCGCTTTTTCCCCTTTATGACGAAAAAGCGCAAGCCGGCTTAAATATTGTCGACCAGCAAGGGCAGCCGCTTTTTGAAGCACGCTATCCTCGTGATGTTTTCAAAACCTATGATGATTTGCCCCCCCTATTGGTGCAAAGCCTTCTCTATGTCGAAAACAGGGAATTGCTCAACACATCCGTTACCCGCCGCAATCCTGCGATCGAGTGGAAAAGACTTTTCTTCGCAATACAGTCCGATTTAAGGGGCGCCGGTGGAGCTGGCGCGTCAACGCTTGCCACCCAAATTGAAAAATTTAAACACTCACCCGGCGGCGAGACAAGCGGTGACAAGGTCGAAAAATTTCGCCAGATGCTGACCGCATCAACCCGGTCTTACCAATATGGTTTGGATACAACGCTTTCACGACATGAAATCGTTCTTAACTATGTGAACGGAATTCCTATGTCGGCTGTGCCCGGATTTGGCGAAGTGCATGGCTTCTCGGACGGGCTACGTGCCTGGTTCGGCAAGGACCCTAATGACGTCAGCCGCCTTTTGCAAATGGATGAAAGCGAATTATCGGAACAAGATTTGCGCCTGAAAGCACTTGCATACAGGGAAACTCTTAGCATCATAATGTCCGTTAAAAAACCAACCGCTTATCTGCGCAACAACAGGGAAGAATTGAAAGAACGCATCGACGCGTTTCTTCCCCTTCTGGCCGAGGAGGGAATAATTTCAGACAGACTCCGCGATGCCGCGTTGAAAATAGATGTCACATATGCCGATCCGCGCGAAATACGCGAAAGATATAAAACCCCTGCTGATCCTCAAAAAGCAAAATCATCTATGCAAATCGACCTGATGAAAATGCTTGGTCTTGACAGTCTGTATCAGCTCAATCGCTATGATTTGCGTGCTGAAACAACTTTGGATGTACCGGTAGACCGCGCCATTTCCCAAAGATTGCATGACATTAAAGATCCCGAAATTGCCGCCGGATATGGCTTGACAGGATACCGCCTCCTACCCGAAGACGGGACTGCAAATGTGACTTACACATTTACACTTTACGAGCGTTTACCCAATGGACAGAATGTACTCAGAGTCCAGGCGGATAATTATGAAGGTCAATTTAACCTGAACGAAGACTCAAAACTCGAGCTTGGCTCAACAGCAAAATTACGTACGCTCGTATCCTATATGGAAGCTGTAAGCGATCTTCACCACCGCCTTAGCCAAATGAGCGATAGGCAGAGAAACGCCCTTAAAATTCATGACAGTGACAACCTGACCCAATTTGTGGTGGATCACCTGAATTCACCTGACACGGACAAAAGCCTGAACGGTACGCTGGAAGCATCTTTGGATCGCACATATAGCGGAAATCCGGGAGAGCGCTTTTTCACAGGCGGAGGCCTTCACCGTTTCAGTAATTTTGACAGACGTAACAATGGTGGACATTATACTGTTAAGGAGTCTTTGCACCAATCCTTAAACCTCCCCTTTATTCGCATTATGCGCGATGTCGTTAATTACACTATTCACCAGAAAATGAATATTGATCCCGATATTTATACGAATACAGAAAGTGACCAGCGCCGTGCCTATCTTGAAAAATTTGCCGAATATGAAGGCAAGATTTATCTGTGGCGGAGCTGGAAAAACCTTGAGGGTAAAAATCAGGACGAAATTCTGGATTATCTTGCAGAAAACACTCGCCAAACCCCAACACATCTGGCTGTTGTCTACCGCTCGGTAAAACCTGAAGGGAGTTTGGAAGACATGAAAGATTTCATGTCAGAAAAATGCGTAACATGCACCCCTAACACAGATTATGAGGAATTATACGAAGCCCATGCGCCCGGTAAATTTAATCTCCATGACCGGGGCTATCTAACAGGCCTGCATCCTCTGGCAATTTGGCTGGGAGGGCATTTAGCTCAAAATCCCGATTCCAGCTGGAGCCAAACAAAAGAGGCTTCGCGCGCAAAGCGGATTGAAGTCTATGACTGGCTTTTAAACTCTAACAAAACTGAAGGCCAGAACACCCGCATCAGAACCATTGTTGAGCAAGAGGCCTTTGAACATATTCAAAAGACCTGGCAAAGACTGGGCTTTCCTTTTGAGAAGATGACACCTTCCCTCGCCTCTGCGCTTGGTTCATCGGGTGATACGCCTGCGGCACTGGCAACACTTGCCGGCATCCTGCAAAATGACGGAATGCGTGTTCAGTCCCAAAAATTCAGCAATATACATTTTGCAGAAAATACACCATATGAGCTCGATTTTAATGCCGGAGAGCCAAAGGCAGAACGTGTTCTGCCTGTTGAGGTGGCGCGCCTGGCCCGTCGTGAGATGCAGCAAGTGGTGGAAGTCGGTACCGCACGCCGCGCGCGCGGAAGTGTAAAGTTAAGTGACGGACGTGAACTTGCGGTTGGCGCAAAAACAGGGACAGGCGATAATCGCCAGCACCACGCCAACGGCTCATCAACTGTCCAAAACCGGACAGCTACATTTGTTTATACGATAGGTGACAGATTTTACGGATGCGTCACGGCCTTTGTTGAGGGACAGGATGCTGCGCGCTATAATTTCACAAGCGGCCTGACAGCACAAATCTTCAGCTCCGTTATTGCGCCTGAACTTGTGCCATTACTTGACCGCAGTTACGGTGTTAAGCCGGAACAGCCAGAAATCGCGACACAGAATGAGACAGCAGCGGATTGGGCATCTGCCCTTGAATCCGGTTTCGGATCAATGCTTTACCGTCAGTATAAGCCGGACGCAGAAAAGCCCAAGGTCACATTTAATTTTCCCTATAGGCTTGAAAGATAGAGGTTCCTGTCAGGGCTGTTTTCTGGAATAAACAAACTCTTTGTCCGTGGACTGGCTTTTCTGAAATTTATAACCGCCCGCATCAAAAGCGCTTAAGTCGCCAGGTTTTTTGGCCTTGTTCTCTACTATCCATTTGGTCATAAGCCCCCTTGCGCGCTTGGAAAACAGGCCAATAACGCGCGACTTGCCATCTTTTTCCTCCAGAAACTTGATATCAATTACCGGGGCATCCAGCTTTTTCGCATTGACCACCTTGTAATATTCTGCCGATGCCAGATTGATAATATGGCTTGCCCCTGTTTCCTTGATATCCTGATTTAGCGTTTCTGTAACTTTATCGCCCCAAAAATCATACAGGTTTTTCCCCCGTTCCGTTTCAAGACGTGTGCCCATTTCCAAACGGTAGGGTTGTATAAGATCGAGCGGTTTTAAAACACCGTAAAGACCGGATAATGTCCGGACAGTATTTTGCGCAAAATCCAGCTCTTTCTTATCGAAATCCTGTGGCTGCATGGCACGATATACGTCTCCCGTAAAGGCAAAAAGCGCGGCCTTTGAGGAATTGCTTTTACCCTCAGATTGAAAGGCTTGATAACGGTCAGCGTTAAGCTCTGCCAGATTATCACTGATTTTCATCAGCTTTTTTAAATCACTGGCCGTTTGTGTTTTCATGACCTTTGCAAGCGCGGCCGTATCGTCCTTTAACACTGGGCGCGTCGGGTCGGGCAGGCTATCGACGGGGTCAAAATTCAAATCTTTTGACGGGGACAATAAAACGAGCATGTGTATTCCTTTATAGATTTTCGACTTAAAGATTTTAAAGCCTACAAAGTTAAAGACCGTTTTAAAACCACAAAATCCGAAATATCCATATTTGCAGACCAAACCTTTCAGGCATAGTTTCCTATCGACGGCTCAGATGCAATCCCTGACAATCGGGTGTATCAATTTGGGGGGCTCTCAAGGCGTGCTGCGTGAGCATAAACGGCCGCCAATGCGACACAACTATTGTTAGAAATAACCTTAAATAAACTCATGTATAATATTAGCAAATAAATGTAAGTATAGGGGCTTTTTGATGATTGATTTATTTTCAAAAGCAAATTAAAGGAAATAAAAGGAGGTTAAAATGGAAAGTAAATCTAATTTATATATTTTTTTGCCAGTTTTTTTTGCAGGATTATTGGTTTTTTTTAGTACAGCTCTTTCTAAAGAGGGTTTAACAATAGCAAACTCTAATGAAGACTTATATTCAGAAAGTTATAATTATCAAAAAGTTATAAATTGTAATGGGAATGAAATTTCTATACCGAATTTTTTATACTTAAAAAATGATAATCTATACGTTCAGTATCTTTCTAGAGATTGTAATGTAGATCATTTAGAAATAGAAGTTGTTATTGGCCCTAATTGTAAAGGGCAGCATATATGCTCTAATTCTTTTTTTTCTAGACAAAAGTTGTATGGAAACAGTTTGAAATCTATTTTAGATGATGTTTTTTCTAATAACTTAAAAGAGGTTAAATTACATCATAATCAATTAGGATATTTGATTTTACCAGAATTAAGGGCTTATCCTACACATTTACGTATAGTTTGGCAGAATGAAGATTTTATATATATTATTGGAAGTAAAGGCGGGAATTTCGATGATTTAATAGCAACTGTGAATGATTATATAGATAGGCATAATAAGGAATAAAATGATAACATATGCACTAAATTCTATCCCGACTTTAAATGATACAAATAATATTTTTGCCGCCTCAGGAAATAAATATATTCAACTAATAATTAAAGACTTAATTGATTATGGTGCAACAGAATCTAACTAAATTACCTATGTTTTAGCTACTGCAAAACACGAAATATCCATATTTGCAGACCAAACCTTTCAGGCATAGTTTCCTATCAACGGCTCAGATGCAATCCCTGACATTCGGGTGCATCAATTTGGGGTGTACTCAAGGCGTGCTGCGTGAGCATAAACGGCCGCCAATACGACACAACTTTTGTTAGAAAATATATCACTGCATCAGTGCCGACTTTGGTTTGACTTGAATAGCGTGGGCGGTTAAAGAGAATTGAGGGATATTTTTCAGGGAGAAAACATGAAACAATTTTATTCAAAACACAAAAAGAAGATTATTATAGTTGCCATTTGTTTTTTGCTACTAATTGCTTGCTACTTGCTGCTGAAAAACAATTTTCCAAATGAAAATCAGGTGAAAAAAGATTTTATAAAGAGAAACATTGAACAAGAACGTGAATATTGGCATGGGCGGAAATTTTAAGATGGCACAATATTCAGATTATGGAAACATCCTATTGCTTACACTTTTGTAGGTAGTGGGGTACAGAATAAAATTACCGAAATCTCAAGGGTGATGTTGTTTTAACTCATTTTGAAAGTGTGTTTAAAACTTAAAAATATCAATTCAGGGAGAGAAGATGAAACAATTTTATTTAAAACATCAAAAGAAGATTATTATAGCTGTCATTTGTTTTTTGCTACTAATTGCTTGCTACTTGCTGTTAATAAAAAAATTAACAGCAAGTCAAGGAATAGGTTACCAGTTAGGTAAGCCAGCAACAATTAATGCTCATCCATTTTAAAGGAAATTAATATGCCAGATTATGATGATTACTCAGATTTACTAAAACCTTATAATTTTGCAGGTGGGGCAGACAAAAATGAGATTACAGAAGTGTCGAGGATTGAGACACTGTAGTTGATCCGGTGAATAATTTAACACAAAGCTTTTTTATGAAAGAATTCTATTTGGAAAATAAGAGAATGATTATAAGCGTAGGTATAGTTTTTTTAATAGTTGGAGTTTTCTTTATTTCCCAACATTTTTCGGATAAAAACAAAGAATTACGGAATCAGAATATTGTTAGAGAAATAGAAACAAGAATAGAAAAACAAGAAAAAAGTTTTTGGGAAGACTCCGCAGAGCATTTTTAAATTAGAGGAAATTAATCATGGTCGATGAAAATGAGTACACGAAGCTGTTGACTGAAGTTAATTTTACCGGAAATGGGAATCATTATATAGATGATCAGAAAGCTTCAGCAGAAAATAGTAGATAGTGTCTATGAATAAATTTTTTAATAGCAAAAAAAAGCATTATTTTCAGCAATAGGAGCAGTCATATTCATTATGATTGCTATTTATTTGTCTTACAAGCCTTTGCGTGAAGCCATATGTTATAATGGCGGATTTTGCCATAAAACCTGTGACAAGCAAATTATAGGACAAAACGAGGTCTTCACTTGCCCAGAAATTGAACAGAGAAAAAATGAAGAATTTTTCTCAATACTGAACCCTTTCCAGAAAGAATATGAATGGCAAAATATTTTAACGGTAGAAAATGAAAGAACTTCTAAAAACGAAAAAACAAGCGGTCAAAATCAACCGGAGATTTGGAAACATTAAATTATAAAACCTTGATATAAATCGCTGCTTTTTTCAGATGATTGGCTCATGTGTCAAAGCCAAATAAGACAAAATGAGGGAGAAAAAATTTGGGGCTATTAAAATTATCCAAGAAACCTAGATTGCATCAGGCGATATTGCGGATTTTTAGAAAAGACGCAAACCCGAATGATGTATATCCGCTTTTATTAACAGAATATGCCTTTTGGATATTTGTAATAAATTTATGTCTTGTTTTTATTTTTCGCTACGTGGTTATCAATGATACCACTGTGGAAACGCCCTTGTTAAATATATATCCCCCGAGCTTTATCGAGGCAATTTTAGGAAACTTTGAAAAAACATTGGATTTTTCAATTTACCAATATTGCCGTGTCGCAAGATTTTTCAGTTTTCTACTTCTCCCGTTCTATGTTTTGAAATTTTATATCAATATCGATGTAAAAAGATGGGTGCCTGAATCATACACTCATTCCTTTACGGCAAGGTCGGAAGGGGTGACAGAAGCTTATCGGAAAAAGTGGCGTAAGTGGATTTTAATAGGTGCAATAGTATGTCCACTGACACTGTTTTTCTCCTACATGAGTATTCAATTTTTAACGAGCTACGAATCCTTGCATAAATTTTATACGATTGATGGATTTTTATTACATATGTTCTGGCTAATGCCGATTCTCTTCACTTGCGTTTCAGGTGTGGTTTATACATTTATTACATTAGCAATTAAAGCAATTTTATACCCCCAAAATTTAAAGACGGAGATTTGATATGAGTTTGACCGAAGGAAAAGCAGATTCCATGGCTGAAGGCATAGGGGGCTTTCGTGACTTTATGAACAATCATTACGGCTCAATGTTATGCTAAAAAAATTTGGAGCAGTTTTTAAATGGGGAAAATGGTGCCGCAACACGGACTCGAACCGCGGACCTGATGATTACAAATCAACTGCTCTACCAACTGAGCTATTGCGGCGCACCTTTAATTTTCCGTCATTATGCCCTAAAAGAAACACAATGAAGAATGCTTTATTAGCAGAACTAAATTTGTTTGAAAAGTTTCTTCTTGCATGTTTTTGAAAAAAAGTTCACTTTTTTAAAAAAAGGACATAAAAAATGCGCAAAACTGTGCTTCTCTCTGCCTTAATTTTGGCTCTGATAGTCATGATTCACTCCAGACTGTCATACGCACAGAATTTTCAGACCAGCCAGACATCATCCAATGAGGATTTTTATATAAGTGATGATCAATCTCTTCTTAAAGCGGCCTTACAGGATCTCTTAATCAAAAGAAAAAAAGATCTGCTGCCATTGGTTGCCATTCATACAAACAGCCAGACTTTTACCGGCCAAATCCTCCAGATCACCGAAAATATGGTCATGATGAAGGCCACCGGCACACCCGATGCCGTTTATAATGTCTTGCCCATGGGTGTTACCGATCCGGTTGATACATATCATTACATACAGCTGAATACCGTTGAGGCTTTTTCCGTTGAAACCTTAAAAACTCACTCCGAATAAAAAGCTTATCTAGTTTTTGTATTTTAGGGTAAAAATAGTGTAAACTTAAAAAAAGCAAAAAATGCGGGCATCCCGTAAGGTTTAAAAACAACTTCTCATAGACATTTTTCGAGGCTGATATGGCAGGCGAGGTAAAAGGTAGTGATAATGCGGCAGGCTGGTTTATTCTGTCCGTCATCTTTTTTATCCTGCTTGCAATATTCTGGTATTTTTTCCAATACGATATCCGCGCCGTGGTTCGCTGGATACGCTATGGAGAGATGTGGATGATGTCCCATATTCTCGGCGATAACTATCAGGTTCCATGGCAGGACAGTTATCTGCCATTCTGGACCTGGTTCGAGGCCACACCAAATATACAAAAAGAGGCTTTATCCGAAGAAGTCTCGCAACAGATTGCGACAACAGCTCTCTACCCTTATAGATGGCTTTACAGCATCATATTAGGACTGGCGGCGCTTTGGATTTTATTTAAAGGGCCAAATACTCAATTCAGGAAAACCCATAATCTTGATACATTGATCGCGTTTCAATCGCGTATTTTCCCCTATATCAAACCTTTTATAAAATTTGACCCGAGCAAATTGCCGCCGCGTGCTCCGGGATCTCCTGTTCCTGCAGAATTACCTCTTTTTGCAGAGGCTCTGGGGCCCGAAGAATGGATTGCCTATTATGAGGTTCCCGTTCCTGACGGAAAAGTAGATCAGGATGTTGCCTATCGAAAATTTGCACAACAACTTGGCCGCCCATGGC